>PMKP01000419.1 GCA_003157775.1 Myxococcales bacterium | reverse complement strand
ACCAATGTGGGACACGGAAGAGCACGTGTATGAACACGGGTTTCAGTGCGCCATAGACATTGTCGGCGCGTTCAACTCCAATTACGTCAATAGCAAGATCACGAAGACCATATACTGGTATCTCATCACCGCGTTCTACTCGAATGAGCCATTCTACGACGACACGATGGCAGTCGCGAGCTCTCCCTGGAGTGGCAACTATACCATCAATCCAGCGCTCTGGGGCTATGCTCACGTGGGTCAGTTCACCAAGGTCGGCTGGAAGTATCTGGACTCCGCTTGCGGGAGTTTCTCGGGCGGCGGAAACTACGTGACCATGATGGCTCCCAGTGGCGGAGACTACAGTGTCGTCGCGCAGACGTCGGGCGCGAAGGCGGCACAGAATATCACGTTCAACGTCACGGGCGGCCTTTCCACCGGGAACGTGTCGGTTTGGCGCAGCAATGCGACTGCCCAGTTTCAACAGCAGGCCAGTGTCACCCCGGTCAACGGGTCCTTTTCCGTCTCACTCGATCCGAATTCCATCTACTCGATCAGCACGACAACCGGGCAGCAGAAGGGCGCAGCTACGCCACCGGCGGCAGCGAACTTCCCGATGCCCTACTACGAAACCTACGATCACTATAGTGATTTCCAAGCGGTCGGCTATCGGCCGTACTACCACGACGACATCGCGGGCGGGTTCGAGCTCTTCGCCCGTCCGGATGGAACCGGAAATTGTCTGCGACAGGTGGTGAGTCAGCCGGCACAGAGCTGGGCTCCGGAAACCAATCCTTACACCATCGTGGGCAATACGGCCTGGACGGACTATGAGGTCAGCGCGGACGTCTCGATAGAGACTACTACGGGTTGGGCGTCGCTGTTGGGGCGAGTCAATTCGACCGGAAGCGGCTACGGCACCAATCCAAACGGCTACTACATGACGCTAAGTCCTAGCGGGGCTGTGAGTTTCTACGCGGCACCCACCGCGGGGGCGATCACGACCGGACAGGCCACCCTCGCCGCGGGTAGCTGGCACAACATGAAGCTGGTCTTCCAGGGCACCTCAATCAAGGGTTTGGTCGACAGCACACAGGTCTTTTCGGTCACGGATAGCAAGTACTCGAAAGGCAACGTCGGGCTCGGCACCGCCGCGAAGACGACCGCGTTGTTTGACAACCTGATCGTCAATACCGTGAATGGGGCAAAGCCTGCTCCGACAGTCTTTCCGCAAGACGGTCAAAGCCCTCCCGACGGCGGCGCAGGTGGAAGCGCGGGCACAGGTGGTACCACTGGTTCTGGCGGAGCCTCTGGCAGCGGTGGAAACACAGGCATGGGCGGAACCACTCGGACGGGTGGCAGCGCCGGTGCAGGCGGAGCCATGAGGACCGGCGGAATCACTACTACCGGCGGCACCACCCGCGCCGGAGGGAGCCCGGGCACGGGCGGGAGCCCCGACACGGGCGGAGCCCCCGGCACAGGTGGAACTCTCGGCACAAGTGGAACTCTCGGCACAGGTGGAACTCTCGGCACAGGTGGAACTCTCGGCACAGGTGGAACCTCCGGCACGGGCGGGACCACTGGTGCGGCCGGAACCATCGGCGCGGGCGGGACCACCAGCACACCTGGCGAAGGCGGATCCAGTGGTCAGATCGACGCCGGAATCACCCAGAGGGCGTCTTCTGCCGGTTCGTGCAGCTTGGGCAGCACGAACGATCACGGCGCGGGATTGCTACTGCTGGTCACCCTTGCGGCGACCGCCATGCTCCGCCGTCGTCGGGACCGCACCCATCTTCGATCTACCAGATTTCGGAGGTGAACTTCTCAAGGCCGGAATCTGCTACGAAGATGGCGCCGACTCCAGGGTAATTGAGTAGCACGGGGTCAGCTACCGACCACCTTTAGCATCACCACGCCGTGCGACGGAACCGTGGCGGTGTACTGGGTGGCGATGGAACCGAGATCGGTGTGGGACCAGAGGTCGCGCACAGTGGCGGAGGTAGAGGTCATTCCGAGACTGGTCCAGGTCACCGTGATACTGGCACTAGCTGCGGTGCGATTGAACAGGGCCACGGCATAGGCCTCGGTGCCGGAGAGCTTCTTCGACCACACTTCGAGCGTGGTACTGGTGCTGATCGGCTTGCCCTGTATGCCAAGCGGATCCTGGTCCACGGCAATGACGTCGGTATTGGTCAGGGTATTCTTGGTCGACGCGCTCATATTTGCGAGGTCGTTGCCGGCGATCAAGGGAGAGGCCATGATGGCCCACAAGCTGAAGTGCGACTGGTACTCCGTGTCGGTCATGCCGCCGTTGCCCACCTCGAGCATGTCAGGGTCGTTCCAATGCCCCGGCCCTGCGTACTGGGCGAGCCCGGGTGAACCATAGGAGGCATCAGTGTATCTAGACGTCCACCCGCCATTCTTGTCGAGCAACGAGGTGAAGCTCGCCCAATTATCCTTGATGTCAGTGCCCGTCCGCCACAACTGACCGGTGGTTGTCTCCCAGGAATAGAACCACCAGGCGCATATGCTAAACACGATTGGGCGTCCCGACGCCTTCAAGGCATTGGACATGTTCGTGTAGTCCGTCTGCATGTTCGAACCCGCGGCTGGGCTGCAATTGTCGTACTTCAGGTAGTCCACACCCCACGAGGCGTAGGTTTGCGCATCCTTGGTCTCATAACTGTATGAGCCCGGGCGGCCGGAGCAGGTCTTGGTGCCGCGGTCGGAGTACAGGCCGAGTTTCAGACCTTTGCTGTGCACGTAGTCAGCGAGTGCTTTCATTCCGTTCGGGAATTTGCCGCTATCGGGCACAATGTTGCCGCTCGAGTCGCGGCTGGATGCCTGCCACATGTCATCAATGTTGATGAATTGGTAGCCCGCAGCTTGCATACCACTTGAGACCATTGCATCGGCAATTCCCCTGACCAACGTGTCCGTGATGCTGCCGCCGAACTTGTTCCAGCTATTCCATCCCATGGGAGGCGTGGCCGCGAGGACGCCGGTGGAGGTCGTACCGCCAGCGGAGGTACTGCCTCCGTTCGCACCCCCGGCTGAGGTGGCACCGCCGGCGGCCGAGGTGCCACCCTTGCTGCCCCCGCTGCTGGTGGTACCACCAGCGGTCTTTGATCCCCCGGTCGTCAGGTTCCCACCGTTGGCCATGGATCCACCGGTGGCCATGGTACCGCCTGTCGTTCCTCCGGACGTCACGGTGCCGCCGGTTGCGGTCGTTCCGCCGGTTGCGGTCGTTCCGCCGGTTGCGGTCGTTCCGCCGGTTGCTGGCGAGCCACCCGTCGCCGTCGATCCACCAGTGGTGGTGACGCCGCCGCTTCTGGCCTCGCCTCCTGCTCCGATAGCGCCGCCGGCGTTGGTCGAGCCGCCGCCGGCAGGTTGGCTGCTTCCTCCCTCCGAGACAATTCCGCCGGCACCTCCGGTCGTCCGGCTTCCGCCGGTCGGGACCGAGGCGCTTGTGGCACCGCCACTTCCAGCCACTCCACCGCCGGCCGCGCTGCCGCCGCTGGAAGGCACCGTTCCGGAGGTATCGTTTTCAGAGCATGCGCCCAAAGCCACCGCCAGTGAAAGACCTGCCAGTGCTGCGAGGCGAACCGAATGCCGAGGCAGAGAAGTCATGTTGAAACCGCCCGTGTTCTGAGGCGAACAATCATTGGACACTCGCGATAGGGCTTGCTGACGGCAATATCTTCTCTCGATTTTGCGGATCCTTGGGAAGAGAAACCGGGAACAGAATTGGTTCTTGCTGACAGTCAGCGCTAGCCCAGGGTGCCGCTGGGTGCCGAGCGTGGTCGCGAAGAGACCTTTCGGAGCGCTCCTCTGTCGACGGAGCCCCGAGCAGACCCTATCCGTTGACGGCGATCGGAAGATATATCACATTAGTATAGCGGTCCGGCTGTAGGGTCGCGCGGAGACTCAGCCAGGGAGGCATTATGAAGAACACCATGGTTGGCAACACCCTAGTTGGGCTTGCGGCCTGTCTATTCGTCGGCATGTCTCTGATGGACTGTGGGCCGCAGTCGCCAGTCAGCGGCATGGTGGGAAGTGGGGGCAACGCCGCAGGTGCGGGAAACGGTGGTAACGGCGCAGGTGCGGGAAACGGCGGCAACCGCGGAGGTCAAACCGGTATCGTACACAATCTTGGCGGCTCTACCTCGACCGGCACCGACACCGGGGGTGATGACGCGGGTATTGGACAGTCTCTGGCTGCCGTGTGGCCGCCTCCTTCGCCGCCCTTCGTGAACGTGACCGATGCGGCCACTGGCGCCTACGCTCTCGGTCCACCACTCACGTCGTCAGGAGACGCCGGCGCGGTAGGAGGGGGCAGTGGGACTTCAACTCCTGCCACTCAGTGTGCTGCCCTTCTCGGCGTGGTTCGCGACTTCAAGATGGGGAATCAATCCGGCGGCCACCCAGATTTTGAGACAGCACCGGTTGCAGACGACCCGGGGATCGTGGCCAGCACCCTGGGCCCAGACGGCAAGCCGACCTACGCGAACACGACCGGCGGCAACACGCCGTCCACTCACGGCAAGGCCTATTTCGACCAGTGGTACAACGATGTCCCGGGGGTCAACATGTCGTACATACTGGCGTTGCATCTGGTGAACGACGCCAATGGTACTCCCACTTGCGCAGCGACCTTGCCCAATTCATCTTTCTTTCCGCTCGACAATCAGGGTTTTGGAAACCAGGGCCAGAATCACAACTTCTCCTTCACCACGGAGATTCACACCGCCTTCACCTACAAAGGGGGGGAACAGTTTACGTTCAGCGGCGATGACGACCTGTTCGTGTTCATCAACAACCAGAGGGTCATCAACAAGGGAGGGCGCCATGCGCAGGAGAGCCAGACAGTTCTTATTGATTCGCTCGGACTAACCGTGGGCAACGTCTACGACATCGCGGTTTTCCATGCGGAACGCCACACCAACCAGTCAAACTTCGAGATTCAAACCACCCTGTCATTTGTCAACTGTGGGAAGGTAAACAACATAATCTACTAGCCAGACGGAATCACTGCGGCCCACGGGCTACCATCCTTCACAAAGCAATGTCATGCTCGGCAGCGTGAGAGTCCGACAAATCGGCGCATTGGCCGGAATACTTCTCGGGGGAATCGTCTGCATGAAGCCAGACCGGGTGGTGGCAGTCCAAAGGGATGTAGAGATAGATGGAGGTGGGGACGTCGCTCTGGGTGACGTCGCTCTGGGGGATGCGGCTCTGGGTGACCTCGCTCTGGGTGATGCCGCTCCGGGCTGGCGTCCCTTCTCTGCGCCGACGCCGGTCACGGGCTTGGTCAGCGACACAAGCGATGCCCATGGTCCGTCGCTGGTTGGCGATGATGAATTGGAGATCTATCTTGCGTGCGAAGAGCTCGGTGGCACGACTTTCAACATCTATTCCAGCACGCGGACCGCAATCGATGCGCCGTGGAACCCAGCCAAGCTGGTTTTCGAACTCTCCGGCTCTGGCAATGATCAGGATCCAGACGTTTCCTACGATGGCCTGACCATCTACTTCGCAAGTGACCGACCAGTCACGGGACGTCAGGGATATCAGCTCTATGTCTCGCAGCGAAAAACCAAGGGGCAGCGGTGGGGCAGCCCTGCGCTTGTGCAGGGGGATGAGCTTCGCTCTTCTACGCTGTACAACAGGGGTCCGAGTGTGAATCCCAGTGGGCTCTTCATGGCTTTTTTCTCCGCTCCGCTGGACACAGAAGACGATAGCCTCTACTCGGCGTCCCGTACCGACCCGCTGGGAGACTGGGGAAATGTCCAGCAGCTTTCGGGCATCAACTCGAGAGAGGCGGACGCGGATCCCGCGCTCTTCCATGATTCGCTTTCCCTTATCTGGAGCTCTCGAGGCCCTAGCAAGGGAAATTCCTGGGATCTCGTCGAAGTCAGCCGTCCGGACGCGTCCACGCCTTTTTCTTCCGCTGCGCAAATTCCCCTGGACTCTCTCAATACAGATCTTTCGGAACGCTATCCCTGGGTGTCGCAGGATGGCACCCATATTCTGTTCACCAGGGAGGCGGTCGGAGGCCCCGGGGTCATCTATGAAGCATGGCGCCAGGGTTCACCTGGCGACTCATAGTTGACAACTTTGTATTTTTCGGAGCTACACTTGGGTATGGCCTCCGCGGAAAGCAGAGTTCGTCTTGCCGTCCCCGCCGAGGCGCGCACCCACTCGTACGATGCGAGCCCGTGCGAGTTGACAGCGCTGGCGTTGGCGGCGCGGACACGCGATCCCGCGGCCATGCGCACCTTCTTGGAAGCCATCGCGCCGTCGGTACGCAACGTCTGCCGTGGCGTCTTGGGGGCTGGCCACGTCGACTTGGAGGATGCGGTCCAGGAGTGTTTGATCGACATCCTGCGGGCCCTACCCCAGTACCGTGCCGAGGGCGCTATCGTGCACTACACCAACCGCATCGCGCTGCGATCATCCATCGCCGCGCGCAAGCGAGCACGAAGTCGAGAGCAGCGGCTGCGCACGCTCGCTGAGCAGACTTTCGTCCCAAACCTCGCCGGAAGCGAGGACTCACTTCCCAACCTCTGGCTGGTGCGCGAGACCATCGACGAACTGTCGGCGGTGCAGGCCGAAACCATTCTCATGCGCATGGTTCTGGGTTGCTCGGTGGAAGAGATAGCCGTGGCCACCCAGGTGCCGGTCAACACGACCAAGAGCCGTCTGCGTTTGGCCAAGGACTTCTTGCGGCGTCGGCTCGACGGGGAAATGGGGGCTGGAAGGGGCGAGCATGAATCTTGAAGCGCATCCCGAGGAGGCCCTTGACCGGGCGCTGCGGGGCGAGCTGTCTAGAACGGAACAGCGCGCTTTGGAGGAACACCTCGCCGCTTGCAGTGCCTGTGAGGCTCACCTGGCATTTGCTCGCTCACAACAAAAGGCGCAGCCCTGGGGTAGCCGCCTGAATAGCCTTGCCGTGGACTACGCGTTGGCTCACTTCGGACGAGCGCGCTGGTCGGCGTGGTTTCTCTGGTCGCCCCGGAGGCGTTGGTTGCTGGCAACAGCAGGAATGCTGATGGCGCTGGGTAGCGTGGCAAGCGCAGCATTGTGGTACAGGCAAGCTCCCGTCCACGAGCAGGTCCCGGCCCAGGCGACCATGGCCCGACCTGCAGCGCGGACACCAGCGCCATCCGGGCCAGCCCTGGCTCTGTCGGAGGCACCCTCTGCTGGCCAGGACGAACTCATCGACGAGAGACCCAGCCTTCCTCGGGCACCGCGCGTGCAGCCCAGCGCAGCCTTGCTTTTTGCGCGGGCTTCCGACTTGCGCGACCGCAACCGGGCGGACGAAGCCATCGCGGTTTTCCGCAAGCTGCAGCAGCTCTTCCCCAAGACGCGCGAAAGCCGGGTTTCATTCGCCGTGGCTGGCCGCATGCTGCTCGACCGCGGACGCCCTGCCCAGGCCCTCGCCCAATTCGATCGGCACCTGGCGTACGGGGGTGAGGCATCGCAGGAGGCCCTAGCTGGCCGCGCGATCGCGCTGGGACAGATGGGGCGCCTTTCCGCCGAGCGCGAAACCTGGCAGAGGATGCTCGATTCCTACCCCGGAACGGTCTACACCAGCCAAGCCAGGGAGCGCTTGGCTCAGACGCGCCGCCTGCCCTGAGCATGGTTTGGACGTGAACCGTCGGAGAAGCGGCGCTTTACCCGCGCTCTGGCCCGCGTGCCTTGAGCGGGTCTTCCTGTTCCTCTTGCTGGCCGCTGTGATCGCGATGCCGCGATCAGCAGCAGGGCAAGAACGGCAGCACATTAATGCGGTGCTGGCCGGCGACCCGGCGGTAGTCGAGAAAGTTGTCGCCGTGCTTCGCGGTTCGCTCGACCGCCAGGGACTGGACCTCGTCGCGGTCAGCGCGGACCGGATCGATCCACTTGACATCGTCCGCCTGCCCATCGATCGCTCTCCCACCGGTCCGGTGGCGCACCTTTGGCTGGACCTGACCGCCAGCCAACCCACGATGTATCTCCTGGATGCGCGAAGTGGGCTCGTGTATTTGCGCCCGCTGGCGGTGCACGCGGATCCGGACGCGGTCGAGCTTGAGCTGATTCGCTTCGTTGTGGACAGCTCGGTGGAGGCCATCTTGAAAGGACGCGCGCTGGGTGTGAGCCGCGACGAGTTCGAACGATCCTTGGCGCCCTCTCCGCCACCGCCGCCACCGCCACCGCCACCGCCGCCACCGCCACCGCCACCGCCACCGGCTCCGGCACCGGATCTGGAAGCGACAAGTCCACAGCCCATATGGGCGATCGCGGCCGGCTACTCAGGGACCCTGCTGAAGACTGATTCCGTCGCGCATGGTCCGGAATTGGCCGTGGAACGGCGCTGGCCGCGTCTCCGCCTGGGCATGACGCTATCGCAGCGATTGCAGCAGACAGTGACCAGTTCAGATGTGGGCATGCACTTGCTCTCGTCCGGAATTCGGATCTCTGTGGCCTTTCCGAAGGCTATCACCTCGCACCTCTCTGCGTCGTTTGGACTGGGGGCTGGGGTGGACGCAACCCATGTGACGCCAAATGGAAGCGGTGCGAAGCCGGCCTTCTGGGCTACCGATCCCTTGCTTCTCGCGATGGCTACGCTTGAGGGTGCCTATGGCCGCCTGGTTGTGTCCGTTTGCGTTGGAATCGATTTTGATCTTATCGCCCCGCAGTACTTGGTTGATAGTTCTGACGGAACGCGCGTCTTATGGACGCCCTGGTCGTGGCGACCCTTTGTCGCTATGCGTCTCGGTTTCGTGTTCTGACACCATTTTTTGGGGGGACCCCAAAGACCCGTGCGACGCCGACTTGGATGGTCTCGCTACGAACTCAAATGTGGCGGCCGCAGGGCCGCACTTCTCGCTACAGGACGTAGCCCGCTTTCACCGCATCATCGCGAAACATCTGCACCGTCTCTAGCGAGTACTGGTCCAGATCCTTGCCCACCAGGGGCAGCTTCTTCAGGATGTCGGCGGTGACCGTGATGATGTGACAGCCGATGGCGTCCGCTTGGAAGATGTTCAGCAACTCGCGCGGGCTGGCCCACAGCAACTCGACATGCGCAAGCGGCCGCAGGCTCTGCACAGCCGCAGCCATCATGGGAACCGGATCCCTTCCCGTGTCCGCGATACGGCCGCCGAAAAGCGACACAATGGAAAAGGCACTCCCTTCGGCCAGTGCCTCGCCCGCGGCGCTTACCTGCTCGATCGTGGTCAGACCCGTGACGTTCACCTTGATTCCATCGCGCGCCAAGCGCCGGATGAGCGGCACCGAAGAGACCCGCCGGGTGTTGGTTATGGGGATCTTCACGTTCGCGTTCTCGCCCCACGACACGATCTTGCGCGCCTGACGTTCCATCTCGTCCATGTCGTCAGAGAGCACCTCAAACGAAATCGGCCGATCACGGATCACACTGAGGACTTCCCGAGCGAAGTGCTCGTAGTCGCCCACTCCATCTTTGCGCATCAACGTAGGATTGGTGGTGAATCCCTTGATGCGTGGATTGTAGTAGAGATCGACCATCGCCGTCCGGTTGGCCCCATCGGCGAAGATCTTGATTCGCAGGGAATCTAGATTCGGTTGCATGTACGTCACCTCGGTGCGCGCGCCTATCCACTCCACGGCTTCAGCCAGGTTATGACACCTGTAGTCCGGCGGTGAGGGCGGGCTTTGCTCATCATAGCCGCAGTCGATCCAAACCGTACGACACCCCGCCCGCATTCCGGCTTCCACATCCCGCCACCGGTCTCCGACCATGAAACTCCTGGCGAGATCCACCCCGTGCCGCTCCGCCCCTTCCAGCAGCAACCCGGGCTTCGGCTTGCGGCACGCGCATCCGTCGGCGTCGTCATGCCAGCACACCAGCACGTCATCGATCTCCAACTCGGCGCGCAGGCGGTCGTGCATGGCTTCGACGACCTGCCGCGCGAGCGTTCCGCGTGCCACGTCGGGCTGGTTGGTGACGATGATGCGAACCAGTCCCAGGGTTCCGGCCTTCCGCAGCGCCTCTTGCACCCCAGGCAAGACGTCGAGCTCTTCCACGGAACGCGCAGGGAACGGCTTGCCGCCCTGGACTACGGCCCGGCACACGACGCCATCCCGATCCAGGAACAGAGCCGCCCGCCCGGTCATCGCATGCCTTCCCACTTGGTGCTGGCTGCTTTCAGCTTGGGATGCGAGACCAGGAGGTGCCAAACCACCGCTTGGAATGCCTCGGTATGTGGCGTGACGTGGGCGGCATTCACCGTCGGCACCTTCACGCACGCGTCGGCTACCTTGGCGGTATAGCCGCCATCGCGGCCAACGATGCCTCCCACCGTCGCGCCAATCTGCTTGGCATATTGCAGCGCGGCCACCAGGTTCGGGCTCACGTTCTTTTCGAGATTCCCTCCGCCGACCGAGAAGACGAGGATCATGTCAGCCGCGCGCAGCCGGCTAGTGCGCAGCCATGCGGCAAAAACGCTCTCCCAGCCCTCGTCGTTGGTTCGGGCCGTCAACTCGCTCACGTTGTCGGTGGGCGCGTAGGCTTCCATCCCGGCCAGCTTGCGGAAGTCGTTGACCGCGTGCGAGGCGTTGGCCGCGCTCCCGCCCACGCCCAGGATGAACAGCCTTCCACCCCGCGCCCGTGTCGAGGCAAGCGCGTCCACCAACCCTTCGATCCCCGGTCGATCGAGATCGCGAATGACCGCAGATGCCTCGTCAAGGAACTGGTCGGTGAATGTCATGGCTTTGCAACGCGTCTGGTTTCCATCAGGGCGCGAAACTCCTGCAGCCCAGCGACGGAACCGATTTCGTAGAATCGCTCAGCTACCTCATAGCCTGCCAGTTGCCCTTTGGCCAGCAGGGTTTGGTAGAGCCTGGCCAGGTCCAGACGAGCACCGTCCGGGACATCTGCGAAGGCCTCGCGTCGAAACACGCCCAGACCATAGTCGATGTGCTGCATCGCCGAGGAGCGTGCGGACTTGTCATAGCGCTGGATCGTCCCAGCGTCATACTGCACGTTACTCGTGTCGTACTGGCCTTCATTCCGATAGACGGTCATCAAGGCCAGCTTGCCCGATGCGCGGAAGCTGCTGAGTACAGCGTGATAGTCGCAAGGTAGGTACGAGTCACCGTACAAAACGAAGAACTCATCGCCCAGCATGGGGAGCGCGCGACGCACGGCCCCGCCGGTGCCCAGAAGCTGCTCGCCGTCAAGGGCGTAGCGCGCATGCAAGCCAAACGCGGAGCCAAGCCCGACCACTTGCTCAATCTGCTCAGCCCGGTACCCCACACACAGCACGACATCACTGATTCCGCGCGAACTCAGCAACCTAAGCTGGTGGGCGACAAAGGGTTCGCCGCACACGTCCACCAGGGACTTGGGAATGGTTTCGGTGATGGGACGAAGCCGGGTGGCTAGACCTCCCGCCAGAATTGCAACCGGTGCGGTCATGACTGCAGGCTTGGTCGGAGCGAGTCAGAGAAGGATAGCACGGCACGGGCCACGGTCCCCGGTATGTACGACGACCCAGCAAGCGCAACCTTGACCAGACCGCTGCCAGGGCGCTACATGAAGATGAGCGAGGGGATTCGCGGTTGCCCAGCGCGGCCGCGGCCTACGGGCCGATGCTTACTTACGCCAACGACTACAAAGAAGAACTGCAGCGCCTTGGACCAGCAGGCTTTCAGCGCGTTTTCTTTCAGCCTGTCTTGGTGACGCTGGGCATGGCCGGTGAGATCAACCCCACCGCGTCGAGCGAAGGCACAAGCGTGGTCAACCTCAACGATGGGACCTTTGCCTGCACACGGCTGACGGGGCGGGTTTTCCCGGTGGTCAAGCCGCGCAATTCAATGCGCGGACCGATCAGCGTGGGACGTACTTCGGAGAACGACATCGCGATCCCCGAGTACTCGGTCTCGAAGAGACATTGCATTATCGCCCGAATCGACAGCGAGTATCGGCTCACCGACATGGGCTCGACCAACGGGACGATTGTGGATGGCCTGCCGCTCCTGCCGCAGAAGCCGCGACGCCTCAAGGGCGGCGAGACCATCTCGCTGGGTCGGCTGATGTTGGTCTTCTACTTTCCCGACGGCTTCGTCCGGCATCTGCAGGCACTGTGACCCTACTTTCGCTTGGCCAGATCTCCCGCGCGCACCATCACCAGCCCGTCGGGCTTGATGAACTTCTGTGCCGTCGCATTGACGTCAGCCGGGGTGAGTTTCTGGATCTTGTTGTTGAGGTCCCGCCAGTAGGTGAAGGTGCGTCCCAGGAATAGGCCCTGCGCCAGCTCGCCCGATACGAAGTCGTCGTCAGCGATGCGGTTGTCCCAGTTCTTGGCGTAGCTCTTCTTGGCCTCGTCCAGCTCCTTTTCGCCGACGCCGTCCTTGACTAGCCGGCGAATCTCCTCCTGCATGGCTGCCAAGCTCTTGTCTATGTTCTGGGGTGCACAGATGGCCCAGGCCAGAAAGTGCCCGTTCACGTCGATGGGGTGGGCGAAGATGCGCGAGCCGGCGCCGTAGGACAGACCCTCTTTCTGGCGTAGACGATCGAAGAGGCGTGAGGTCGGGCTGCCCCCCAGCATGTAGTTGAGCATGGTCAGCGCGGGATACGCCGCATCGTCATCGCGCACCGGCAGGGTGCTGCCGGCGATGACGAAGGCCATCTCCTTGTCCGGGGTGTTGATAGTCTCGTCGGCGGCTGGGTTGGCGCGATAGGCGAGGGCGATCCGCCGGTAGGCCTTGGGCGACTTCCAGGAACCGAGATCCTTCTCGAGCTGCGCCTTGACCGCAGCCGGGTCGAAGTCACCCACCATGGCAAGCTGCGCGGCGCTTATCCCCCAGAGCGTCTTGTGCATCCGAGCCAGCTCAGGCGTCTGCACCTTGCGCAACCGCTCGATGCTTTCCTGCACGCTGGGCACGTAGCGCACGTCGTCCTTGGCAAAGGGGAACAGCTTCTGCATCAGGACCACCTGGCCGTTGGCACGCGGGTCCTGCAGTTGTTCCTCCAGATGCGCCAGCATCTCCTTGCGCAGGGATTCCAGCTCACTCTTGCTGAACGCCGGCTCGCGCAGGATCTCGGCTAGGAGATCCAGCACTGCGGGCAGATTCTCGCGGGTGGTCTTCACCCGGACTTGGCTGACATTGGCGGTGCCCGGAGAGGAATGGCCACCGCCAAAATCCGCCTCGGCGCGAAGCTGATCGAGCTGGTCCTTGATCTGTTGGAAACTATGCTTCTTCGTTCCGCGCATCAACATGTTGGGCAATACCGCTGCGGCGGTGGTCTTGCCCTTGATGTCTTGCTCGCTGCCGAAGCGCAGGGTCAGTACTAAGCGAACTGAACCGCCCTTGGTCTTCTTGGGCAAAAGTGCCAGCTTGAGGCCGTCGGCCAGATCCACCCTAGTTGTACGTTTCTCCACGTTCTCGACGGTGGCGGCAAAGGCCTCGCCCTCGGCCACCGCGGCACTGCCCTTGTAGTCTTTCATCATGGCCGCCACGTCAGGCGTCTGCGCCAGCGGTGCGCGGTCGGGCGCCTTGTCAGGCAGAAACAGGCCCAAGGTGCGGTTGGACGGCTTGAGATAGGCGCGCGCCACCCGCTCCACGTCGAGCGAGGCCACCGTCTTGACCCGGTCGCGCGCCAGGAAGAGCAGGCGCCAGTCGCCCATGGCCGCATACTCCGACAGCAGCACGCCGGTGCGCGCGGTCTCGGTCAGGCCCAGGTCGAAGTCCTTCATCCAGCCCGCGCGCCAGCGTTCTACTTCCTCCTTGGTTATCTTGCTTCCGGCCAGGCCCTCGACGACACGGATCATGATGTCGCGCACCTTTTCCGGCGACACGCCCGCGCTCACCTTGGCCGACAGCACCATGACGCCTGGCTCAGCCATGGGGTAGACGTTGCCGCTCACCTCGCTGGCCAGGCCCTTGTCCACCAGCGCCTTGTACAGGCGCCCGCTGGGCTTGTTGGTCAGAATGTCAGCGATGGCGTCTTCGGTCATGCGGTCAGGGTCCGCGCCCGCCACGCCATGATAGAGAAGGGATACTAGCGCCACGTCGCCGGTTCGGCGCAAGGTCACCTGGCGCTCGCCGTCTTGCACCGGCTCGACGGTCCAGGTGGGCTGCAAGATGCGCTCCGGGCGCGGGATGTGACCGAAGTACTTGCCCACCAGTTGCAGCGCCTGGGCCGCGTGGAACTTGCCGGCAATGATCAGGATGGCGTTGTCGGGCTGGTAGTACTTGCGATAGAAGGCTCGCAAGCTCCCGACCGGGACGCGCTCGATGTCGCTGCGCGAGCCGATGGTCGACTTGCCGTAGTTGTGCCACATGAAGGCCGTGGCCATCATCTTTTCTTCCAGCACATTGGCCGGGTTGTTCTCGCCCATCTCGAACTCGTTGCGCACCACCGAGAACTCCTTGGCCAGATCCTCGGCGGCGATCTTGCTGTGGATCATCCGGTCGGCCTCCAGGGCCAGCGCGAACTCCAGGCTTTCCGGCGAGGCGGGCAGCTCTTCGAAGTAGTTGGTGCGGTCCCACCAGGTGCTGCCGTTGAAGTTGGCGCCTTTGGATTGCAGCAGCTTCCAGATGTCGGGCCGGCTGGGCGTGCCCTTGAAAACCATGTGTTCGAGCAGGTGCGCCATGCCGGTTTCGCCGTAGCCCTCGACCCGCGAGCCCACGAGATAGGTGACGTTGACCAGCACGGTCGGCTTGGTGGGATCGGGGAAGAGCAGCACGCGCAGCCCGTCGGGCAGGTGATACTCGGTTATTCCTTCCACCGTAGTCACCTTGCTGGCAGCGGGCGGAGCCGCGGTCTCCTCCGGCGCGGTCTTGGCCGGCGGCGGGTTGGGTGCCGTGGGTGCGGCCTGGGCGGACAAGGCAGTCGTGGTGAGCAACACAGTCATCAGCGTGAACCTACAACAGATCATGGGTCCTCCCAGCCAGGATTCTTCCCTGTCCAGGGCCGCGGGGCAAGTCAGGGGTTCACTGAGCCAGCGCCCAGCGAAGAGCTGATTCTAGATCCGGATGGGCGAAGCGGAAACCCGAAGCGAGGAGTTTCTTGGGCAGGACTTTCTGACCCGAGAGCATCAATTCGTCCCCCATTTCCCCAAGCAGCAACCTCACGGCGAAAGCCGGCACCGGAACCAGGGTAGGGCGGCCCAATATCTTTCCCAGAGTGCGCGCGAACTCGGCGTTGGGTACCGGCTGGGGAGCCGTCAGGTTCACCGGCCCAGAAAGCTCCGCCGTGCCGATCGCGTGCTGAATGGCAGCCGTCGCGTCAGCCAGCGAAATCCAGCTCAACCATTGCCGTCCCGTGCCCACGATGCCTCCCGCACCCATCTTGAAGGGCGGAAGCACGCGCGCGAGCAACCCGCCCCTGCGGGATAGCACCAGGCCAGTGCGCAAGTGAACCGTGCGGATGCCGGCGTCCCGCGCGGGTGCGGCCGCTTCCTCCCACTCCTGGCAGACATCCGCCAGAAAACCTGTACCCGGGGCCGAGGTTTCGTCCAATGGTTCGTCCCCACGGGATCCGTAGAACCCGACGGCAGAGGCGGCGATGAAGACCTTCGGTCTTCTGGGCAGTTGCGCCACAGCCTCGGCGAGCATTTTCGTTCCCCGCACTCGGCTGTCGCGGATGGCCCTTTTTGTCTCCTCGGTCCAACGAGAGGCGATGGGTTTGCCTGCCAGGTGCACCACGGCGTCAACCCCATCCAGGCGCGAGGAATCCAGCACCCCAGCGTTGGAATCCCATCCGATTTCATTTTGCGATTCCTCGGGCTTGCGCCGCACCAGGGTGTACACGGTGGCGCTGGCGGAACGCAGGCGTTCGGTCAAGCTCCGGCCGATCAGACCCGAGGACCCCGAAATCAGGATGCGCATGGAAGCCTCATCAGGGAGCACCACCTTGACGCTACAAGGGCGCAAAGGCCAGCGCCAGCGGAACGGAGTGACAAGCAGGGCTCTGCCGTCGTAACTTCACCGAATGGTCTTCGTCTCGACGCGAAGCGAGCCTGCAAAGACCAGGGAGGACACCATGAAGCGAACCGCACTTTTCTTGGGGGCCGGAGCCATGTTTCTGGCCGCCGCCTGCAGCGAGCAAGCCCCGCCGCTCAAGCCCGAGCGCACGCCAGCCCCTGCCAAGCCTGCCCCGCCCGCGCGCGCCGGGGATGCGGGCCGGGCCACCGACGCGCGGCCCGCCGATGCGCACCTGGGCATGATGGAGCGCTACGCGCTTTGGAAAGCAAAGAAAGAGGCAGACGAGAAACTGGCGGCTCAGCTTGCAGCCGAAGAAAGAGCACGCCTACTGAAGTTCGATAAAAGCAAGATGCCCAAGCATCTGGCCTTGCTCGCTTTCGAGAAGAAAACCCGCAAGGCTCTCGACGATGCGGCCGAGAAGCTCAAGGGCAAGCCCGACGCCCCCGACCAACTCAAGAAGCTTGTGGCCTCACTGCGCAAGCCCATCGAGGCCCAGGCCAAGATCCTGCGCGCCATGGATCCCCAAGGTGGAAACTCCAACATCTCCACCGATCACGACGTCAGCCTGAACGCGCTGGCCAACGACTATCCCGAGGCCATCGCGACTTCCTTCCAGGGCGACGGAAAGCCACTGGCCGAGGTGCGCGCCGAGCTCGACAAGCGGGAGAAGAAAATCACCTCGTGGCTGGAAGAGGTGAAGGGCAGCAAGAAGTAGCGGCTATTCCACCACCAGCGCATTGAAGGCGGCCACCAGGCGGCGGCAGGCGCTGAGCGCGGCGAATTCGCTGCGCGGCTTGCCGTCCGTGGGTCGCACCACGGCCATGGTTTCCTCGGCCGCTTTCATGAAGTCGTTGGAACCGGTGGTGCGGGCCATCTCTGCTCGCGCGCCCTCGGCATAGTCGAGAAACATCGTATGGATGTCCGCGAGTGCGCTGGCCCGCTCGTCCACCGACTGGCGAGCCGGCGGATCGGACTTCATCGCGCGCAGCCAGGCGTTCGCGCCCAGGGCAAATCGACGCATGTGCCACGCCGCCTTGCGGCCATCTAGTTTCTCCTGCAAAGCCAACTCCTGCCACTGCCACTCGCTGCGCGCGGCCAGGAACTCGGCGCGCAAGCCGGCGCTCGCGCGCATGACAGCGTCCAACTTCTGTCCACCTTGCACAGCGGAGAGGTAGGCATCGGCCGCGCCTTCGAGCGCGGGGATGGCGGGAGCCAGGTCGCGCGCCTCACGCACCAAGGACCGGCAGCGGTCCAAGTCCTCGCCGTGCAAACGAACGCGGGCACCGGCTGCGGCCTTGTCACTTCCGCTGCCTTCGCTGGTGTCGCCCGCGGCAGCCAGGCACTGGGCGTACTTGTCCAGTTTGGCCAGAGCACCGTCGATCTCGTCCGCTGAGCGCGGCGATTCAGGATAGCCCACGGACAGCTCGGCAGGCGCGGGCGGTGGGTCGAGCGGTGAGGGCGGCACCAGCAGGTGGTTCATGCGTACCACCAGGTTGAGCCCCGGCTTGGCTTCGAACGAGAACCGGCGGGTCAGCCGCCCGGGTGCGGTGGCGTTGAGCAAGTGCTGCGTGGCCGAGTCGAGGGCAAGCTCGCGCTTGCTGGTGGGGATATGATCGATCTGAACGCTGGTATCCGGCGGATCCAGTACCAGCATCACCTTGCGCATGACCCCCTTGGCAAGGGCGGGCGCGCTGCTGGCGGAACGGCCCGGCCAGCCGGTCTGCCAGAAATGATACCCGACCCGCGCAGCGGCAAGAATGCCTAGGCCGATCGCGAGTTTGATGAGGAGGCTGCGGGAGCGGGAAGAGACGACGCGCTCGGGTGCCATAATTCCCGGATCCTGGGTCGGCCCTCTGGCGACCAGCGGGGGATGGTCGAGAGGCCGCGCTGGGGCTGGCGGTCCAGCATCGTCGTCGCGCGCGGAGACCGGTCCACCTGCCGCCCAGGCGCGGGGCCCTTCATTTTCCGGGCGCGGCTGCATCGGGCGCCGGATCTCTTGGCGAGGCGGTACTTCCGCGGCTCCAGGCACCGGCTGCCGAGGTGGTGGCGAAGAGCCCCAGCGGGTGCCGCCCAACTCCAGCGGAGCTTCCTGCTCGGGCGGCGGTGCGAATCGATCGTCTCCCGGGCCGCGGGCCACGCGCGGCCGTCCCGGCGGAACCGGCCTTGCCCCCTGGGGCGGGGGAATGTCCGCCAGGAGTGAGAAGCCGGGGGCTGCGGCTTCCTGCCCGTCCAGGGTCGATAGCGTGAGGGGCAAGCCATCGCCAGGCGCGCCCGGCCCGATGGTGATCGGTGCGGGCGTGACCTCGACGCCACCGCCGCTGATCGCGTCGCGCATGGCCGCCGCCGACGGGAAGCGCTTCTCGATGTCGCGGTCGAGGGCGCGCACGATGGCCGCTTCGATAGCGGCGGGAATGTCGGGTCGCAGCGTGCGCGGCGGCGGGTACTTGCCTTCCAGGATTGCGCCCAAGATGGCAGCGTAGCCCTCGGCATAAAAGGGCGTCCGACCACACAACATTTCGTACAGCACCACGCCGGCCGCGAAGATGTCCGTGCGGTGGTCGATCTTCTCCACCTGGCCGATGGCCTGCTCGGGCGACATGTACAGAGGCGTGCCCATCACCGTGCCCACCATGGTCCCGCTCATGGCCGCTGGACTCACCCGGCCGGGCTGGCGCGCCGAGAGCTTCTTGGCGATGCCAAAATCGACGATCTTGACGAAGTTGGGGCGGTCCTCGGTGTTGATGACGAAGACGTTGTCGGGCTTGAGGTCGCGATGGACGATGCCGTGCTTATGAGCTGCCGACAGGCCGCCCAGCACTTGTGTCATCAGATTCACAGCCAGGGCCACTGGCAGCAATGGACTCTCCTGCAGCAGCACGGTGAGCGGCTTGCCGTCGAGGAGTTCCATGACCATGAACAGCAGTCCTTCGGGTGTGCGGCCCAGGTCAAAGACATCAATGATGTGCGGATGACCGATGGCACTGGCGGCACGAGCCTCGCGTTCAAAGCGGGTGGCCAGGTCGGCATCGTTGCTCATCTCCTGGCGCAGGGTCTTGACCGCCACCCGCCGGTCAAGCGCGATGTGCAGCCCCTCGTAGACCACTCCCATGGCGCCTCGGCCGATCTCGCGGATGATCTTGTATTTGCCTTCGAGAGTCTGGCCGACGGTCAAGCCAGCGGAGGGGAGAGGCGTTCCTATCTCCCTGCCCGTGATAGGGCAACGGCTGGCGTCGGGCGGGTGGCTCTCACCGCAATGCGCACATGGCACAGGGCCAGAATATCAGCAGCATTGCAGCCTGTCAGTATGGCCCCTGTCGTCGCGTGGGGAGCCGGCGAGCTTCCCCACGGGGGCTTCGGGACGGACAGCCCACCCCGCTCTTTCCGCCTCCCGCGTACCGCACACGAACTCGCTCACCCACACGCCCTCGCACACGCGATCCGCGGGCCGACCTGCGCTGGCCCGCGGTCTTCCGACAAGCTGACTACTGCGTGACGATGACT
>PMKP01000281.1 GCA_003157775.1 Myxococcales bacterium | reverse complement strand
CTCGCCGAATCCCCACGAGAAGGCCGATTTTGAACGCTACGACTATCCGGGGAACTATCTGAAGAGGGACGAAGGGGAGTTGCACGCACGTCTTCGCTTGGAGGAGCTGAACGCGCGGTACGAACAAGCCAGGGCGCTTGGCAACGCGCGGGGCCTAGCCACTGGTTCCCTGTTTGAACTCACAGGCTATCCGATTGATTCTGAGAATGGCGAATACCTGGTTGAGGGTACCACGTTCACTATCGAAGGACCCAACTATGAATCGCAGGCAGGCGGAGGCGACGCTGAAGTCTTTCGTTGTGGGTTCGTTGCTATCGATAGTCACTGCCCTTTTCGGAGTGAGCCTGGGACACCCCGCCCAACCGTTCCTGGCCCCCAAACCGCCACGGTGGTGGGCAAGGACGGCGAAGAGATCTGGACCGACGAGTATGGCCGCGTGAAGGTGCAGTTCCACTGGGATCGCGACGGGAAGGACGACGAGAACAGCTCGTGCTGGGTGCGGGTGGCCCAGATCTGGGCCGGCGCTGGCTTCGGCGGGATCAACGTTCCCCGCATCGGCGACGAGGTCGTGGTGGACTTCCTGGAGGGCGACCCAGATCGGCCGCTCATCACCGGCAGGGTCTACAACGGGGACAACCTGCCGCCCTACCCGTTGCCCGCCAACAAGACCCAGACCGGCATCAAGACCCGCAGCACCAAGGGTGGCAACCCAGACAACTTCAATGAGATTCGCTTCGAAGACCTGAAGGGCAAGGAAGAACTGTTCGTCCAGGCCGAGAAGGACCAGAACACGGTGGTCAAGCACGACCAGACGCTTTCCGTCGGAGGTGACCGCACCATCACTGTCTCTGGCAACCAGGCCGTCACCATTTCGGGTGGTGGCAAGAGCTCTATTCACAGTTCGGTGACGGTCACGGGCAAGCACACCCTGGATGCCAGCGACACCATCAAGATCCAGGCCCCGACCTCAATCACCCTGGAATGCGGGGGGAGCACCTTGGTGATGGAGCCCGGGAAGATCACCATCACCGCTGGCGGGGGGGCCAGCATCGTGCTCGATGCCAACGTCCTGACCCAGGCGAAGGGCGGCGGCTCGACGCTCCACGACGCCAATGTTCTTCACCAGTCGAACGGCGGTTCCAGGGTTCTTCTCGACGCCAACGTCTTGGCGCAGTCGAGTGGAGGGAGCAAAGTTCAACTCGACGGGGACGCGGTCATGGACACCCCGGGCAATGCGACCGTGCATGGCGGAAAGAAAGCCACACTGCAGGGCGGCGGAGGATCGGTCAAGGCCTCGGATTCGGGCGTAGAGGTGTCCGGATCCAAGGTGAAGATCAACTAGCCGGCTCCAGCAAGGTTCGCGCTCGCTCTTCCTGACACCGGGTCCAGCTTCGGGTGGAAACCGGGACCGCGCCTGGCTTTCGCAGGGCCAGTTCCAGCAGGATCACGTTGCGCCATCGCATCGGCAGTCGCGCGAGCCGCCCACCGATGGTCGCTGGGGTCCACGGTTCACCCTGCAAGTAGCGTGGGCCGAGCCTGAAGTTCGACCGCTTGCCCTTCCACCACTCCGCCACGCCGTCCGGGTTCAGCGCGGGGAAAGCCAGCGTCCCGGGCACGTCCTTGGCATCTGAATCTTCCTCAGGGGCCAGCGCGAAGGGGCCCGGATTCAACCCGGCAATCATGGAAAAGGCCTCACCCGCCAGACCACCCACCAGCTTGCCGGGCTCCGCGATGAAACGCAGACAGGCTTCCGCCGCGCGCAGCGTGCCGACGAATCCCAGCGCCCGCAACGCAGCCGACCGGTGGCTGGGGTCGTCCAGCGCGGCGAAGATCAACTCCTGTTCCGCCTCGGTTCCTGCAAGAGCCGTGAGCAACAATGCATGGTCGTCGTGGGCGCGCGCCTGTCGCGTGCACGCCGCGCGCGCGACAGGCAAGCCCCAAAGCAGACCTGTCTCCAGGGCTGCGGCACGAATCCGCGCTTCCGTGGAATTGAGCAGACGCTCTACCGCGCGAACGTGCGCCGACGCGTTGGCCGAGTTGCGTACGGCAAGAAGAGCCGAGCATGCCGCGTTGAAGTCCGTGCCTTGCAGGCACACACCGACCAACGGCCCCGGATCGACGCCGCGCCCTGCCAGTATGTCGAGCAGGACCTCATGCTTGTCCTCATCGGACGCGTACAGGGCATTCCGCAGCCGTTCGTCCAGATCGGAACGCTGGGCAAGCCCGAGGCCGCGCGCGATGCCGTGCAACGGACTTTGCTTCGATGACGGCAGCCGCAACAGGATTCGATCCAGCGGGTCGTCGCCACGCCGACTCAAGAGCGCGAGCGTGGCGACACCCGGTCCGGTCCAATGATCGGCCTCGTCACCCTCGATCGCCGGCCACAGCAAGCGTTGTGCAGCCGCCTCGCCACCGACGACCAGGCCATCAATATTCGCGCGCAGAAGTTCCTCGGGACCACGGCGAACCTCGTCCAGCGTGTAGTCAAGCGCATCCTGCGCCTGATCCCACAGCCGGAAATAGAAGGCCGCTTCATCGAAGTGTTCTTCGATGATGTCGAACAGCAGCCCGGGATCATCGTGTCCCGCCATCGGCGGCCGCGCCACAGAGGCTAGCGAATTGGATGTCCCGTCGGCCATCAGCGGTCAGCCTGTTTGAAGGTCACGCTCTTGAGGAACCGGAAATCGTCGCCCAGAGCGCAGGCGCTGCGGAAGCTGATCGCCAAGCGTTTCTCGTCAGGCTCGATCAGTACCGTGTCCGCCTTCATGGGCAACTCCTCGGTCCGGTCCTTGATGCGGAAGATGGCGACAAAGTGCAGCACCGGGATGCCAAACACCACGTTCACGGCGCGCGGGTCCAGGTTTCGCAAGACGACCTTCTCGCCGCCCTGCAAATCGCCACGCATGACCTGATCCTGGGGAACCGCATTGTAGAAGCGCTGGTCGAAATCCTTGGGAAAGAGTGGACGGCGCGACTTTTCCCATGCGGCGTCGAAGGTGCCCGCGAACTGCGCTCGCGGCTTCCACCCCGTCGGAATGAAACCCAGCCCCGCGGGTCGCGGACGATCCTTGATCGAGCGCATGCCCTCGTTTCGGTATTCGAAGCTGGGCAAGGGAGCCTTGTCCCTGGCCACCGTGGCAAACCCCACCCCTACCGGATTTTGCTCGTGGATCAGCTTGTTGCCCGCAGCATCCGTGTCGCAGCCGCCATAGGCATGCTCGTAAAGAAGGGGAATCTTGGAAAAAGCCACCGGCCCCGCGATGGTGGAATCTCGACTGCCGACCCAGCAGCGCGGACCCAAGACCCGCAGCACCTTCTCGCAAGCGCCGACCCCGAATCCGGCCTCGATGCTCCGGGAATCCCGGCCGTACGCGTGCCCGAGCACGGCGATATCAACCCCGGGTTTCGAAGGCACCACGTCAGTCGCGTAGCGCAGACTCGACGATGCCGGCTCCCCGTGGAAGACGTCATTCTTGAATATCGGAACACCCACGTCCCGCGCAGCCACGGAGATCGGGCCACTGGCAGCGAACTGAAACGTGGCCTTAAGCAGCGCGACCACCAGATCCCGGCCCTCGTGGTCCTGGCAGAAGCCGATCCCCGTGCGAAACGGGGTCATATTGAACTGCTCGTGAAGCTGCATCACCTCTCCGCAGGGACTCTCAAGCTGTCAGGGTATGCCTTGCACAAACCCAGGCTTTTGTCGAGAGTCCGCTCGCGGACCACACGATGGCCGCAGCAGGTCGATACTTGCACAACCCGTGGACCCTGCACGATACTTGGCACAAGCAGCGCCACCCACGCCCAGGGTAGCCGAGAAACCGGCAAGCGCCCCCATGGGCTTGCGAAGGGTGGGAAAGGGTGAAGAATATCGCCAAGGGCAAAGCCGACCACGGCGGACACAGGAACATCGAAGATGGCGTACCGTAAATGGATCATCGGGCTGAC
>PMKP01000443.1 GCA_003157775.1 Myxococcales bacterium | reverse complement strand
ATTCGCCAAGGGCTCACGCGATGTCGTCTTCCCCGCGGGCACCTGGGGGCTGCGCAGATACGTGAACGTGCAGTGTTCAGAAGCCAATCCAGCCCCTCCACCGGAGTAGAGAGACGCGTTCTTTTCGGCCGTGGCCCTAACTAGCCCCCTCTCATAACCAAAGACGCCACTTGAAGACTTGGCAAGCTTGATGCTACCGTGGGCTGTCGCGGAATTACAGGGCGCGCCACCCGATGCAGATCCATATCGCAAAGGCTGACATCACCGAGATGGCTGTCGACGCCATCGTTAACCCTGCAAATTCATTGGGGATAATGGGTGGCGGTGTGGCAGGCGCACTATCCCGCAAGGGAGGGCCTTCCATCCAAAAGGAAGCGATGTCGCTGGCGCCCATAGCCGTAGGTGCCGCCGTAGTTACGACCGCTGGCAGGCTGTGGGCCAAGTACGTCATTCACGCCCCGACCATGGAGGAGCCCGGCACCAAGGTCGGGGTTGAGAACGCCCGTCGCGCCGCTCGTGCGGCCCTCATCGCGGCTGCTCTTCGTGGCTTCGACGTCATCGCCATTCCTGGCCTAGGCACCGGGCTGGGCGGCCTAGACCCCGCCGAAGCGGCCCGCGCCATGGTCGACGAGCTACGGGCCCACCGACAACCCAAGCCAACCACTGTGTATCTGGTGGACACCAACGACGAAATCCTGGCCTGTCTGGAAGGGGCGTTGCGATCCGCCACCAGCTAGCCGTTGTATTTGTCCCGAAGGAGGCTCCTGTGAAGATCCTTGTACCCTGTAAACGAGTGCCCAACCCCGACCTCAAACTGAAGGTCGCCAACGGCTCCGTCGACTTGGCGGGCACCACCTGGCAGGTAAACCCCTTCGACGAGTACGCAGTCGAAGCTGCCTTGCGCCTCACCGAGAAGGGCAAAGGTGGCGAACGCGTGGGCGAGGTCGTAGTGGTCAGTATCGGCCCAAAGGACACCTCAGCCCAGCTAAAACAATTGCTGGCCATGGGCGCCAACCGCGCCATTTTGATCGCCGGCGACGACGGCGCGTTGGATGCCGACAGGGTAGCGCGCATCCTGGGCACTTTGGTGGTTGCCGAAAAGCCTGACCTGGTGCTCATGGGCAAGCAGGCGGTGGATGGCGACGACAACCAAGTAGGCCAGATCCTGGCCGCCTCGTTGGGCTGGCCGCAGGCCACCTTCCTGGCCAGTATCCTCTTGGCTGCCGACGGCAAGTCGGCGACCGTCACGCGCGAAGTAGACGCGGGGGTGGAAGAGCGCCGCGTGCACTTGCCCGCAGTCATGACCGTGGATCTGCGCATTGTCGGCAAGAAGGCTGTCCGCAACGAGGCATTGGCCCCGGCCACGGCTGAGTGGGAAGACACCCAGCGGCTGGCTTCGCTCAAGGGCATCATGGCCGCGAAGAAGAAAGAGCTGCGCGAAATCACGGCAGAATCTCTCGGCGTCGCTGGCGGAATTCTGGTCAAGACCCTGCGCCACGAAGCGCCGCCCGCGCGCAAAGCGGGCGTTAAGGTGGCTTCCGTCGAGGAACTGGTGGCAAAGCTACACAACGAAGCGAAGGTGATCTGATGTCTGGCACTGCGACTCTCGTTCTCCTGGAAACCACGACTTCCAACCTGCGCTCGGCCTCGTTGCCGGCGATTTCCGCGGCCCGTAAGCTGGCCCAAGTCAATGGTGGGCCGGTGGTCGGCGTCGTAATCGGCTCCGGAATCGCCGCCGCTGCCCAGGATGCCGCCCGCTACGTGGACAAGGTTCTTTGTTGCGACAACGCGGCTCTGGCTGCGGCGCTGGCTGAGACCTGGGCACCGGTGCTGGTGGCAGCAATCAAGAAGATAGACGCCGCGGCGCTGGTGGCTTCGGCTACCTCGGCGGGCAAGGACATTCTGCCGCGCACCGCGGGACTCATGGGCGCGGGCATGGCCAGCGAGATCGTGGCCGTCATTGGCGCCAAGGCCTTCCGCCGGCCGACCTACGCAGGTAACGCGTTGACTGATGTGGAGGTGCTGACCCCCGTGGTCGTCGCGACCGTGCGCCAGACCGAGTTCCCACCCGCTGCCCCGGCGGCCAGCGCGGGCACGGTCGAGGCACTTCCGCCTGGTCCGATCGATGCGCTCGGGTCCGAGTTCGTGGCCCTGCACGCCAGCAAGAGCGCGCGGCCTGATCTCACTGAGGCCAAGGTGGTGGTGTCCGGTGGCCGTGGGTTGAAAGACGCCCAGAACTTCAAGGTCCTGGAGGAGCTGACCGACCTCTTGGGCGGGGCCTTGGGTGCCAGCCGCGCGGCCTGCGATGCGGGCATGGTGCCCAACGATCTGCAAGTGGGCCAGACCGGCAAGGTGGTCGCCCCAGAGCTCTACTTCGCGGTGGGAATCTCAGGCGCGATCCAGCACCTGGCCGGCATGAAGAGCAGCAAGGTGATCGTGGCCATCAACAAGGATCCGGAAGCGCCCATCTTCCAGGTGGCTGACTACGGCCTGTGCGCAACCTGGGAGTCGACGGTTCCGCCACTCATCGCCCAGATCAAGACGGTCAAGGCCGCAGGCTAGAAACCGGTAGCCGGCGGCCGGTGGCCGGATCCGGAATCGGATCCGGCGAAGGCGCGCGCGAAGCTCGGCCCATGAGCGAAGCGCCCCCTGCTGAGGTATCATGGGGGCGATGACGCGACTTGTGCCGGCCGAACGTGAGCGCACCGCGGCCGAATTGGTGCAACGACTTGAGCGAAACATTGCTCAAGTCATCCGGGGCAAGCCCGCGGCCATCCGCCATGCGGTCTTGGCCCTACTGGCGCGCGGCCATCTGCTCATCGAGGACGTGCCCGGTGTGGGCAAGACGACCCTGGCCCGTGCCTTGGCCCTCTCCATGGGCGGCACGTTTCATCGCATACAGTTCACCAGCGATCTCCTCCCCTCGGACATTCTCGGCGTCTCGGTGCTGGAGCCAGCTTCAGGGCAGTTTGTCTTTCGCAAGGGGCCCCTGTTCGCCAATGTGGTGCTGGCCGATGAGATCAACCGCACGACCCCGCGCACGCAGAGCGCGTTGCTGGAGGCCATGAACGACAGCCAAGTCTCGCTGGACGGGTACACCTATCGGTTGGAACCACCCTTCATGGTGGTCGCGACGCAAAACTCGGAGGAGCACTACGGAACCTATCCCCTACCCGAATCGCAGATGGACCGCTTCACCCTTCGGATGCGCATCGACTATCCGTCAGCCGAAGACGAGAAGGGTCTGATCTTGGAAGCGCCTGCCGTGACCGAAGATGCCCTGGCCAGGCTGCAGCCGGCCCTCTTGCTCTCCGAGATCATCTCCCTACAGGACGCCGCCGCGCGCGTGCGCATCTCGCCCGAGCTGGCCGGCTACATCGTGGACGTCGCACGCGAGACACGCCGCTCGCCGTTTCTGGCCTTGGGCCTGTCCCCGCGGGGTGAGTTGGCCTGGCGAAACGTGGCGCGTGCCTCGGCGCTGGTTGCCGGCCGCGACTACGTGCTGCCTGATGACCTCAAGCAGCTAGCCTTGCCCGCCTTGGCGCACCGGCTGGTCCTGGCCAATCAGCTCGACTCCACCGGTCGCGTGCGTGAGGAGGCTGAACGGGTCGTGAAAGACGTCCTCAATCGGTTGCCCGTCCCGGGGTGATCGTGAACCCCCTCAGGTCTAGGCTGCGGCGCTGGTTCCGGCCTCCCCGCCGGTTCCGCCTCACACGCGAGGGCAAGTGGTTCATCGGGGCCACCCTCATCCTCGGTTTCGCGGCGGTCAACGGCGGCATCAACCTGCTCTTCCTGATCTTCGGCATGTTGCTGTGCCTGCTTTTGGCCAACGGCTTCCTGTCCGAGGCGAGCCTGCGCCATCTGGTCGTGACCCGGCGCCTGCCGGCCGCCATCCACGCCAGAACGCCCTTCCTAGTGGGCATCGCGGTTCGCAACGCGAAAAAACGCATCCCCACCTTCTCACTGGAAGTTGAGGACATGGTGGCCGAAAAGCCGGTGGATCGGCGCTGCTTCTACCTGAAGGTTCCGGCCGGCCGCGAACAGGAAACTGCCTACCGCCGCACCCTGCCCCGCCGCGGAATTCACCATCTGTCGGGCCTGCGTGTCTCCACCCGTTTTCCCTTCGGGCTGCTGCGCCGGTCGATGGATGTGGACGCTCCGGCTGAGCTGCTGGTCTACCCGGCCTTGCTGCCTGTCACGGACGCGGTGCTGGCCTCGGGTTTGGCCGAGCTGAACGACCGACAGTCGACCACCCGCACCCGTCGGGGCGAATTCGAAAGCCTGCGCGAGTTCCGACCCGGAGACGATCCGCGTGACATCCATTGGCGCACCTCGGCCCGGCGCGGACGGCGCTTTGTGCGCCAGTTCGAAGGCAACACGGGACGCCTGGTGGTGGTGGCTCTCGACGACGCCCAGCCAAAGGAAGCCTCACCGGGCGGGGATCGGGCGGCGCCTTTTGAAGCCGCGGTCTCGCTGGCGGCATCTGCCGCGCTGGTGCTGCTCCGGCAAGGCTACCAGGTCGGTTTGGCCACCAGCGGCGCGTTCCTGGCCCCGGGCGCAGGGAACATCCAGGCATCCCACATTCTGAGGCACCTGGCGCTGGTCGAGATGCGGCCCGCCGCTGAGATGGTACCGGCGATGCTCCCCGCGGCCCTGCGTGGCATCGCCGTCCTGCGCGTGCTGCAGGGCCCGCAGGCACCGCGTTTGGAAACCTCCCGCGCCCTTGCAGGGAGGCCGTCGTGAAGTTTCGCCTGATTCACAAGCTCACGTCCTACCTGCTGGCGGGCACGGCGCTCGCTACGCTGGCGAGTTCACAGACCGCGTCGTGGCTCAGCGTGGCTGTGCTGGCAGCAGCCGCGATCCTGTCCTGGTTCGTCGAGCCGGACACGCGTCTGGGCAGACTCCTCGATCGGGCGGTGCCACTGCTCAACCTGGCCACGGTGGGGTTGTTCGCCCTGGCCGTGCTGCAGGTCGTGCGCAGTTTTCCCGAAGTCGATCTCTCCCCCTTCCTTGACTTCGTGCTTTTCCTGCTTGGCTACAAGCTCTGCCAGCGACGCGGCAACCGCGACTACCTGCAGATCTACATCCTGTCGTTTCTGGTCATGCTGGCAGCGGCCTGGCAAGCCACCAGCGCGGTTTTCATCGTCGGCTTCTTCCTCTACGTCCTCTTGGCCACATGGACCTTGATCCTTTTCCACCTGCGGCGCGAGATCGAAGAGAACTACCTGGTTCGGCACACCGGCGACGCCTCGGGAGCACGGGTGACCGTCACCCGCGTGCTCAACTCCCGCCGGGTGGTGGGCGGCCCGTTCTTCCTCTACACCGGGCTGGTGGCCACGCTGGTGTTCGGCGGTGCCGCCCTGGTGTTCGCCAGCATCCCGCGGGTGGGCTTGGGGTTCATTCTGGGCGGCGTGCGCCGCCAGACGGGTGTGGCCGGGTTCTCCGACGAGGTCAAGCTGGGCATGCATGGCGTGCTGTCACTCGATAACCAGACCGTGATCTTGCGCGCTCAGGTTCCCCGCATCGCGGCCCTACGCAGCGATGATGCGCGCGACAGCACCATCGCCTCGCTCTACTGGCGGGGAACCGTCTACGACACTTATGAGAACGGCGAATGGATCCGCTCGCGAGACGAGAAAACGCGCACCCACCTCTCGCTCTACCATTCGCCCAGCAACGACGGACGAACCTACGTTCTTTCGAGCCCACAGGCGCCTGGTCCGCCACCCGGACGCACGGCGGCCATCAGCGGGGCCGTCGAACAGGACATGGAGGTGGTCGCGCTGACCCATGCTGTGGTATTTGCCCTCGACCAGCCGGTGGCGGTCGAGATGCCGCCCCCGCCGCCCGGTGCGTTCACCGCGGTCGACGTGGAAGCGCGTTGGTCGGGCGAACTCGGTTTGCGCGTGTTCCGGGTCAGTCCTTTCGATAGGAACGATCGCCGCACAGTCATGCCAGAATTCGCCGGAGCCCGGTACCGCGCCTACTCGCGCGCGTCCCGGTTGGGCACAGACGGGCCTGAAGGCCAACTTCTGCCCGAGGCGCTGTCGCCGTATTTGCGCGCGGCTCGGTCACTCTCACCGCGCGTGCGCGAGCTGGCTGTCCGCCTGACCGCGGTGCAGCCTAGTGCCGCGGCCAAGGTCGATGCGGTGGTCAAGTGGCTACGGGCCACACACAGGTACACTACCGACCTCAAGCGCGACGCTAGCATCCCCGACCCACTGGAGGACTTCCTGTTTCACCAGTCGGCCGGCCACTGCGAGTACTTCGCCTCGGCGGCCGCCATGTTGCTGCGGATGGGTGGCGTGCCCACGCGCTACGTGAATGGCTTTCTGGGTGGCGAATGGAACGGCCTGCGCCAGTCCATCACCGTGCGGGACAACCGCGCCCACTCCTGGGTCGAGGCCTACCTGGGCAGCAGCGGCTGGGTTCGGGTCGATGCCACGCCTGCGGTCAGTCGGGCCGCGCACATGACTCGCCTCCGCCAGGTTCTCGACGCCGTGGAGATGTTCTGGAGTCGCTGGGTCATCGAGTACAGTGCCAGCCAGCAACTCCTCTTGGCTCGGCAGCTCAGCCGAGAATTCGGCTGGCTGCAGCCCCACTTCTCCCCGCGCGGAACCCACCATCGCGCGAGCAGAACCCAGGTTCTTGCGGTTGCCGCGGGCGCGGTGGCGTTGGTGGTCGTGTTGGCTCTGCGCAAGCTGCCGCGGCGCCGAGCGGTGAGAAGCGGGCTGCGACGCGGATGGCGTGGCGAGCCGCCCGTCTTCCACGTTTATCAGAGGGCGCTGGACCGGCTCGCGGCGCGCGGCTTCGCTCGGCGTCCGGAAGAGACGCCACACGAGTATCTCGCACGCGCACGCAAGCAGGGCGTGGCTTCCGCTGACGCCTTGGCGCGCTTGACAGAATGCTACGCCGAGGCCCGCTACGGCGACATCGAGGTTCCTTCCGAGGTGGTGTTGCAACTGCGCGCCGAAGCCGCGTCCATAGGCCGAGACTCATAGTGTCAGTGGAGACCCGGATTCGCCTCCGGTTCTTGCTCACATTCAGGCAGCATTCGGCTTGCCAAATTGGCGCGGTCACGAACACGGGAGCGCCAGCGGATCAGCCCGGATGAGCCGCCGAGCCATCGGACTCCGCTCAACCCCGCAGCCGTGCAGAACTTCGACCTGGACTCGACGGCACGGGCGTTGCAGAAAGCAGGGCTAACGATGGCCTACTGTCGCCGATTGCGTACGGCCCTGCTCGGCTTGAGCGCAGCGCTTTGGGCCAGCCCAGGCTTGGCCCAGACCTCGACTGGCGTCACGACCTCGACCACAACCTCCCTAACGACGAGTGACTTCACCCTCATCTTGCGGCGCGAGGACGGTAGCGACCTGGCCACGAGCGACGCAGCCACCTACCTGAACCAGGCGCGCTGCCAGTGCGCCACTCCCGTGCAAGTCGTGGTGCAGATGGCCTCTGCCTCACGAAGCAAGCTGGCGTCGCTGACCGCCACCGGGACCAATGCGCGACTGTACGTGGGCCCCAACTGCGCCGGTTTGAACACCGCATACATCCCCCCAAGACCCCTTTGCGACACCAGCCAGCTCGGCCCCACGCTCAGTGGCCTATCGTACCTGTCGGCGAATGGGAGCTGGGCGGTGGACACTACGGTAGCCCAGCTTTTTTCTGACGTGGCAGATTGCGGGCAAACCCAGAGCACGACGATCTGGTTCTGGATCGACACCCAAGGCAGGGACGCCCCGGACGACAGCGTATCCGGCAACAGCGCACCCAGCCTGGGCATTCAGCTCGACGGCACGCCCCCTCCGTCCCCGGTCGGCATCCAGGTCGAAGGCGGCCAAGAAGCCCTCACCGTGTCGTGGGCATCAGTGTCAACCGCGGATTGGCCCGACCTGGCCGGCTACCTGGTGTTCTGCATGCGCGGGGACGGCCTGGTGGTTTTCGATCCGGGCTTCTATAGCAGCAAGAACAGTCAATACTACACCAGTCAGATTCTGTGCCCGGACACGGCTCCGGCCACGACTTTGACGAGCCCGATTTCAAGCGCAAAAGGAGACACAACGGCGCTCGAGGTAGGGGCGCCTGCGGCCTTCCAGAACTTGGACCCAAACTACCTCTGCTCGGGGCTCTTGCCGCCCTCGCAGGCCAGCACGCGCATCAGCATTTTGCAGAACGGAATTCACTACACGGTGGGTGTTGCTTCGGTGGACACCCACGGCAACGCCAGTCCCATCCTTAGCGGGTTCGTCCAGACGCCGGTGCCAACCGTCGATTTCTATCAGGAGTACCGGCAGGCGGGTGGCCAGTCGACCGGCGGCTATTGCTCGTTGACAGGCCGAGGCGCGCGGCTCGGGGCCATTTCGTTTGCAGCGGGCAGCGGGCTCGTGGCCCTGATCATCTTCCGTCGGCGTCGCCGCGCCCGACGGGCTTTCTTCCGTGGCCTGCCTTGCCTTCTGGTGGCGCTGGCGTCCGGTTCGGCGCAGGCACAGGTCACTACCCATGAGGAAAGCGACGAGATGTCAGAGGAGCCACGCGGAGAATACCGAACCCCGAAGCAATGGGCCATGGAACTGCGCTTCGGCCCCTACGCTCCTGATGTCGATTCTGAATTCGCAGGCAGCACGGGCAATACTCCCTACAAGACGATGTTTGGTGGCAAGCGCCACCTCATGTCGCAGGTGGAGTTCGACTGGCAGTTCCTCCAGACCTTCGGCTCCCTCGCCGCCGGCATGGCCATCGGTTACTACAACGTAAGCGCCAAGGCATTCGTCTTCGATCCAAGTACGGGCCAATGCGTGCCCGACCCGACCACCCCGAGCGCCTGCGCGCGCTCGGGCGACGCGACCAGCTTGCGGCTCATCCCGATTGCCGCTCTTCTGGTTTACCGCTTGGACGTGGCGGCTGAGCGCTGGAGTATCCCGCTCGTCCCCTACGGCAAGCTGGGGCTGAACTACACCTTTTGGCAAATCAGCGACGGCAACGGGAACGTGCCGTACTATGGAGGTGGCCATGGCTCGGGCGGCACCGCCGGTTGGCAGGCCGCCGCAGGGATGTCTCTCTTGCTCGACATACTGGACAGTGACGCTGCACGCAACTTGGACATGGAAACGGGAGTCAACCATAGTTACGTGTTTTTCGAGTGGAACAGAGTCGACGCCACGGGATTGGGGATGAGCAACAAGTTGCACTTGGGCGACAGTCGGTGGGTGATTGGCCTGATGTTCGAATTCTAGTCGCGTGGGGAGCCCGCCGGCTCCCCCTGCG
>PMKP01000117.1 GCA_003157775.1 Myxococcales bacterium | reverse complement strand
GGCGGCGGGGGCGGCGGCGGTGGGGGCGGTGGGGGCGGTGGCGGGGGTGGGGGCGGCGGGGGTAGCGGCGGAGGCACCGGCGCGGGTCGGGCTTCCGACACGGAAGTCACGAGTGGCTGCTTTGCCACCGCCGTCTGCTTGGCTTTCTTCGAGCAGCCGCCCGCCAACGACGCCCCGAGGAGCAAGAGCAGACAGATCCTGCGGCTCTTCGACATGCCGAGGAGTCTATGGCGAATCGCCGAACTTCGCCAGACACATGCGCCGATGGGATCAATCGACAAACCATCGGCGAAGCATCCCTACATGTAGCATGCAGTATGATATGTAATTCGGCTCACCTCTCATCTATTGTACGAAGTGCCAAGGAAGGGTACGATCGAGATGGGATCAAGCGAAGAGGGGAAAACAATGAGACGAAACTTGGCAGTCAGCCGCCGGACAGGATTCTGGTGCCATCAGGGGAGGGTTTTCGTTCAAGGATGGGCGGTCTGTGTTCTCGCATGGACCGCGGGTTGCAGCGTCGACGACGTAGTGAACCCGCCGCCGATGGACGCCCCCGCGGGAATGGGGTCGCCCGAGGTAGGGTCGTCACCCATTCTGACTTTTCCCGAACCGCGCACCACAGATGGCGGTGTTTGTCCGGCGCTTTCCTGCACCTCGGGAGCCGATCAGTACTGCGGAGATATCAGCGACCGTTGCGGACAGACTCTACATTGTGGCAACTGTCCCGCCGACAAGCAGTGCAAGAACAATGTTTGCGCAGGGAGCAATTGCCTGACTGGGTGTAACGTTGCAGGCGGGGACTATTGCGGAACCATCGGGGACGGCTGCGGCGGGACCCTCCCCTGTAGCACAGTCTGCCCGAAGGCCGGGTGGACCTGCGGGGCAGACCACATCTGCAAGGGCGATCCCACCGTCTGCTCGGCCGTTACCTGCCAGGCGAGCTCAGGAGACCGCTACTGTGGAAAGATCGGGGACAGCTGCGGCAACACCATAGATTGCGGCAGTTACTGTCCTACGGGATGGGATTGCGTCGACAACCTCTGCGTGGGCTCGCCAAAGGTGTGCAACGCGCTCAAGTGTGCGACGGACAGCGGCGACCACTACTGTGAAACCATTGGCAATGGCTGTGGTGGGACGCTCAACTGCGGAGACGACTGTCCTGTCGGATGGACCTGCGACAAGAACGTGTGCAAGGCGACGCCACCCACTTGCACACTAGCGACGTGCACGACCACCAGCGGGGATCACTACTGCGGGCCAATCAACGACGGCTGCGGTGGTACGCTCGACTGCGGGGCGGACTGTCCCGCGGGATGGTCCTGCGTGAATTCCGTATGCGTTGGCGTGCCTCCGGCATGTAAGCTGACCACATGCGACACGGCAGGCGGAGGACGGTACTGTGGAAAAGTCGGGGACGGCTGCGGGGGTACGCTGGACTGTCCAACGGCTTGTCCCCAGGCCGGATGGCTTTGCGAAAACAACCTGTGCATAGGGCCGGCCCCGGTGTGCACCCAAATCACCTGCAAGACATCAACTGGAGACCACTACTGCGGGACTGTAGGAGATAATTGCGGCGGGTCGCTGGAGTGCGGGAACGATTGCCCGCAGGGCTGGACCTGCGGAGACGACCATGTCTGCAAGGGGGGTGTGGGCATCTGTGCCCACCTGAGCTGCACGACCTCGAGCAAGGATCACTACTGCGGAACCGTAGGGGATAATTGCGGCGGCACTCTTGCGTGCGGCAACGACTGTCCCACAGGATGGACCTGTGGAGCCGACCACATCTGCAAGGGTGGTCCAGGGGTGTGCACGCCGGCAACCTGCGAGGCGTCCAGCGGCGACCACTACTGCGGGATCATCGGTGACACCTGCGGTGGCACGCTCGACTGCGGAACGACCTGTCCCAAGACCGGCTGGGTGTGTGATCACAATATGTGCAAGGGGGACTTGAACTGCAAGCCACTGACCTGTGCGGCGTCGAGCGCGGACAACTACTGCGGGGCAATCGGCGACGGCTGTGGCGGGACCCTAGACTGCGGCCCGACCTGCCCCAAGGACGGCTGGGTGTGCGAAAACGGTCTGTGCAAGGCAGGGCCCGTCGCTCACTGCGTGCCGCGAACCTGCACCACGGTGTATGGGGACGAGTACTGCGGTGAGATTGGCGATGGGTGCGGATCAACACTTCAATGCGCAACCACCTGCACGAAAGATGGATGGACCTGCCAAGACAGTTTGTGCAAGGCCGGACCCACGGCTAACTGCACGCCGCGGGCCTGTACAACCGCGAACGGTGACCAATACTGCGGTGACATCGGGGACGGGTGCGGATCAACGATCCACTGCGGAACCACATGCACGAAAGACAAATGGACCTGCCAGGACAGTCTGTGCAAGGCCGGGCCCACGGCTGGCTGCGTACCACTGACCTGCACAACTGCAAATGGCGACCAGTACTGCGGAGCCATCGGCGACGGCTGCGGCAACTCGCTCGACTGCGGGACCACTTGCACGAATACCGGATGGAACTGCCAGAACAACCTGTGCAAGGGCCAACCGCCCGCGTGCACACCTCTTGCCTGCAATCCGCCATCGGGGGGCCAGTACTGCGGAAACATCGGCGACGGCTGCGGCAACTCGCTTGATTGCGGCACAGACTGCTCGGCTGCCGGCAGCGGCTGGTTGTGCGGCAGCAAGAACGTGTGCGTGGGTGATTCAACTTGCAAGCCGCTCACTTGTGTAGCTTCGAGCGGGGACAACTACTGCGGGACGATCGGGGATGGCTGTGGTGGCACGCTCGATTGCGGCGCGACCTGCCCCAAGGACGGGTGGCTGTGCGACCAGAGGCTGTGCAAGGCGGGGCCGACCTCTGGCTGCATCCCGAAAACCTGCACCACGGTGTCCGGGGATCAATACTGCGGCGATATTGGGGACGGGTGTGGGTCAACGCTCCACTGTGGAAAAACCTGCGCCAAGGACAGTTGGACCTGCCAAGACAATCTATGCAAGGCGGGGCCGACCTCTGGCTGCACGCCGCTGGCCTGCACGACCGCAAACGGTGACCAGTACTGCGGCGACATCGGCGACGGCTGCGGATCAACGACACACTGCCCAACCACGTGCGCAAACGACCGCTGGACCTGCCAGGATCGCCTGTGCAAGGCAGGGCCGACCGCTGGCTGCAAGCCGCTGGCCTGCACAACCACCAACGGCGACCAGTACTGCGGGATCATTGGCGATGGCTGCGGCAACTCGCTCGACTGCGGAATCACCTGCCCGACGGACGGATGGACATGCCAGGACCGCCTGTGCAAGGCAGGGCCAACCGCTGGCTGCAAGCCGTTCACTTGCAGCCCGGCCTCAGGGGGTCAGTACTGCGGAAGCATCGGAGACGGCTGCGGCAACTCGCTCGATTGCGGCATGGACTGCTCGGCTGCGGGCACCAACTGGACGTGCAGCAACAATGTGTGCGTGGGCGGGCCTGACTGCGTGAAAGCCGCCTGCAAAAACGCCAAGGGTGTGCAGCAGTACTGCGGCAATATCGGGGATGCATGTGGCGGGACCTTGAGCTGCCCGGCAACTTGCTCGACGGATGGCGGCGTGCCCTGCGGTGCTGTGACGGCCAATGTCTGCGAAAGTTGCGGCAATTTGTGTTTGAAGCAGGTTCGCTGCGACGGTGGGGCCACAACCAGCATCAGCGGCACCGTGTACGACCCGGCGGGCGTGAATCCGCTCTACAATGTGATCGTGTCCATCCCGAACGCGCCGCTGGATTCGATCACCACGGGGATCACCCCGGGAGTCTGCCCCTCCTGCGACGCCCAGGTATCAGGCCAGCCAATTGCGACGGCCTTGACCGATGCCACCGGTCACTTTGTCCTAAATAATGTTCCCTGGGCCACTGATTTCCCACTGGTCATGCAACTGGGGAAGTGGCGGCGGCAGATCACCATTCCTGCCTCTATGGTCACCTACCAGTGTGCCGACAATCCGATCATCGACAACCCGACCGACGCGGCACCACCCGACAGGTTGTTGCGCCTGCCAAGAAACATCCACGATGGCGACAACAAAGGCCAATACACCAGCATACCCAAGATCGCCATCGCGGCTGGCAATGCTCAAAGTCCCGACAAGACCGCTACCGAGCGCCTGCAATGCCTGCTTCGCCGCATAGGCGTCGATGCCTCTGAGTTTTCCTTGCCAGGCGGCTCGGGCTCGGTCCAGTTGTACAATGAGTCGAAAGGCCAGGACACGTGCAATCAGGTGGTGGATCCAGTCACAACTGTGCTCGGAACCTACCCGGATGCAACGAGCAATCTCTGGGGCAACCAGGACCCGAACAACACAGGTGCCCTGAACCAGTACGACGTCATCCTGCTGAACTGTGGCGGCTCCGAGCAGGATCCCCCGTCGGGCCAGTCGTACATTTCAAACCCAGCCGCGGTTGATCGAATGGCGGCTTATGTCAATGCCGGTGGCCGCGTGTTTGCCGAACACTATCACTGGGCTTGGATCCGTTCCTTCACGGGCTTGTCTTCGGCCTTCGGAGAAGAAGTGGCGACTTGGTATGACCCGTCGCGAAACTCCGGAATAATTCCACCCCAAGCAGGAAAGACTTCGGCAGATTCGAGAGACACTCTAATTGACCAATCATTCCCAAAGGGGGTGGCCTTCGCTAGCTGGCTGTCGACTGTCGGCGCGACCACAGCCCCCGGGCACCTGGCGCTGTCAAGTAGTGCAAAATACACCGCAATCGACCAAATCAGGCCGCCTTCACAGCGATGGATCTACGAACCCGCAAACGCAACGGCTCCGACCGGGGCGGCGAAATACACGCACTACTTCTCGTTCAACACTCCGATCAACCCGCCGCCGGATGCAGGCGCAGCAGGCCAGTGCGGAAAGTTCGTCTACACAGCTTTGCACGTGAGCGATTCCGCATCCACCGGCTTCCCAGGAGATCCATCCACGGGCAGCACGGTATTTCCCGCGTGCTGTTCCGCTCGGACTACACTTTCGGCGCAGGAGAAGGCGTTGGAATTCATGATCTTCGACCTTTCGGGATGCGTTAGCCCGATCGACTTGCCACCGACACCTCCGCCGGTGGCAGGGGCCACGCCACCTGCCGCGCCGCCGCCACCTGCCGCACCTCCACCCCCACCCCCGCCGCCACCGCCTGCGCCGCCG
>PMKP01000387.1 GCA_003157775.1 Myxococcales bacterium | reverse complement strand
TTGTTCCAGCCGTTGACCAGGCTGGCCTGCAGCTTGAGCGAAGGGTTCACCGTCACATTGGCGCGCAGACCGGTGTGCAGCAGGGGAACGCCATAGAACAACATCGAGCGGCTGTAGAGCCAGTTCTTGTTGGCCTCGATGACCTCGGCGCTGGCGGTGGTCACGAAGCGGCCAGCGTCCACGGTCAGCCACTTCGTCGCCTTGATGGTGGCAAAGGCCTGTTGCACGAGAAAGTCATTGCCGTACTGACTGGTCGACAAAGCGTTGCCAGCTGCGCTGGTCAGCGCGCTGGCCCCGTTGATGATGGCGGCCGTGTGACCCGCGCCCAAGTCCATACGAAACGCGACATACTCCGTATCCGCCCCTACGCCCAGCTTGGCGTAGTTGAGCGAAAAGCTGTTGGACGCAACGTCGAATTGACGAGGCGCGCCCGGGCCCTGGGTCGATGGATTTCCCGTGAAGTTGTACATATAGTAGGCGTCCACCAGCGCCTCCCACGTGAATGCGATCGGCGGAGGCGCAACCGGCGCTGCCGGTGCGGCTGGCGCTGCCGGTGCTGCCGACGCGGGTGCGGCCGGCGCAGGCGTGGTCTGATCAGGCGCTGGGGCTGGCGCAGCGACCGGCGTTTCTGCCTGCCCGAATGCTACCAGCGGAGTCAACCCAACTACGAAAGCGAGAACCGAAGCCATCGAATTGCGCATTTTCTTCTCCTTGATTGCGAACACCAAAGCAATAAGAGCAGACGACAATCGCGCCTGCAATAGGGCCAGGCGTGTATTTGCCCCAGTTTATCCCACGCGAAACCGCACGGAAACCTACCGTTCTTAACTGCGTTTCCTTGGCCGGGATTGCCTTCCAAGCTGATCATCGTGGCGCCCGTCTGCCCTGTCCCGGAGTAGCTGGCGGCGCCTTGCCGGTGCAGCGTGCCCGCAGGCAAATCATATTGGTGGTTTGAAAAGCCAGTCGGTCATAGAAAGTCAGCGCCGGCCGGTTGCGGCGATCGGCGAGCAGTTGCAGCCGCGCAAGATTGTTGGCACGAGCCCAGTGCGCGACATCGGCCATCAAGATGGTCCCGATGCCGGTCCCGCGCAGATCTTCGCGAACCACCACGTCCTCGATCCAGCCCGAGCGCGCCCCTTCTGCCGTTGACACCACTGTCTGAACCGTGGCCATTCCGACAACTTCTCCGCGGCTTTCGGCCACCGCCACGTAGACGCGCCCACGATGGACGGCGCCCAGGAGCAGGCGCAGGCCACGGGCGTGCCGAGTTGGCCTGACCTCGAAGTCGGTCTCTATGGAAAACAGCTGACAAAGAAGCTCGACCAGCGTTGGCAGATCGGTGATGCGTGCAGGCCGGACGGTAACTTTCACCGCTTCCGGTGCAAGGGAGCGCTGGGTGTGGCTGAGCATAGTTGGGCTCATAGGTGGAGTGCGGGCTTGGGAGCCGGACGGAACTGCAACCGGCTGATCAATTCGCGAGCCAGGACCAAGACCTCGTCGGCCGTGAGCGCCCGCTTGTCGTGTCTGGCACACTTGCGGATGCGGTCGAGGAGTTGCCCGGCTACCGAGCGTTCCAGGTGAATTCCGTGTCGACCGAGAACGGCCATGAGTGCCCAGGTACCGGAATGCTTGCCCACCACGAACTCGGGCGTGGCCTGGCCTACGTCAGCGGGATGAATCAACTCGAAGCTGTTTCGGTCCTTTTCGAGGGCCGCACAGTGAATGCCCGATTCGTGGAGAAAGCTGGCGGTTCCCGTGACCGGCTTGGCAGCGGGAATCGGCCGGCGAGATGCGTCTGCCACCAACTGGCCGAGCAGGGTCAGGCAGTGCGGGTCCACCCCCGAATCAAGCCCCAGGGTCGTGCGGACCGCCATCACCACCTCGTCTAGGCTGGCGTTACCCGCGCGCTCGCCCAGGCCGTTGACCGTGACGTCGATTGAGCCTGCTCCGCCAATCAGGGCCGCGATCGTGTTCGCCGTGGCCATGCCTAGATCGTTGTGGGCATGAAAGCCAATTGTTGGCCCGCGAGCGCGTGCCGCCACACGTGCGACCAGACGCTTTGCTTGCAAGGGATTGAGCAGGCCGACGGTGTCAGCCAGACGAATGCGATCCACGCCCGCTGCGCAGGCCGCATCCACGAAGGCGTCGAGGAAGTCGCGGGCGGCGCGGCTGGCGTCCTGGGCGCCCACAGAAACGAAGGCGAAATGGGAGCGCGCTCTTTCGGTGAGCTGACGCATGAGATCCAGTACCTGTTCCGGTCCGCCACCGAGGCTGCGCCAGTGCACCGGCGAGGTTGGAAAACTGATGTGTACCCCGTCCACGCGGCACTGCTCGGCGGCATCCAGATCGCGCACATCGGCTCGGCACCAGACCGAAAGGCGTGCGCGTAGTCCAAGCCCGGCCACCGCGTTGATATCGTCGACCTCGGGCTTGCCCATGGCGGGAGTGCCGACTTCGATCTCCGCCAACCCGGCGTCGGACAGAGCGCTGGCAATACGCAGCTTCTCCGCGAGGGAAAACACTACCCCCGCCGCCTGCTCGCCGTCGCGCAAGGTGGTGTCGACGAGCCACAGGTCAGCGCCACGATGCTCGTGAAAGTAGCCAGCGGCGGGTGGGTGGGATTTCATTCGTGGCGCATCCGGGGGCTAGGCAAGAGAGCGCGAGAGCGGCCGCAGTGCCTCGGACAGCTCGTCGAGTGCGTCCTCGTCAGGCGCACTTGGCCAAGCGGCGAGCCAGTCCGGTGATCGAGCGTGCGCAGACTGAGCGCTGGACAACAGCTCTAGCCTGGCCTCCGCCGCACCCGTCTCCGATGCCCCGTGCTGCGATTCCGACGGTGGCGGTGACGTGCGGTTGCTGCCGCGCAGGTGAACGCTGGTGCAGACCAGAATGTGATGGGGTGTGCGCCTCATGTTTGCCTTTCTGAGCCCACGTGGGTTCGTGTGTCGTCTTTCATCCGCAACCTTGTCCGGTGCCTCCGCAACCGTTGCCGCAGCCTTCAAAGCGCCGTGCCATGCTGGCCGGAAGGGGTGCATCGCGAAACAGCGGTTCCAGGGCATCCTCGATCAATCCCTCGGCCTCGACTACGCGTAGGCCGCTCAATTCCAGGGTTCGGCGAGGGCTGGGACCCACGCCGGCCACCAGCACGGCCCTGCAGTCGGCCAAGCCGGCGGCCAGATCGCGCCAGCGGCTAGGTCCTCCGCCCGCTGGCGGCGCCGCCCGATTTTCGACCAAGCAAAAACCGCTGCCTTGAGGGGCGAACACGGCGAAGCTCGCTGCTTCACCCAAGTGATCATTGATGAGCAAACCCTCGCGGGTGGCGACCGCTATGTTGGGGCGAGCGGCCCGTGTGGTCGGAATCGTCAGCTCAGCCGCCGCGCGCAGGACGGAAAGTGACTCTTCCGCGCTGCCCTCGTTGAGCAGACCGCACGCGTCGGCTCGGCAGCGCAAGCAGTGCTCCATGAGCGGCAAGTGAACGCCCGCCGCCGCGCGGACCCGGGACACCATTGCCGGATCTGGTGCCGGCAACGAGGCAAAGGGCGTGCGTACAGACGGAAGAAGTGGCACGCAGTTGAACAGATGCGCCCCTCGGCGCTTCACCTCGGCCGCAATTCCCGCTATCTGCTCGTCGTTGATGCCCGGAATGAGAATGGAGTTGACCTTGATCAAGATTCCGGTGCCGCGCAGAGCCTCCAGCGCCGCCAGTTGCCTTTGCAGCAACAAGGCCGCGCCATCCTCGCCGCGCAGGACGCGCTCGCCGTCCCGGACCCAGGCATAAATGCGCGCGCCAGTCGCGGGATCGAGGGTGTTAATGGTGATGGTCAGGTGGCTCAGATGCAGCCGTTGCAACTCGGCCGCATGCGCGGCCAAGGCAAGGCCGTTGGTCGCCAGGCAGAGAAGCAGGTCGGGGTACTGCGCACGGACCAGGCGCAACGTCTCCAAAGTGGCTCCCGGGTTGGCAAGGGGATCACCAGGACCCGCGATGCCGACCACGGCCACATCTTGGCGCCGTTGCATCAACCCATCCAGGTAGGCGAGCGCCTGCCAAGGCGCAAGTACAACGCTCGTCACGCCGGGGCGACTTTCATTGGTGCAATCGAAGCGCCGGTCACAGAAGTTGCATGAGATGTTGCACGCAGGAGCAACCGGCAAGTGTACGCGCGCCCAAGCCGCCCGGGCCTTGGGGTCGAAGCAAGGGTGGCGAGCGGCCTCGGGACTGGCGGTGCGCTCGGCTTTCTTGCGTATGACGGCGAGGGTACTCATGGCGGCGTGCTGCGGGGTGACCTCATGGCAAAGCCACTGCAAGTTGCTGGCCAAGCCCGACTCCGTGCTGTTGTTCGCGAAATCGAGACGGAAGCGGGCTGCAGGGATCTTCGCCCGACATTTGCGTAGGATTCGCCGCTATCGGGCTACCGGTGCGTAGGTGTGCCAGACTCACAAGACCGTGCGGACACGGTACTCGCCGCCGATGACCAGGTATTCTTCTTCGCCCTTGAGGATGCTCTCAGGCAGCAGGCGGCTGAAGAAGAAGACCTTCACCAGCGGCACGCGCACCCGCCAGACGGTGGAGCCGAACTCAAAGGCGCGTTCCTCATCCGGTATGAATGAGCATAGGTTGTTGAGGCGCACGATGCGTTGGCGTCGATCGATGATAGAGACTGTGTGATAGTCGTCGGGATCGCAGGTGCCACGATAGAGCTCAAACCACAGCTCACCGGGATGCTGCCGTGCCAGCTCGTACTGGCAGAACGCATACAGCACGTCGAGCTGCGAATTGATGGCGTTGGTGCGCTCGCTGCCCTTCATCCGGTCGGTGGCGAAGGCCATCTGATCTTCCGGATTATCCTCACGCAACTTGCCGCGATGGAAAGTCGGCGGAATCCCGATGCGGCTCTCCACCCACGCCTTGAGCACCGCCGCCTCGATGGAATTGGAATCCACGCCCCAGCCACGCAGAAAGCGCAGGTAGCTGTTGCGCAGACTTTTGCGCGCGTTGTTGGTGTGGGCACCATCCCACTGATGCAGCAAGAACTTTACCGACATGTATTCGTTGAACACCCGCGCCCGCTCCGTCGCATCGTCGATGGTGTCGAGCTTTTCAAATAGAAAGCGGTTGGAGTGCCGTACACCCTGGATCTCAAACGGGCGCGGGGCTTCGTTGAATTCCACGCTGCCGATGAGCCAGGCAGGCAGATCGCAGAGATTCCAGGTGCGCCGCATTCAAATCACCACTGGCTGACCCCGCCCGAACGGCGAGCGCTCGACCAGATGTTCCGACAGAGCCTGAATCTCGCGCACCAGCGCAGGGGCGAGCTTGGCGATCCAGTGCCTTGGCAACTGCGTCGGCCCGTAGTAGGCGCCCGCGATCGCGCCAGCGATGGCGCCGGTCGTGTCTGCGTCGCCGCCCTGGTTGACCGTGGCTACCAGACATTCTTCAAAGCTGTGGGTGGACAAGAAGTGGTGCAGAACGGTTTGCATTGTGTCGACCACGTATGCGGTGGACAGCCCGCGAAACGGCGTAAAGCGAAAGCTAGGAAATTGCGCAACCACGCATTGTACTTCGCGCTGCAGACATGCGAGCGGCTGCTGGGTGCAACCCATGTGAATGAGCCGGCCGATCAACACGCACGCGGCATCGGACAGGGGGTGATTGTGGGTGATGTGGCCCTGTTCCACGGCCCAGCGTTCGAGCAGGCGGCCATCGGCCAGAGTCGCCAGGGCCACGGGTGCCACGCGCATGGCGGCTCCGTTGCCGGCATCGCCTTCATTGAAGGGACCGGCCAGGGTCCCGTGGTTGATGTAGCGGGCGATGCCGCGACGGCAGGTGTTGCCCACGTCGACTGGCCAGCTCTTGAACCAGGCTGCGAAACGTCCGGCAATGTCGGCTGGTGACCAGCCCACGGTTGCCAAGGATCGGGCGATGCACAGGGACATCTCTGTGTCGTCCGTGACATCGCCTGGCTTCAGCCTCAGCCAGCCGCCACCGACGATTTTGCGAAGCACCCCGTACTGGGCGCGAATTTCGGATGGCGTGCAGAACTCGACTGTGGCACCCAAGGCATCACCCAGCGCGGAGCCAAGCAGAGTTGCATAGGCGCGTTCACGGACGTCAGCCAGCGCGTCGGACGAAATGGAAGCTCCGGTGGACAGCACCGGCCTGCCTCACAGATAGGAGAAACCCACCGGCGACGCATCTTGCTGGCGTTGCAACAGCGCGTTGACCAGTTCATCGAAAAGCCGCGTCGTGCCCCGGTAGCCCAGATGCAGAAGGCGGCCAGCGCCCAAGCGATCGTGAATGGGAAATCCCATGCGCAGCAGTGGAATGCCGAGAGAGTGCGCGAGCCGGTAGCCCTTGCTGCTGCCCATGAGCAGATCCGGCTTGTGGCGCCCGCAAGCGGCTCCGATCGACTCGAAGTCAGTGTCGTCGAGCACCTCGTCCACCGAGCCAGCGGGCAGCGCCGCCAGGGCTTCCGGCAGGGCGCGGTTGCGTGCCCCGGTCGCACAGAACACAGGGCGGGCCCCGATTTCCAGCAGGAATCCCGCCAGCGCAGCCACGAACTCTGGATCGCCGTACAGGCCCACGCGTGCGCCGAAGACGTACTTGTGTCCATCGGCGTAGGCGTCGAGCAGCCGACCGCGCTCGCCCAGCAACCATGCCGGCCGACCCGCGCCGGTCATGTCAGCAAGTGCTTCAACCATGGCGTCGGTGGCGCGAACTCCGATGGGCAGGCCGAGAAGGCGCGCAGGCGCACCACGATCGGCTAGCAGTTTGCTGGCGCGCGGGGCGTGGCCGGTGAGTGTCAGATCGATGCTGGCAAGCGCCCGAGGCATGGCGGCGATGTCGACCACGCGGGTTCCGCCGTCAGGCAAGGCACGATATTGGTCCAAAATCACGCCGTCCAACCGATCCGCGTAGTCGGGCAACACAGTGGCGGCCACGTCGAAGCCTGCGACGATTTCGCGCAGATGGCGCAGATCCGCGGGCGACACCAAGGGCGGCAGCAGGTTCACCGCGCGCAGGGGTGTGCCCTGGTTGCAGGCCAACGACTTGACCAAGGCGTAGACCATGGAGTGAAACCCCTCGACATGGCCATCCTTGTAGCTTGGTGTAGCGGCGTGAACCAAAGGCAAGGCGCTGCCTGTGCGCGTGCGATACCTGGTCAGCAGCAGCGGCACGTCATCGCCGATGGTCTCGGCCAGACAGGTGGTGGCCACGGTCACCAGCTCGGGGTGGTACTGCGCCAGCACGTTGTCAAGCGCCCGCCCCAGGTTATCCTCACCGCCGAAAACCGTCTGCGCTTCGCCGAAGCTGCTGGACGCCACGTCCATGGGCTCGCGGAAGTGGCTGATGAGATAGCGACGGATGTAGGTCGCGCAGCCCTGCGCTCCATGCAGCAGGGAAATCGCGCCGCGCACGCCAGCGGTCGCCAAGGCCGCGCCCAGGGGCGCACACAGGGTGCAGGGATTGACCGTGGCGTCGGGCTTGGCCGAGCTGTGTACAATCGGTGCGGTTTCCTTCGCAGCGGCGCAACTCATCGCTTGTCTCCCATCGGTGTGGCGGCGGATCGCGTTCGGCGCGGCATGAGATTCCAGATGGGGCTGGTGGCGGTGGCGCGAACCTCGCGCGCAAAGGCCCGCGCGCCTTCGAATCCAGCCAGCGCGATCTTGCGCTCGTGGTTGTGGTCGCACAAGCCAATGCCCAGTTTGTAGGCGATGGGTCGCTCCTTCACGCCGCCGATGAACACGTCCACGTCCCGTTCGACGAGAAACGACGCCAATTCAAGCG
>PMKP01000278.1 GCA_003157775.1 Myxococcales bacterium | reverse complement strand
CGCCCATCCGAGCACCACGGCCAAGACCAGACCTGAAAATAGTCGTCCTATGAGTTTTTTCATGTTTCCTCAAAACGCGCGTTGGGTTCACCGGTCAGACGTGCGACGGTTGTAAGCTGCGGCGTGACATGAATCATATCCGAAAAAAGCTTGGAAGAGTCAAGTTCCAGGCAGGTAGCACTTCGGAAGGATCGAAGGTGCCGCCACTGCCCAGGTTGTTGGTCTGGTAGCAGAGCTGGGCTGGGATCGCGTTGCTCAGACCGCTGACGTCCGGGCCGGTGTTGCCTTCCCAGAGATTCATGAACGCGTGCACCGAGTGGTTCGACAGCGTCTGGCTCAGCACCTGTGAGCCAGGGCTGTCGTTGATGGAGTAATTGCAAAAAATCACGTTCCCGCTCGACGACCACGAGACGATGATCCCGGCGGCCAGCGCGTCGAGGATGTTGTTCTCGAACAGGCTCTGCGAAGTGTCGTCGACCTCGATACCGTAGTTCTCCGGAGCCGAGGCTTGGTTCATGTGGAAATAGCTGTCGCGGATCTCGACGTGCAGGTCGTAGAAAAGGAAAACCGCGCCGCGGGCTATATGTTCCACCTGCACCCCCTTCACCCAGCAGTCAGTACAGAAGGTCATGGAGATCGCCTGATCATCTCATCAAGACCGGCGATGTGGTGTGCTGGATGGGGCAGATGGTGGGGCGGGTTTCTTGTCGATAGCCAATGCGTCAACAGACACGCCGTCGGCACAGTGGGGCAGGGTCGGCCTGCGGCCTTCTCACACCAGCAGGTAACGCCCGTTACCCCCAGGTGACGCCGTGAGCCCGGTCTGCTCCGCCATCAATTGCGTGGGAGCAGGGTGCGAACGCTTCGTCTTCCTCGATATTGCCAGTTGCCGTACCTCGGCGAACTGGAATGGTGGGGAAGCGAATCAATCAGGACGCTTGGGAAGCACCGCGGGCATGTGCAGTTCGCTCTTGGGCGCGCTATGGTATTGCTGCAGGCGGTACTGGATGGTTCGCACGCTCATGCCGAGAACCTCGGCCGCCTTGGTGGTGGAACCGCGGGTCGCTTCCAGGGTGGTCAGAATGGCGTGCCGTTCGATGTCTTCCATCTTGGAGCCAGGGATGCGAATGCCGGCCGTCCCCACCGGCGCGGGCCCCACACTAGGCGGCAGATCCATGGCCGTCACCCGCGGCCCGCTGGCCAACACAACCGCGTGCGCGACCGCGTTCTCCAACTCGCGCACGTTTCCCGGCCACTCGTAGGCCGCCAGCCTCTGCATTGCCTCGTCGGAGAAGCCCTCCAAGGTTTTGCCGTCCTCGGCGCCGTACTTGCGCAAAAAATGCATCGCAAGCGCCAGGATGTCCGAAGGTCGTGCGCGCAAAGGCGGGAGCTCGAGGTTGACCACGTTCAGTTGATAGAAGAGATCTTCGCGGAAACTGCCGCGGACCACCTCCTCGTGCAGGTTGTGGTCACTGGCCGCGATCACGCGCACGTCCGCATGGAGAGTCTCTTCACCACCCATGCGCTCGAAGGCGTGCTCTCGCAAAAAGCGCACGAGCCTCACCTGCAAAGCCGGCGGAATGGCGGAGATCTCGTCGAGAAACAGGGTTCCGCCGGCCGCCTGTTGCAGCCGCCCTTCACGGCGTCCCGGGTTTCCCTGCGAAGCGTCGCTTTCATGACCGAATAGCTCGCTGCCGAGCAGGGGCTCGGCCAGTGCCGCACAATGCAGCTTGAGGAACGGCTCCTTGGCGCGCGGGCTGTGTTCATGAATCGTGGTGGCGAGGAGCTCCTTGCCGGTCCCGGGTTCGCCGGTGACCAGGACGCTGGCCTTGGACGCTGCCACCTGGGGAAGGACCTTGAGCACATTCTGCATGGCGGGTGAACTTCCCACCAGGTTGCTGAAGCTGTAGCGCTCGGCCAGGCGAGCTCGCAGCAGCCCGGCCTCGCGGCGAAGGCGCAAGCGGTCCATTTCGCGCGCGACCACCACGGACAGCACCGTGAGATCGAGCGGCTTGGTCAAGTAGTCGGCCGCGCCCTCTTTGAGCGCCGTAACCGCGGTCTCCACGTCGGCAAATGCGGTAGTCACAACCACAGCCAGATCGTTCCCGCCGCTATGGATCTTGCGGAGAAGCTCCAGCCCGTCCATCCCGGGCATCTTCAAGTCGGTAAGCACCAGGTCCGGGGCGAAATCAGGCAGTTTCCCCAGGCCCTTGAATGCGTCTGCCGCCGTTTCGACCACGTAACCACCCTCCCGCAAGGCCTCGGCCAGGGCCGCCCGAGAGTCCGCGTCGTCATCCACTACAAGAACTCTCCCCTTCATGGGTTCAAAACCCATGCAACACTCACGCCAGAGCCTGCAACCGCGCGCGGCTGGTGCCACCGGTCAGAATCTTGGGCATGTTCTGGCCGCCGAAGACATCCTTTTTCATCAAATGGGAAATTGGGTCGCCTGCGCCACAGGGGATGGAACGCGCGGCGCCATGGGCTAACTGGCGCGGACTTTTCAAACGACTGTGGACTTCCTGCTGCATCCTGATATCGTTCGATTCAGTCCTTTTCACGTCGTTTCCGTTCTGCCACGGTCTTCCATCTGGTGAGCCAGGGCTCCGGTTAGCGAAGCGCATAGGGACAACGGCCCGTTTTTTGGGCAAGCGCGTGGACCGCGGAACCGTCCACTGACAGAAGAACGAGGAGAGAACGACATGGCGAAAAGGCTGTACGTGGGCAACCTGGCCTACAGCGTGACCGAAGCGGATCTGCGCGAAGTCTTCACCGAGGCGGGCACTGTGGCTGACGTGAAGGTCGTGCTCGACCGCGAGAGTGGGCGGCCGCGCGGCTTTGCATTTGTCGAGATGTCGACTGACGAGGAAGCGGCCAAAGCCATGGGGACGTTGAACGGTCGTGAGATCCAGGGGCGCGCGATCAGCGTGAGCGAGGCACGTGAGCGAGGCGGCGGCGGCGGCGGCGGCGGTGGTGGCGGCGGCGGACGCGGCCATGGCCGTGGCGGCTTTGGCGGCGGCGGCGGCGGCCGCGAGCGCTCGGGCGGTCGCTGGTAGGCCGCAGGGCTCGCGAGTCTGGGCCAGCCTGCTTGCCGGGGCGGAGACGCGCCGGCAAGATGGGAGTAGGATCTGTCCTGGCGTCTTGGGAACAAACTCTTCCGACGAGTTCTTCCTCGTTTTTCGCGGTTGGTGTGGTACGGTGACCGCGTCCTTTCCACGTCGTCTTCCCTCCCCGCTCGGGCCGATGACCTTTTGGTCAGCCTCCAGGGCAGTCAAGGCAGCCGAAGCGCTCAGGACTGAACGGGAGGAACACACATGGCACGTGTCACGGTCGAGGACTGCATTCAGGCAGTCGGCAATCACTTCGCGCTGGCTGTGCTGGGAGCCCAGCGCGCCCGCGCTCTAGCCAAGGGGGCGATTCCGCTGGTCCAGTGCGACAACAATCCCGGCGTCACCGCCCTGCGTGAGATCGCTGCGGGCAAGGTTTCATTTCACGAATCGCTGGACGAGGTCCTGCACCTGCACGCGGAGGGCGTCAAGGCTCTCGACGGAGACCGCAAGCGGCGGAGGGCAGGCAGCATGGAGCCCATTGCCGCGTCGGCCGCGCGGAAGCGATAGCCATCAATCCATCCGCTCTCCATCAGCCTGACAATTTTTGCTGGCTACGACGAAACTGATGGCATTTGGTCGAGCAGTGAGCTATGCAGAGTCGGTCGGCTCGCTTGAACACCGGGCTGTGCGCTGGGATTTGACCCGCGCAAACAAAAACAAGGAGCCGGAATATGGGCAAGAGACTCTACGTCGGAAATCTGTCTTTCTCGATTACCGAGGCTGATCTTCGCGAGGCATTCAAGGCGGAAGGTCACGATGTGGCCGAGGTGAAGTTGGTAACGGATCGGGAAACCGGACGTCCGCGTGGATTCGCCTTTGTGGAAATGGCCACCGATGAAGGGGCTGCCCACGCTATCGGCAGTCTCAACGGCCGTGATCTGCAGGGTCGCACGATCACCGTGAGCGAGGCGCGTGAGCGCACCGGCGGTGGTGGTGGTGGTGGCGGCGGGGGTGGCGGACGTGGCGGACGCGGTGGCGGTCGCTGGTAAGCGCCTCACACGAAGTCCGTCAGCAGACTCTTCGAGAAGCTATCCCGCGGCCAGCCGCGGGGTGGCCAGCGTGTGCCGCAGCGGTAGCCACCAACGGGCTGCTTGAGCGACTTACGCGACGGGCGCGCGAAGCGCGGGGTGGCTGTCCGTTCCGAAGCCCCTGTGGGGTGAGCAGCCCGCAGTGTCCCGGCCCGCTCACGCGCTCGCGACAACGATTTCCGCCTCACGCGTCCCGCCCACGAACTCGCTCACCCCCGCGCCCTCGCCCGCGCGATCGGCGATCCGCAGGCCGGCCCTGCGGGTGGCCCGGAGTTTTCCGACAGGCTCTAGCTGCGCGGCTGCTAGGCGCTGGCTCTCGCGCTCGGCGCGCACCTGCTCAATGGCTAGCTGAAGCCGCGGCAACACGTCCTCGGCGGTGTAGCGAATCATGTGCTCGCCGGAAACTGCCAGCGAGAAGGCGCGGGCCATCCGCTTTGGGGTTCGCCAAAGGGCACGCCCCAGAAAACGCCAGTAGGCGCGGCGGTAGCGGCCCAGCACGCCCTGATGGAGCACCGACGAGAGCACGCAGTGCAAGGCATAGTGCCAGGGCAGGCTGAAGTGGGAGTCGCTGCGCGGCCGTAGTTCGAGCACACGGTTCACCCGCTCGAAATATGCGGCTGGGGCGTAGACGGCGGCGAGCAAGCGGCGATACGAATCGAGCAGTTCGACTTCGTCCATCTTGGTGCGGAAATTGGCGCGCCCGAAGGTTTCGCCGCTCGATCGTTCCAGCATGCGGCCTTCTCGAATCAGTCGCCGCTCCAACTGGGTTCCGGGCAGCGCGCCCAGGATGCCCACCATGGCCTGCGGAATGCACGAATCTGCAATCCACTCACGTTGGCGTTCGATGGCGGCCGCGTCGTCAGAATCGAAGCCCACGATAAACCCGGCCGACACGTCGAGCCCGCCCCGCACCAGCTTGTCAACGGCATCGTGCAAGTTGACGGCGAGGTTCTGCGCCTTGTGGGTTTCGCGCAGGGCTTCGGTCGACGGAGTCTCAATGCCCACGAACACAGAATCGAAGCCCGCGCGCACCAACGCGTTTATCAGTTCGTCCGAGGCGGCCAGATTGATGCTGGCCTCGGAATAGAACTGGAACGGGAAGTGGTGCTGCTCCATCCAGGTTCGCAAGACGGTCAGCAGGCGCAGGGTTTCCACCTTGTTGCCCACCAGGTTGTCGTCGGAAAGGAACACGGTTCCGCGAAACCCGGTGGCCAGGATGGCATCGAGTTCGCTGCACAGTTGCGCCGGCGACTTGGTGCGCGGGTGGCGACCGAACACCTCGATGATGTCGCAGAACTCGCAGTTGAAGGGACAACCCCGACTCCACTGCACCGACAGCGAGTGGTACGCCTTGACGTCCAGAAGATCGTAGCGCGGAGAGGGCAAGGTGCGAAGTTCGGGGCGGCGGGGCGCGGCCATGCGCGCAGGCAGGTCGCTTCCCCTGGCCAGCGCCTCGCACAGGGGCGCCATCAACTCCTCGGCCTCGCCGGACACGACACAATCCGCAAACGGCGTGAGCAGCTCGGGGCTGGTAGTGGCAACCGGTCCCCCGACCACAACCACCTTACCCGCGGCCCGCGCCTGCGCCGCTAGCTTCAGCAGCGAGTCGCGTTGAACCAGCATCCCGGACAAGAACACGGCGTCGGCCCACTGCAGTTCATCGGGCGCCAGCGCCTGGACGTTCAGGTCGCAGAGCCGGACTTCCCAATCCTTGGGCAAAAGCGCGGCCACCGTGAGCAGCCCCAGCGGCGGCAGCAGAGACCGCTTGCCCATCAGCCGCAAAGCGTCCTCGTGTCCCCAGTAGGTGCGGGGAAAGGCAGGGTAGAGACAGAGTATTCTCATCGCTCCTTAGTACTCGTTCCGCCGTCAGGCCGCTGTCATGACACGGTCACATCTTGACGCGATGGAGTCTCCAGGGGGCTGTCCAGCACCAGTCGCTGACACAAATGTGACCGAGCCATTGTTGTTTGGTGACAAGACTCGGAGGTCTGACAAAATGGTGGGCGTGAAGATTCGGTCACCGACCATCATCTTCCTGCAGCGCGCCCGCATGGTCTTCGCGCTGACCGCGTTGATCCCGACGGTGTTCATCACGGTGATCGGGATCGTGCTGCTGGCCACCGGCGGATCGAAATCGGCGGCCGTGGTGGGTGGGATTCTGGTCCTTTGCTTCTGCGGGACAGCCTTGGCTGGCTACGTCCTTGGGACGATCCTGGTCAGTCGGGGGGCAAGTCTGGCGGCTGTGCAGAACGAGTTTCTTTCTTCCGTCTCGCACGAGTTGCGCACGCCCTTGACCTCGATTCGTCTCTTCATCGATACCCTGCGCGAGGATCGGGTTCACGATCCGGCCGAGAAACAGCGCTGCCTGAACGTGATTCACCAGGAGTTGGCGCGTCTCGATGCCTTGGTGGGCAAGCTTCTGACCCTGTCGCGCATCGAATCCCGTCGCGCGGTTTTTGACCGTCGGCCCGTCGCGGTGGCCGACATCGTCAACGAGGCGCTGGTCGCCTTCGAAGCCATCCGTTTCGGAACCGAGGTCGACCTAAGGGTGAACCTGGAGCCAGGGTTGATGGTCAACGGGGATCAGGCCGCGCTGGCCCAGGCCCTGGCGAACCTGCTCGGCAATGCTTGGAAATACACGCCACCCCAAGGCAGGCGCATAGAGCTTTCTGCCACCGGCGACGGGACGGAGGTGTCCATCGTGGTCGCTGACAACGGCGTGGGCATCCCGGGCTCCGAGCAAAAAGCCATCTTCGACAAGTTCTGGCGTGGGTCAGCCGCGGCCAATGGCGGTAGCGTGGGCACTGGGCTAGGGCTAGCGGTTGTGCGGGCCATCGTGACCGCCCATCGGGGCAAGATCGACGTGCGCTCTGAAGAAAATCGCGGGGCGCGGTTTCGCATCTTGCTGCCCAGGCAGAGCCCGGAGGCGGCATGAGCGGCGCGGGCGACGAAGCGCTGGGCCAACTTGTGACCATCGTCGAAGACGATGCGGCCATCGCGGAAGGCCTGGGGCTGAACCTGCGCCTGCAGGGCTACCGCACGGAAGCGGTTGGCGACGGCGAGACCGCCCGCACGCGCATCGAGCAGGGTCGGCCGGATCTGGTCCTGCTCGACATCTCGCTGCCCAAACAGAGTGGCATATGGGTTCTGCAACGACTACGCGAAGCCGGAAACCACGTGCCGGTGATCGTGCTGTCAGCGCGCCAGGACGAATTCGACAAGGTAGCCGCCCTGCAACTCGGTGCGGACGACTATGTGACCAAACCATTTGCTCTGGCCGAGCTGCTGGCTCGGGTCGCGGCCCTGCTCCGGCGCGTGCGGCTGCATTTTCCCCAGCAAGGCGCGCCGGCTGAGCGGCCGGGCAGCGAGGCGAAAAAGGCCGAGATTCAATTTGGTGACGTGGTGATCAACCTCGACACCCGAACCGTGGTGCGCGCCGGCCGGCCGATCAAGCTCACCCATCGGGAATTCGAGTTGCTCGCCTTCCTCGGCCGAAGCGGCGGCCGGGTTTTCTCGCGCGAGGAACTGGTGCGCCAGGTCTGGGGCCTGGAGCATCCCGGTCAAGCGCGTACGGTGGACAACTTCATCGCCCAGTTGCGCGCCAAACTGGAGAAAGATCCCGAGCAGCCGAAACACCTGCTGACCATTCGTGGCAGCGGCTATCGTTTCGTTGCGGAGTGAATGGTAGTCTGTAGATCGCTTGCCCTCTGTCATCCGTCGAGACGTTCCCCTGGCGCCGCTGACCACTTTCGAGTTGGGCGGGCCGGCGCGTTTCTTCTGCCAGGTGGCGACGAGCGAGGATGTGATCTGGGCGCTGCGCTGGGCAGCCGATCAAGACCTGCCGGTGTTCGTGCTGGGCGGCGGATCGAATCTGGTGGTGGGCGACGGAGGCTTTGCTGGCCTGGTCCTGCAACTGGTGGCGCAGGGAATCGATTTCCGCAGTCAGGGCGACCATGTTCTGGTGGAAGTGCAGGCTGGGCAGCCATGGGATGACGTGGTGGCCGCCGCGGTGGCGCGCGATCTCGCGGGCATTGAGTGTCTGTCAGGGATCCCAGGCACGGTGGGCGCGACACCGATCCAGAATGTCGGTGCCTACGGCCAGGAAGTGGCGGATACGATTCGCTCGCTGCGCGTGCTCGACCGGCGCACCCTGGAGGTGCGCGAGTTGCCGGCCGCCGAGTGCGGCCTTTCCTACCGCAACAGTATCTTCAGGCGCGACCCGGGGCAGGCGATAGTGCTGTCGGCAAGCTTTGCGCTGCGGCCCGGAGCGCAGCCTGTGGTTGCCTACCGGGAACTGGCGGAGGCGCTGGCGGGTCGGGGACGACCGTCGCTGTCAGAGGTGCGTGAGGCGGTGCTCGATCTGCGGCGCAAGAAATCCATGGTGCACGACACCAACGATCCCAACCGGCGCAGCGCCGGGTCGTTTTTCACCAATCCCATCGTCGGCGCTGACCAGGCGGCCGCGGTGGTGGCCCAGGCGCTGGCCGAGCGTCTCGTGCAGGTACCCGAAGAGGTGCCGCAGTATCCACTGCATGACGGGCGGGTGAAGCTGGCGGCTGGCTGGTTGGTGGAACGTGCGGGCATAAGGCGCGGCCTGCGCATGGGCCCGGTCGGCGTGTCGAGCCGGCACGCCCTGGCCCTGGTCCATCACGGCGGAGGCTCCACCGCCGATCTTATTCGCCTGGCGGTTCGCGTGCGCGACACCGTGGCCCTGCGCTTCGGTGTCACGCTGGTGCCCGAGCCCGTTTTTCTGGGCGTCGCGTGGCCGGCGTGGCAGCAGACTGGTTGACCGAGAATCAAACCGCAACCCAGCCTCCGCGGACGGTGGTAGGATTGACGGCCATGACGATCACACGCACCTTGGTTCTTCGTTCGGCCGCTTGCGCGGCCCTGGCGGTTCTCATGCTGGCAAGCCCGTCGCGGCCCGAGGCTGCCCCGCCCGCACCCCCAGCAGCGCCTCCGCCTGCGCCTGCGGGCAACTGCAAAACTTACGGTGGCGGCAAGTGCTGCAGCCCGGATGTCACGCTCCACCTGAGCAAAGCAGACGTCTACCAGGCTTGCGGCCAGTCCGACGCCACTTTTCTAGGCGAAGCTGGGTCGAAAGACACGTGCAAGTACGTTTTCAAGGTCGCGGGCGAGAGCGAAGATAGCACCTACGTGCAGGTCTATTCCCCGATCGCCAAGGAAGTGCTGGAAAAGCCGACCGATCCCTTCATGAGCTTCAAGAAGGTGGGCAAGGTCTGGGTCACTGACAAGGCGAAGTCGCCCAAGGCCCAGGCGCAAGTCGCGGGCAGCACGGGCCTGTACATGGCGGGCCGCGGATTTTTCGTCAGCGTTTCGGCCTCGACCAAGGTCTGCACCAAGAACCAGGCCGTCCAGCTCTCCAAGTCCGTCAAGTAGCGTCAATCGCTGCATTCGCTGTGGTGAAGGATTCGGATCTCACCACAGTCTCGCCCCNNCCCGGATCCTTCAGGCGTGAAACTGACAAATCCGAGCCCGGTTTTCTGCTCCACCAAGCCACAGTGCACACTAAGAAGATCAAACAGTTACAGTCGAGAGAGCACAGAGGACACAGAGACGGAGGGAACCGATCCATGGCGCTGCTGGGGCTCGTTCTTTTCGTCGCTGGCCTTTGCCTCGTTCCGCTCCAGGAGACGGATCTCTTCTTTCGCTTGGCGAATGGCCAGGAGATCCTTCGCACAGGCCATGTGCCTGGCCGCAATCTGTTCTCGTTCACCTTCCCCGACCAACCGTATCTCGACAGCGCTTGGCTGTTCGACGTGGCGATGGCGGGGCTGTACCGGCTGGGCGGTTTTCCGGCCGTGGTGGTAGGCAAGACCGCAATCGTGGTGGCGACTTTCGTCGCAGCCTATCTCTTGCTCCGCAGACGGGGCGCGGGCCGGGTAGGCACGGCGCTGGTGCTCGCCGCTGCCGCCTTGTGCATGCGCGAGCGCCTGGTGGAACGTCCCCATGTGGTGTCCTTGCTGGGCGAGGTCGTGGTGTTGGCCTTGTTGCCCGCCCTGCAAGACGGCCGGCGCAGGGCCTGGCTGCTCGTGCCGGTCGTCGTCCTGTGGGCCAATCTGCACGCGGGCGCCTTTGTCGGCCCCCTGCTTGTCGCTCTCACCGGATTGGGCGTGTTACTCGAAGGAATCGTCACTCCGTCGCTCGCCTCGCGACGGGCGGTTTTCAACCATGCCCTCGCCGCCGTGCTCTGCGCGGCTGCGCTGCTGGCCACGCCGGTGGGCCCGGGCATCTTTCGCTACCTCAGTTTCCACGTCGACATTTTCGCCATCCATCCCGTAGACGAGTTCCGGCCCCTGGCTTGGCATTCGGACGCACCCCTCATGACATACGCATGCGCCTTGGCGCTCAGTCTCGGTTTCGGCGCAGTCCTGCGCGTGCGCCCGCGCGCGCGCGACATTCTTCCCGTGCTCGGCTTGGCGTTGCTGGCTGGCCGCCACGTGCGGTTTGGTGCCGACTTCGCGTTGGTGGCGGCCATCCTGGCCACGCCGCTGCTGACGGTAGCCGGCGTGCGGTGGTCCGCGCGGATCGCGCCGGCCTACCGCGCTCAAATCGAACGTGCCACCGGCGCCCTGCTCGCGCTGCTAGCATTCGTCCCTCGGGTGGCGGATGTCGAGNNTGTCGAGCGGCACGGCCGCTTCCTAGATATCGATCTTTTCCGCGCGAATCTTCCCTGGGCGGCACTGGATTTCGTCGATCAGCACGGCCTGCGCGAGCGTATGTACAACGACTTCGAGACCGGCNNCTTTCTCATCTGGCAGGGTTATCCCCGCCATCGCGTCTTCATTGATCCGCGCCTGCCGGCCTACCCGCGCGAATTTCATCAGCTCCTGGGCCGCAGCGAGATGACCCGCGAGGAATGGACCCGTACTATGGACCACTTCGCAGTCACCTCCGCCTTGCTGGACTACGCCGGCGTCAACCGGCGCGTGGCCTGGTGGGATCCCGCACAGTGGGCCTTGGTCTTCCGTGCGCAGGATACCCGCGTGTTCGTGCGCCGGCTTCCGGCTGCGCGCGATCTCATTGCCCGCTACGAGATCCCCGCCAGTTTCACCTTCACCGCTGACGAAGGCAGCGCGACCGTAGCGCTCGACACGCCTCCTGCCAGCTCGCCGGTACCGCTTTGCGAATGGCAGCTTCGCCTGGGCGATCTCTACTTCGACCTCGATCATGGCCACGGCCAGCGCGCGTTCGATGCCTACCGACAGGCGCTGGCAGGCCCGCCGGGCTGTCTCGCGCCCGAACGGGAGGCGGCCGCCTGCGCCTGGCTGGGCGCGATCGATCGGGCCGCCGGCCGAACCGCGCAGGCGCTGGCGCTTTTCGATCGCAGCTTGGCCATCACGCCTGACGACACCGCGGTGCTGACCAACCGCGCGCTCGCGCTCGAGGCGCTGGCACGGCCCGGCGAAGCCGCGCAGACCTGGTCGCGTATCGCTGCGCTTGCCGCCGGCTCACCGCTCGGTGATCGCGCCCGCGAACGCGTGCGGTCGCTCACCCGCTAGCGCAGTCTTGCGGCCGCTAGCACTACTGATTGGAATTCGGACCGAGCCGGGTGCACGCGGCGCAGCCTGACGGAAACATGCTGTTCCGCCCGCTGCCCGCACCCAGCGATGAGGACATAATTGCTTGGGAGTGTAGTTCGTGCCGGCAGCGCCGCGCGTCAATCGTCGCCGAACGCAGGAACAACAAGACCCGCAACTCGCCGGGTGAATTCTACGAGGCTGGAGCCAGCCACCAGGTGTTTCCTTACTCTAAGGTCGTCCATGCGTCACCAAGGTTCAAATGTCCGATAAGGTCCAATGGACGAAGCCGCTTGGGCGGCAGCTTGACGTCCGGCGATCCCCGATCGGGGACCGCGACGATCTTGCTTGCTTCGATTGCGCGGATCGCTATCGTACGCCCTATTCGGCGGTCGGGTGGCTCGCGCACCTCTGCTTGTCGGCCGAGCCGCTTGGCAACTGATATCCGGTCTCTTTCACGGGGGTTTGTCATGCGCCTAGCGAAGTTCGTCACTACCACTTCATTGGTCGCCGCGTTTTGTGGGGTTACGGCGTGTGGGGCGGGTGGCTCCCACGCAAAAGGCGGGGCCGGCGGAAATGGTGGCGCGACATCTGCGGGCGGAGCCTCGGGAGCTGGCGGCTTGACCGCCCGTGGTGGCGGCNNCGGCGAGTGGTGCAGGTGGCGGAGCCGGTGGGGCGTCGAGCGGCAACGGCGGCGCAACCTCGGTTGGTGGTCAAATAGGGAGTGGCGGTGCAAGTAGCACGGGCGGCGCCAAAGCAAGTGGTGGTGCCGCTGGCAATGGCGGCGCGACCGGGAGCGGTGGCGCGACGACAAACGGCGGCGCCACAGGCAGCGGTGGCGCCACAGGCAGCAGCGGCGGCGTTATGGGCAGCGGCGGCGCGACGACAAACGGCGGCGCCACAGGCAGCGGTGGCGCGACGACAAACGGCGGCGCTACCGGAACTGGGGGCCTTTCGGCAGCCGGCGGCTCCAAGGCCAGCGGCGGCGCGACGGTCAGTGGTGGCTCCGGCGCAACCGGTGGGGCCAGCGCGACCGGCGGCGGGCCTGGCGGGACGACGGCGACGGGCGGAACCATCGGAACTGGCGGAAGCAACGCCACAGGCGGCACGGGCGGTGGAACGAGCACACTGGTTCA
>PMKP01000268.1 GCA_003157775.1 Myxococcales bacterium | reverse complement strand
AGACTGTGGTGAAATAGCTAACTACACTGCCGGGCCGTCGCCGCGCGCCAGCACCGTGTCCCTGGCCAAGCGCGGGTCATGGTCGGGATGGTCAAGATTGAAATGCAGGCCGCGGCTCTCGGGCCGCCGCCGCGCGCTCTGGATGATGAGATCCGCTACCAGCGCGATGTTGCGCAGTTCGAGCAGATCGCGGTTCACCAGGAAGTTCCAGTAGTACTCGCGGATTTCTTCGCGGATGAGATGCATTCGCCGCGCGGCGCGCTCCAAGCGCTTGTCCGAGCGGACAATGCCCACGTAGTTCCACATCAGGCGGCGGATCTCGTCCCAGGTGTGGCTGACCACGACCGCCTCATCCGCGGCCGTGGCATAGCCTGAATACCAGGTCGCCACTTGTTGCGGCCGGTCCACCTTGGCATCACGCACGTCGTCCGCGGCGCGCGCGGCATAGACCAGGGCTTCCAGCAGCGAGTTCGAAGCCAGGCGGCAGGCGCCGTGCAGGCCGGTCATGGATGCCTCACCGATGGCGTAGAGGTTGCGTACGCTGGTGCGTCCGTTGGCGTCCACCAGAATACCGCCACAACTGTAGTGCGCGGCTGGCACCACTGGGATTGGCATGGTGCGCATGTCGATGCCGAGCTCCAAGCAGCGTCGGTGGATGTTGGGGAAACGTTCGGCCACGAATTGCGCCGGCAGGTGGGTCATGTCGAGCACGACATAGTCATCGCCGGTGCGCTTCATCTCGGCGTCGATGGCGCGTGACACCACGTCGCGCGGGGCGAGATCCTTCATCTCGTGGTAGCGCGCCATGAACGGGGTGCCATCGAGCAGCCGCAGGATGCCACCCTCGCCGCGCAGGGCTTCGCTGATGAGGAAGGACTTGGCCGCCGGGTGGAAGAGACAGGTGGGATGGAACTGGAAGAACTCCATGTTGGCCACCCGCGCGCCCACCCGGTACGCCATGGCTACTCCGTCGCCCGTTGCCACGTCGGGATTGGAGGTGTACAGGTACACCTTGCCGGCTCCCCCGGTGGCCACGATCACGGCGCGCGCAAGCACGGTTCGGATCTCGCCCGTGTTCTGGTCATGGACGTAGGCACCGAAGACAGCGTTGGGTCCGCCGTACTTGGCGGTGGTCAGCAAGTCCACCGCCATGGAGTCAGGCAGAAGCGTGATGCGGTCCCCGCGCTCCTTCACCCGTTCAATCAGGGTGTCGTGAATAGCGGCGCCCGTCATGTCGCGGGCGTGCACGACGCGGCGCGCGCTGTGGCCACCTTCGCGGGCGAGTTGGAATTGGCCGTCGGGCTCGCGGTCGAAGTCCACCCCGAGCTGGTTGGCCAAATGGAGGATGTGTTGCGGTCCCTGGCGCACGCATATGTCCACCACATCGAGGTTGCACAGGCCATCGCCCACCCGCAGAGTGTCCTCGATGTGCTTCTCGGGAGTGTCGCCCGCACCCAGCACTGCCGCCACTCCACCCTGTGCCTGGTGGGTGTTGGCGTCGGTGAGGCCGCGTTTTGACGCCACCACCACGCGACCGTGTTCTGAGGCACGCAGGGCAAAGTAGAGGCCAGCCAGCCCAGAGCCAAGAACCAGGTAGTCTGCTTCCACGACCGTGCCAATCTAGCAGACGCAGGGGTCCGAGGGTATCCGACGGAGGAGCGCTGGCTAGCCCATATCCGAGCAGCGACGAGCGTCGGCCTGTGTTACGATCGCTAAGTCATGTCCCGCCGTCCCTATCTCGCGCTGCTGCTCCTGGTCGCGCTGCCCGCGCCTGGACACGCAACCGTGTGGCAGCGGCAAAAGGCAGACGGCAACCTAGAGTTCACCAACGCTCCCACCCCGGGTCCGAAGTGGCGGGCGGTTCCCGAGCCCGAGCCGAGGCACGCCTCTGAGAGGCCGCGCGAACATGCGCCGGCGGCGGTGTCAAGAATCAATAGCGTGATGTGGACCCGCGATCGCGCCGACGGAGTGAGCGAGTTCACCAATCTGCCCCCGGTGGGCAGGCACTGGAAGGTGTTGTTTCGCATCGGGCCGGGCAAGGCATCGGCCATGCGGGGAGATTCGGACCTGGTGCCCCCGCGCGACAATTCCCCGGCTCGCTACCAACGCTACGATGACCACATCCGCGATCAGCAGGCCTACTTTGCCATTCCGCAGGCCCTCATCCGGGCAGTCATCAAGACCGAGTCAGACTACGACCCGAACGTGGTGTCCAGTGCGGGCGCGCGCGGGCTGATGCAGCTCATGCCGGCCACGGCGCAGGCCATGGGTGTGACCAACGTTTGGGATCCGCGCCAGAACATCATGGGCGGTGCGCGCTATTTGCAGATGCTAGCCAAACGTTTTTGCAGGACACCTGCAGTGGGACGGGGCGACGGTGGTGGCGGTGCCCTCGTGTGCTCGGACGACGAGACGATCAAAGTGCTCGCCGGGTACCATGCCGGGCCTGGCGCGGTCGAGAAATACCGGGGACTGCCCCCCTATGAAACCACGAAGAATTATGTGAGCGCCGTGTGGCAGCGATACAAGGGAGGCGCGCCAATCGCGCTGCGATGAGCTATGCCTGCTGACATCCACCTTCCCGAAGAGTCCGTTTCCGCGGCGGCGATCCCCGGACCTGCCGCCGGACGTGAGGACGATGTGCTGCGGGAGCAGCTTCATCGCACCAGCGAGCTGGTGGTGGCGCAGCGCTTGCCCGAGGCGGAGTTGGAGCTGCTGCGCGCGCAGGCGGATGCGCCCCATGATCTACGCGTGCTCAAGCTGCTGGCGCTCGTGCGCTTCAAGCTCGGGCGTTTGGCCGAGGCGCGCCAGATCTACCGGGAAGCGGCGCAGATCGCTCCCGACGATGCGGCCATTCGTCTCAACCTGGGCCTCATCGCCCTCAAGCTGGACTGGTTCGAGGAGGCGGTGACCGAGCTGGAAGCCACCGTGCGCCTGCGTCCCGAAGACCGGCGCGCGTGGAGCTATCTCGGATACGCCTGCGCGCGCACGGGTGCGCGCGGGCAGGCGGCGGCGGCCTTCCGGCGTGCGGGCCAGCACGAGCTGGCCGCGGAGATGGAGCGGGTGGCGACCACGTCTGCTTCCGCATCCGAGGAAGCAGGGGTGGGCGCCGTCGCGCCCGACCATGCGCGCGCTGCTGACACGGGCTCAGCCACGCCCAGGCCGGAGCTTCGCACGCAGGTCCTCGATGCCGTCATGCCTGCGCCGCCGAGCCCGGCACCTGGGTCAGGCGAGATTGTGTCGCTCTCTGCCTTTGCCCTGGCTCGCATGCTGGCACCGGCGCCCGAGCCGGCGGCTCTGGCCTGGCTGGGGCAGGGGGTTGTGCGCTTCGCTGCCAGCAGCGAGACCTACGTGCGTGAGTCCGCCCTGCTGGCGGCACTCGGCGGGGTCGAGCTGCTGCCCGCCCGCCGGCGAATGCGCGGACACCTTTTGGGCGACACCCTGACCTCGCAGGGCGAGCAATTTCTGCGCCTGGCGGGAAACGGCGACCTGTGGCTTTCGTCCTGGCGTCCGGGCCGTGCACTCTTCGCCTTGTCGCTGGAACGAGATGTGCTCTACCTGCGCGATGAACAGGTCGTGGCCTGGGGCGACGAGTTGGTGTGGGAGTGGGGTCGAGTGCCGGGCGGGGGACCAGCCTTGCTGCAGTTTCGCGGGACGGGCCGGGTGGTCGTGACCGCGGGTTCTGAGGAGTTGGTGGCCGTGCGCCTGGGCGAGGGAGATTCGCTGGCTGTGTTGGGGCGACGGCTCTGCGGCTGGGTGGGACGCGTGGTCGCGCAGAGCCTGGCCAGGCCGGAAAACCAGATCGGCGACGCCTATGTAACCTGCGCCGGTGTCGGGGTAGTATTGCTTTCCAAACATGGCGAACCTACGCAGCCAGATCACGGATCTGCCCAACCTGGTGACAATAGCGCGGGTGCTGATCGTCCCGGGGGTTCTGTACTTCATCGATAATTTCAGCCCGGTCCGTAGTTTCGTCGCAGCCCTTCTCTACCTCGTCGCCTCGGCGGGCGATGGCCTCGATGGCTACCTGGCCCGGAGCCGGGGTCAGGTCAGTGTCTTGGGCAAATTTCTCGACCCGCTGGCCGACAAGCTCATGGTCACGGCGGTGCTGGTGTTTCTGGTAGCGGTGGGCCGCGCCACGGCCTGGGTCGTCGTGGTGTTGATCGCGCGCGACGTATGCATAACCGGCCTGCGCAGTGTCGCATCCAGCGAGGGCATGGTGATTGCGGCCAGCGCCGGAGGGAAGATAAAGACCGCACTGCAATTGGTGGCCATCAGCATGCTTCTCGTGCACTTCAGTTACCCGGTGCTCGGGCTTGGTGTTTCGGTCGACTACCAGGTCGCAGGCACGATGTTGCTGTACGTTTCGCTGGCGGTTTCGTTGGCGTCCGGGTTCGAGTACGTGTGGGCATTCGCCAAGGCAGTGGGCGCCGTCAGGCGGGTGTAGTTCCGCAGTTGCAGGTGGTCGCGCCTGCTTTCGCCCACTATCTCAGGGTGATCGTCGTAGCGCTTATTGCTGGCATGGCACAGGTCAGCGTGCAGGTTCCGGCGTTGCACGCGACGCTGGGCGCGGTGCCGGCAACCGCGCTCACCGTGGCAGAGGTGCCGGCCAGACGATACAAGCTCGCCACGCTCAGCGCCGGTGCGTCGGCAATGCGGATGGTGACCGACTGAGCGCTGGTCTCTTTGTTGACGGCCACGACGTCGACGGCGCCGGCGTTTTGCGAACTGACGAAGGCATAGACCGACGTGGTCTGGTAGTCACTGGTGTTGGCGAGAACGGCCAGATCGCCGACTGCGGTGCCGCTTCCATCGTAGTTGCGATACAGATCGAAGCCAGCGACCAGGAAGTTCGAGTTGGTACTCTGCAACGGCCAGGCGGTGGCAGCAAACACACCTTCTCGGCCGAAGATACCGAGGAGATCGGCCTCGGCGACGCCTCCGGCGGCAGTGGTTTCGCAGCCCGCGTTGTATTCGCTGAAGGATATTCCAGGCGCAGCAGTGCCACCCGCGGGATAGATCGCAGCGATCTTCTTTAGCAGACGGGGTATCAACTGGCGGGGATACCAGTGGTTGTCAAAGTACGGACCTTTGCCATCGGAGTTGCCGTCCCAGCTAAAATCGACGGCATCGGTGGCAGAGGCGCTGAGCTCGGTGTAGTTGGGATCCCAGAACAGCCGGGGATACTGGACGCATGCGGCGTCAGTGGAGCCAACCGTGTAGTAGTGGGTGTCAAGCGAGTCGAGTAGCGGCTGACCCGCGGTCACCGAAGCGTCGTGCATTTGTTGCAAGTAGTAGTCGAGAAACTCGGTGGGCCAATGGCTGTCTGCCGAGTAGGAGTGCGCGTAGACCAACCCGTCGCCAGCCACCACCGGCCCAAAGACCTTGGTCGTGGGCCAGGCATTCTTGACGGCGATCGCAAATGCCTTGTTGCGGGTCACGATGTCGTCGTAGGTCACGGTTCCGGTGTTGCAGCTCTGCGCCGCATGCACGTTTTGCCATAGTTCGGGATGGGTGCCCTCCCAGTAGTTGGGTTCGTTGTCGAGGCTGAAGAAGACGGGAGCGCCTCCATTGGCGAATTTCACTTTGATGAAGTTCACGAATTCGTCTTGATAGACCGGATCCTGGACTACCGCGCAACCGGAGCATCCCGTGGCGCCGGACCCACACAAGCAAAACGCCGATCCTTTGGCCGCGGCGTTGCCCACAAAGGCCGCACTGGGAGCATAGGGAAAGTTGTCCACGTTCGCAGAAACTTGGCTGTTGTGCGAGGAGCATCCCAGGGTATCGGCCCCCGCGCTGGTACCGCAGGTCGTGTAGACGCCATTGTTGTCGTAGGCCGCGGCGACGTATTCCAATATTGGTATAGATGCCAGAAATGCCTCGCCTTTGACCTGTGCCGCGGCAATGGAATCTCCCGTGGCCGTCGTGAGTGTTCCCGCCAAGCCCGTCGCGTTGTCGAAGGCCCTCTCTTGATAGCAGTAGTCTGCGCCGGCGTTGTAGTAGTTGTTTGTCCAGTTGTAGGCCGAGGCCAGGTCGCCGCCGCTGCGAATCAGACCCCACTTGGTCTTGCTTGCGACGAAACTGCCAAAGCCGTTGATGCCGTAGATATATGGCGACACACTCGCAGGTGTGGCGGACGGCGCGTACTGGCTGGCTGGCCCCTTGCTCAGGTCGACGTCAAAGGTGAGACCGGCACCACCTCCGGCGCTCGTCGCACCTCCGGCACTCGACTTGCCACCGGTCGTCGTGGTACCGCCGGCTCGCGTGGTTCCTCCGGAAGTCATAGTTCCGCCCGTAGTCGAACGACCGCCAGTCGCGCCACCCGTGACCGTGTTGGCTCCGGTGCGCACGCCGCCTGTGGCCGAGGCGCCGCCAGTGTCGAGCGCGCCACCAGTCGTCGCATCACCGCCGGTTGCCGGGCTTCCACCCGTGAGCACAACACCTCCATTGCTGGTTACGCCACCGGTACTAGTTGTTCCCCCGTTGTTGCTTGCTCCGCCGGTCGACCCGACAGCCCCGCCCGTCGCTCCAGTCGGAGAGGATCCGCAGCCGAGCAAAATGGCGACCGCGAAACCGCAGATCGCCTTGAGTTGGCCGCCGCTTATGTGTCTTCGCATGATTCCTATTTCCTTGTGTTCAATTGCGGGCCTGAGAGCCGTGAGGGGGCGCCTCGTCGGTGCAGGATCCGGTAGGCGACAGCCGCGGAGGTGCCGAGGCCCAAACTGAGGGCCTGCGCGGTGGAGAGCGCCAGAGGCTGGGTTGGAGGCAGGGCGAGCCAGGCCGCCACGCGCGGCAAGGAAATCTCGAACAAGAATCCCCGTCCCGCGTCCCCGCGCATAACCTCGACGGTCGCGCGCAGAAGTGCGTAGCCCATGACGTAGACCAGGGCCAGCGAGCCGGGAAATCGCCGGCGCCGGCGCAAAACGACGAGCAATGCGAACAGCAGCCCTTCGCCCACTGCCTCGTAGAGCTGGGTGGGCGCGAGAGCCGGGGTGAAGGGCGCGCCCGGCGCGAGCAGAGCAGCGTGGGCCAAGTCTTGATACGCGACGCTGGCAGGCGGAAAGCGCACACCAAGATGGGAGACCTTGCCGTAACAGCAGCCGGCTAGAAAACATCCCACGCGTCCCAAGGCATGGCCAAGAGGCAGCGGGAAAGCGAGCAGATCGGCCACGTCGCCCAAGGGCCAGGCCTGCCGGCGCGCGAAGAGCAAGACCACGGCCGCTGCTGCTAGACCGCCTCCGTAGAAGACCAGGCCGCCCTGCCAGATGTAGAGCGGTGCCGCACAATCGGCGAGGGCGCGCAGGGCAGGGCGGGGTGCGCCGGTTCCCGCGCACAGGCGCGCGTAGTCGCTGATGTGCACGATCACATAGAGGACGCGCGAGCCGACGATGCCGGCCACCAGAGCCCAGAACGCCAAGTCGAGTACGGCGGCGGTGTCGAAGCCCATCCGCCGTCCCTGGCGAAACACCAGCAACACACCCACAATCGCGCCCATGGCGACCAGCAGGCCATAGGAGTGAACGTCCAAGCCGTGGGTCCCAAGGTGCAGCGTGAAGAGATTGGGTTTCACGCGCTCTCCTGCGCCGGCGCTGGGTCCGCCAGCCAGCGCGAGCGCAGACCACCGAGCAGCAGGTAGATGCCACATGCGATGAGCGGCACCGACAGGATCTGCGAGGTGGACAGCCAACCGAAGAACACGCCGCGATCGTCGTCACGGAAAATCTCGACGAAAGAACGCAGCACACCCTTCATGATAAGCAGCCAGGCGAAAACCTGACCGTCGAGTCGCTTGCGTCGTCGAACGACGAAATACAGCAGGAGAAACATGCCGAAGTTGAGCAGGGCGAGGTAGATCTGGGTCGGATGCACAGGCAGGGTGGGGCCGCCCTCGGGAATCAAGCCAGCCGCGCGCTGGGCCTCCCAAACCGTACTGCCGGTGGGAAAACGCACTGCCCAGGGTAGGTGCGATACCTTGCCGTAGCAGCAGCCGTTGAGGAAGCAGCCCACACGGGTGAGCGCCAGACCAAAGGCAATCCAGGGCGCGGCCAAGTCCGCCACGACCCACCGCCCCATACGATGCTTGCGCGCGTAGTAGAGGCCGAAGACCGCGGCGAAGATGAACCCGCCGTAGTAGGCCAGGCCGCCCCGCCACACCTTGAAGACAGCCAGACAATCTCGCGGCGGGTGGCAGGTGTGGGTGGCCAGGTTGCACAGGTAGTCCCAACCACATTCGGAGCTGGCGTTGCAATGGGCGACCTTGGCCTCGGTCGCGGCGACCTTGAAGTTGTCCACGCACAGGTTCACGTAGTCGTGGAAATGGCCGTCGGCGATGATGTGCAGGACACGTGCCCCGATGACCGCCCAGAGAATAAGATCGATCCAAAGATCGAAGATCCGCTCGCGGTCCAGCCCGAGCTTGGGCGCATCCCGCCGCATCATCCAAAGCCCGACCAGAAAGCTCAGGGCGAGCGCGGCAAAGTAGGACGGGACGTCGAGCCGCCCCAGCAGCGGAAGATCGATCCCGAAGTCGATCAGGATCGGGCGCATGCTCCTAGCCTCTTAGCGGCGGCCCCCGCCCGCGCGTTCGGGCCGCGCACTGGTAGCTGTGCGGCGTTTGTCGAGCATCATGTCGAGCGCCATCAGGCACACGCCCACCACCAATGCCGCGTCCGCGACATTGAAGGCAGGCCATTCGTGGCCGTGGTATTTCCACACGACAAAGTCGCTTACCCGGCCGACAAAGATTCGGTCGACCAAATTGCCCACCGCTCCCCCGCCCACCAATCCCAGCGCGAGGTGCAGTCGGGTGTGGCCAGGATCTGTGTGGCGCAGGTAATGAAAGACTAGGCCGAGCGCCGCCAGTGCCATCAGGGACAGCAGGATGCGGCCGCCCGGCAGTTGCTGGAGCATCCCGAATGCCACGCCGGTGTTCTCCGAGTAGCGCAGGTCGAAGTAGCCATCAACCACCACCACGCCCCCCCAAAGTGGTTTCAGGTGGGTGCGGGCCAGCACCTTGGTCCACTGGTCGAGAAAGAGCGAAACTGCGGCCGTGACCGTGAACAGGATATTGCGGGTTCTGGTGGAACTCATCGTGGTTCCAGCAAGCTGACCACGGCGGCGCAGCGAGTGCAAAGGTTTGGCTCAGCGGCGTAGCCAGAGGACGACCCGGTGCGCCGCCAGCAGCGCGGGCATTCCGGACCGCTGGCCGCGCTGACCGTGATTTCGGTTGCGTTCATCGCGTTGTCGCCGGCGAGTTCCAGTTGCGACACCACGGTCAGCTCAAGCAGGTTTGTAAGCTCACGCTGCCAAAGCCCTCGCTCGGCCGCAGTCGGTTGCACGGTGACCTTGGCCTCCAGAGACTTGTGGCCCGCGGCGCGGAACGACTCCAGCTTGGCCAGGATGAGCTCGCGCAGGGGCCGGACCTCATCCTGCCAGCGCCGAACCGCATCGCCAATCGGCGTCGGCTCAGTCCGAATCTGGCCGTGCACATCGAAGGGCTCGCCCGTCTGGCGCAGGAGCTCGTCGGCCACGTCCTGTGCCGAGAAGCACAGGATGGGCGCCATCCCGGTGGCGATGGTGCGCACCATCTCGTAGAAGACGGTCTGCACACTGCGCCGGCTGGGCGAGTTGGGGGCTTCGCAATAAAGGATGTCCTTCACCGGGTCCAGATACTCGGCCGACACGGTGACGACGTAGTCCACCAGCAAGCGGACCACGTCGTGAAAAACGTAGGTGCGATAGGCGGCGAAGACTTGCCGGTCACGGTCGCGCAAAACTCCCAGCGCCATGCGATCTAAGTCGCGCAATTTGTCGTCGGGCTGCCGATCGCGCGAGGGCACGAAATCATACAGGTTGGACAGAAGGTAGCGGCAGGTGTTGCGGATCTTGCGATACGACTCGCCCAACTGGTCTAGGATGGTCTTGCTGAACACCACGTCCGATTGGTAGTCGGCAGCGGCGGCCCATAGACGCAGCAACTCGGCACCGTTCTTCTCCATCCACGCGCCTGGCTCGACGTAGTCGGTTTTCACGCCCGCGGCGCGCGCCTTCTCGATCTCGGACTTGGAATAGACCTTGCCACGCTCGTCCAGCACCCAACCATGGGTCAGCACCGCCTTGTAGGGCGCGCTACCACGCGCGGCCACCGCAGTCAGGAGCGACGAATGGAACCAGCCGCGGTGTTGGTCCGCGCCCTCGAGATAGAGATCGACCTTCTCGCCCTTGGGCACCAACACACCATCGGCCACGGCAGCCCAGGACACGCCTGACTCGAACCAGACGTCGACGATGTCCTCGTCCTTGACGAAATCCGTGCCCTGGCATTTTGGGCAGCGCGTGCCAGCCGGAGCTAGCTCGCTCGTCGGCCGGCTGAACCAGGCGTTGGCGCCTTCTGTCGCAAAGACGGTGGCCACGAACTCCATCGCTTCGGGCAGCAAGAAGGGCTCGCCGCAGTTCTTGCAAAGATAGGCCGGGATGGGCACACCCCAGATGCGTTGGCGCGACAGGCACCAGTCAGGCCGAACCTCAATCATGCCCCGGATGCGATCGCGGCCCCAGGTCGGAATCCACTGGGTGCGGTCAATTTCGGCCAGGGCTTTTTCGCGCAGGCTGTTTTCGTCGCCCCGATCGCCCAAGCGCGCGAACCACTGGCTGGTGGCGCGGAAGAGCACTGGGTGCTTGCAGCGCCAGCAATGGGGATACTGGTGTCGCACCGTCTCGCCCGGTTGATTGAGCAGGAATCCTGTTTCGGCCAGATGGGACACGATCTTGGGGTTGGCTTCCAGCACGGGCTGGCCCGCCCAAAGTGCCACTTCGGCGGTGTAGCGGCCGCGGCTGTCCACGGGAGCGTAGATCTCCAAGCCTTCCGCGCGACCGACAATGTAGTCCTCGGCACCGTGGCCTGGGGCGGTGTGGACCAGGCCAGTGCCTGCCTCCAGCGTGGCATGGGCCGCGAAGCTCAGGCGGAAATCGCGCTCGCTGCGCGCCTGGCTGACAAAGGGATGCTGATAGCGCACGCCGCGCAGGGCGGCCAGCCTGTCACCGGCGATCTCGATCCATTCATGCTTGGGCGGGGCAGCAAGACCACAAGCGGCGAGGAACGCCTCGGCCAGTTCACGCGCGACGATGAGGTACTCACGCCGGCCAGCGCGTTCGACCGGGATGCCGGCATAGACGAGCTGCGGGTTGGCCACCACCGCCAAGTTGGCGGCCAAGGTCCACGGCGTGGTGGTCCAGATGACCAGCGCCGCAGCCGCTCCGCCGAAAAGCCGGTCCACCGCGGGTTGATTGGGAAGAAGCGGGAAGCGCACGTAGATCGACGGCGAGCTGTGGTCGGCATACTCCACCTCGGCCTCGGCCAACGCTGTCTGGTGGGTAGTGCACCAATGCACCGGCCGCTTGGCGCGGTAGAGCAGCCCCTGGCGGGCGAAGGCCGCCAGGATGCGCACGATGGTCGCTTCGTAGCCCTTGGACAGGGTCAAGTAGGGCTGGTCCCAGGTGCCCACGCAGCCCAGACGCCGAAAATCCGCGCGCATCACGTCGACGAACTTGAGCGCGTGGGCCTCGCAACGCTTGCGGAACTCGGCCGTGCCCAGCTTGGCGCGGCCACCGGCCGCTTTCTCCACCTGGTGCTCGATGGGCAGACCGTGGCAATCCCAGCCGGGCACGAAGCGCGCACTCTTGCCCAGCAGAAGCTGCGAGCGGACGATGATGTCCTTCAGGACTTTGTTGAGCAGAGTGCCGTAGTGAATTCCCCCGGTCGCATAGGGTGGACCGTCGTGCAGCACGAAGGCCGGCGCGCCGGCGGCTTCGCGAGTCGCCAGCAGCGTCTCGTAGGAGCGTTCGTCGGCCCAGCGCTTGAGCCACAGGGGCTCGCGGCGGGCCAAGTCTGCCCGCATGGGGAATTCGGTCTTGGGGAGGCTGAGGGTGTTTTTCCAGTCCACGGGTCGGCGGATATTATCAGAATCGTGCTAGATAGGGCGCATGGCCGAGCGGGCTTCCTGGGACGAATACTTCATGAACATCGCGCGGGTGGTGTCGTCGCGCTCAACCTGTCCGCGCAAGTCGGTGGGTGCGGTGATCGTGCGCGACAAGACCATCCTGTCGACTGGCTACAACGGGTCCATCCGCGGCATGCCTCACTGCACCGAAGCTGGGCACATGATGGAGAACGGCCACTGCGTCGCCACCATCCACGCGGAGAGTAACGCCATCCTGCAGGCCGCGCGCAACGGCGTCATGATTGACGGCGGCACCGTCTACGTTACCGCCAGTCCTTGCTGGAACTGCTTCAAGGAGATTGCCAACTCCGGGATTCGTCGGGTGGTCTACGGCGAATTCTATCGCGACGACCGCATCTTCTCCGTCGCTGCCACCCTCCACATTGAGCTGGTTCACCTGGCATGTCCAGACCCGTCGGTCGCGGCGTCCCTTAGCGAACAGCCGGGCTAGGACAGGTGCGCATGTCGCTTTCTGCCCACACGTATGTGAGGCTCGCAACCATTTTTAGGTTGACAGACCCCAAAGTCCCGGCAAGCCTTATACAGGCATGCCAAGGTCGCCTCTGACAGCCCTGCTCGGATTGAGTCTGGCCCTGGCGCATGTGGGGGCACTGCAGGCAACCGCTAAAGGCGGATCGCGGTCAGCGCGCGCCAGCGCAGCCGTCCAGGAGCGCGGCAAGCCGGCCAAGACCAGCAAGCGGCATGTTCGCCGCGGAAGCATAATCGGTCGGGTGGTTTCCGACAGTGAGCTGCGCTCCAGCCCAGCGCCGCGGCCGTCGGGCGATATTCGGGTCTATTCGATCAACTACAAAGAGGAACTGCAGACCAACATCTACAACCCCGACGGCTCGTACAGCGTGGAAGCGGCCAAGCAGATCGCCCATGTGTTTCGCTGCCGGCGCACAGGCGAGGAACACGAAATCGATCCGCGCCTGCTCACCATCCTTTCGCATGTGAACGATCGCTTTGGCGGCCGGCCGATTGAATTGCTTTCGGGCTATCGTTTTCAACGAAAAACCACCAGCAACCATTTCCACGGCACCGCATCCGACATCCGGGTTGCGGGTGTGCGGCCGCGCGACCTGCGGGACTTTGTCCACACCCTGGATGCGGGCGGAATGGGGGTTGGCTTCTATCCTAAGGTGGGGTTTGTCCACGTGGACGTGCGCCCGGCTCCCAGCTTCCGCTGGATTGATTACTCGCGTTCCGACCCCGATTCTCGGGACAAACAACCCCCGCGCGGCTGGAAGCGTAGGAAACTGGAAAGCTGAGGTAGGGGCGACCTCGTTGGGCGACCGCAGGTCGCCCCTACACGGGCGGGGCGATCTCATTGGGCGACCGCAGGTCGCCCCCAACACGGGCGGGGCGACCTCGTTGGGCGACCGCAGGTCGCCCCTACACGGGCGGGGCGATCTCATTGGGCGACCGCAGGTCGCCCCTACACGGGCGGGGCGACCTCGTTGGGCGACCGCAGGTCGCCCCAACACGGGCGTGGCGATCTCGTTGGGCGACCGCAGGTCGCCCCAACACGGGCGGGGCGACCTCGTTGGGCGACCGCAGGTCGCCCCAACACGGGCGTGGCGATCTCATTGGGCGACCGCAGGTCGCCCCGATTCGGGCGCCCGTACCTGTGACACTATTCGGGCATGTCAAACGGAGTGACCCGTCCGAGCGGGGTAGGCATGGTGGTGGCCAGCGTGGCCTTTGTCGTGGCCACCGTCATCGCTGCCAGCACCTGGGAGCGAACCAAGACACGGCCCAAGGGACGCACCATCGAGGTCACCGGTTCGGCCAAGAAGCGCATCGTGTCCGATCAGATCGAGTGGAGCGCCAGCCTGGAGACGCAGAACCTGGATCGCACCGTGGCCTACCGAACGCTGGCCGGTCACGTGCGCACCGCCCTGACCTACTTGACCGATCAGGGCATCAAGGACGCAGAGGTCCGGGTGGCCTCGGCCAGCGTTCAGGAAGTGCACCAGACAGAATTCACCGGCAGCGGTGAGGACCGCGTGCAGCGCGAGATCTTCAAAGGCTTTCGCACCTCGCAGACCATCACTGTGCGTTCGGGTGACGTCACCCGGGTCGAGCGCATCTCGCGCGAGATCACCCAGCGAAGATCAAGCGACTACGCCTGTCGTCCTGACCCCCGGCGAGAAAGGTTGCCTGAGAACTAGTCTGGGTGGGGCGCCGCGAACTCGTTGCCTCGGAAACGCCAAGACCCCACCAGCTCAAGTTAGGGCCCAACCCCAGCGTCCCGTCCTGTAATGGAAGCTTGCCCTTGGATTGGCTCTCCTGGCGAAATCCCGAGTTGAACATATGGGGCAGGGAGGACCAAATTGGAATGGAAATAGCCAGCCTCATGATCCTCCGAGTCGCTAGCAGTACCGAGGAACAATTCTTCGCCACTCGCATACTGCAGAATCGTACCCCTTGCCGTCGGAAAAGACTTGGCGCCCGCCAACGCAAACTTAATCTCATAGAAGTCATCCGGAAGCGGATTGCTAGCCGCTCCTGGCGCCTCGTGGATGAGCAGAGCACCCGTAAGGTCGAAGTCATCGGTCACAAATGTTCCGGTAATACACTCTGCAAGTGGGTAGTCGCACTTCACCGTCTGGCCAGTGTTGCTATCTGTGCATAGCGGTGTTGAGCTGTATGCAACGTCGACCCTCAATGCCGCCGAGCGTACCGTGTATGACTCAAGACCAGCAAAGTTGGACTGTAGATCCGCGCCAACCAGAAGATCATAGTCCGCCTGATAGCCACCACCCCCGGAAATGGTAGCGCTGTCGCTACCAATGAACTCGAACACATAGGCACCGACGGGATTTTCCAGGTCTGCGGCTCCACCCGAGATGCAGGTACTGGCGTCTCCCTCAGGGGAGTCGGGTGTTCCGCCGTCTCTAGCCGTGCACTGCTTGTTGCAGACATTATCGCATGATTGAGGTGTGCCGCTCATGGCGCCAGCTATGGCCTCACCTACGACAGCTCCACACAGATTGTTGTCAACCTTGATGGGCAGTGCTCCGCAGAGGATTGTGGATGCCGCCGATGAGATGAGGTCATTGGCGCAACCACAGCCCACTTGACATTCATAGCAGGCGACCGATTCCCCTGACGTTGGTGGGGGAACGCTGCAGTCTCTGTTCGTTGGGCAAACGAAGTCGGAGGCAATTGACCCACAAAGTCGCAACATAGGCGTGCATATTAGCCCTGGGTCAGCATCAGCCCAGGCCTCAAGAGTCTTTGCTGCCGCGCCGAAATACACGCTGACAAAGTACTCACACAGGAGACCCGGAAGAAGTGCCTCTGGGAGAAGTGGGGCGCAGACCGCGGTCGCGCCATAGGCAGCGCCGTACGATTGTGCGATTTGTATTATGGAATTGCAAGCTGCGCACGAGTTCTTGGGTGCCAGCCTAGCAATGCGGGCACCAGGCGGAGTGGTCCCCTCTTCTTGGGCAGGATACCTAGGCGCATATGCGATGTTGCCACCAGCAATATCCTGCGGTGTGAGAGCACATTGGGTGACGGAGGTTTCTTGAGAGTACCAGACGCCGAACGACCCTGTTCCCTCCGCAGGCTGTTGAAACATTTCCACGTAGACGTCTGAGCTGCCATAGCCGTCGATCTTGATGCCAATGCCTCCCCGAGACGTTGTGTTTCCAGTGTAACCTACGGGTAGAGAAAAGAAGTAGTATTTAGCGTCAGCGGCTTGTAGGCCGCCGGTCGCTCTTTCGGTAGGATCAACGACTAGGCCGGCATTCGCGAGGGCATCTCCAGCAACCTCCACGGGGCTCCAGTCGATGCCAGCTTGGCCCTGAAGGTCAGCGAGAGTCGGCAGTTGGTCAGGAGCAATGGGAGTTGGTTCCACACCAGCGGGAGAACGCAGGCGAGAGAATAGAGTTGCTGTGCAGTCGTCGGTCGACGATGAGGATGACGCTGCGTCATCCGAGCCGGGTGTACCGGCAGTGCCAGTGACACCGCCGGAGCCAGGCGCACCGCCGGCTCCAGAGCCGGCGGAGGCGCTTGCGGCGTCGGCACCAGTCGAGTTGGCGCACGTGCCACCGTCGACTGTCATCGTCTGGATTGTCCCGGGATCGGTCGGGCTCGCATAGCTGAACGTGACGGTCCCGGTGTGGTGGCGGCCATCGGAGCAGGAGACATCGAATTGATAGGAAACGACACGACCGCTGCCGTCATACATGACGTCCGTCAGGTTGTCTTGCGAATAGGCGCAGCGGATGACCTCGGCGTGGGACGGAGTCACTTCTACGTCAGTGCAAGGGGTCGCACCGGCGGTTGAGTTCTTGATGACACACCCTCCAATGATGACCAGCAGGAGCGCAAGGACAGATGCGGGTTGGATTGTCGTTGGCAAGAGAGATCTGCCGCGGCTGTGAGGTCGTCCCACTTGGTTGTGTTTAATGGCAAGTTGTTCCATAGCGGCGTTCCTTACGGTCTGGAGTCTCAGCGTGAACGGCTCAGAATGCATAGTAGTGAGCGCCAAGGCCGGGCATGATTATACGAGGCACTTGGTAGTTGTATTCCCAGTAGACCGGCGCGAGTCTTTGCTCAATGTAGTCCACTTCAAAACTCACGCTCAATCCTGACCTGCGGCTAAGGAACAGCTCGCTCCCTAGTCCGACACCCCAACCCAAAACAGTGGATGTTTCGTCAGGAGAGAACACATCTCTACTCAGGCCAGTGAAACGGAACGCGCCAGCCAGCCCGGAGAGGTAGAAGTTGTACCAGGGGCCTTTGATACCTCTGAGCAGTGCCCTGGCGGCGAGAGCCTGCATGTCGCCCGCCAGGAAAACGTCGAGTTCAAGCCCGAGATAGTCGGCGGGATTCCAGACCACACTGGGCCCCAGAAAAGGGATTGGCGCTGCCTGGATGCCGAACCCTAGGTGTCTGCCTACTGATGTCTCAATCTCGTTGGTCTTTCCGGATGGCGCGGCTACCGGGGATGCTTGCCCTCGGGCGGCTGGTGGCGGCAGAGCCTGCGGCGGTCTGGCAGTAGGCTCAGCTGGCGGAGGGGCACTTTGCGTGGATGGGCCAGGGATCCCAGCGTCAGCAGGAGTCGCCGCGGTCGGCGGGGGAGGGGCTTGGTTGGGCAGCTCACGCACCGGTTGAGGCTGCTGGGCAGCCGTTTCCGGGGGTGCTTCAGTCGCAGCAAAGAGCACCACAGCCAGACGCAGACTCAGCGGGGCAAGCATTTCGGGACTCCATGCGTTGCGATGGTCCAGGAAATAGCCCCAAACCGGGTTCACCGTCAAGCTGGCATTGCCTTGCCGCTTGACAGGCGGACCTCACCCTTCTAGTCATGCTGTGGCAAACAGGAGAAGAGACGCGAGGAATCTTCGTGCAGTCCCCTAACTTGGGGCCCACGCCGTTTTGTGCGGTGCCCCCAAGCAGCTTCATGTTCCGCGCGACAACTCGATCTTATCGACGAAAACGGTGCAAGACCCGCCCGGCCGCTGGCCAAGGGCAAGGGCGGGGGTGGCCGGGGCCGGGGCAAGGGGGGTAGTGACGAGCCACAGCCACCGCCTGACGCCAACCTGGCCGACGAGGCGCAGCGCCGCTATCTCAACTACGCGGTCAGCGTGATCACGGCGTGCGCCCTGCCGGACGTGCGCGACGGGCACAAGCCGGTGCAGCGGCGAATTCTCTTCGCCATGCACAATGATTTGCACGTTTACCCCGGTGCCCGCTTCCGCAAGAGCGCAACCATCAGGGGTCAGTGCGTTCGCGGAGTCGACTGTTCCAGCGTCATACCCTCGATGTTGGTCGATATCTTGTCGCGAATCGATCGCATCATGGCAACAGCATCAAAACGTTTCTTGGGTCTAGTCATCTGACAACACTATCGTACACCGCATCCGGTTTCGAGCCAGCTCCGAGGACCAGGCGGGAAACCCGGTCCACAAGCCGGATCTTCTCTCTGCTGCGTCTCGTCCAGATCTGTCCGGGCACCGCGAACTGCGCGGCGCCATTGCTGCGGCAACCGCCTTACTTGATTCTGCGCCTGCAGTCCCCTAACTTGGGGCCCACGCCGTCTTGTGCGGCGCCCCCAAGTAGCTTCATGTCCGCGCGACAACTCGATCTCCTCGACGAAAACGGTGCAAGACCCGCCCGGCCGCTGGCCAAGGGCGGGGGTGGCCGGGGCCGGGGCAAGGGGGGCAGCGACGAACCACCGCCGCCGCCTGACGCCGACCTGGCCGACGAGGCGCAGCGCCGCTATCTCAACTACGCGGTCAGCGTGATCACGGCGCGGGCCCTGCCGGACGTGCGCGACGGGCTCAAGCCGGTGCAGCGGCGAATCCTCTTCGCCATGCACAACGATCTGCACCTTTATCCCGATGCCCGCTTCCGCAAGAGCGCGACCATCGTGGGTGCGGTCATCGGCAAGTACCACCCGCACGGCGATACCGCCTGCTACGACGCCATGGTGCGCATGGCGCAGGATTTTTCGCTGCGCTATCGGCTGGTGGATGGGCACGGCAACTTCGGCTCGCTCGACGGCGACGCGCCCGCCGCCTACCGCTACACCGAGGCACGCCTAGCGCCGCTTTCCACCGAGCTGCTCGACGAGATCAAGCAGGGCACGGTGGATTTCCGGCCCAACTACGACGGCACATCGCAAGAGCCGATGGTCTTGCCTGCGCGCATTCCGCAACTCCTGGCCAACGGCTGCGCTGGCATCGCGGTGGGCATGGCCACCAACATCCCGCCCCACAACCTGGGCGAGGTGTGCGAGGCCGCGGTGGCGCTCATCGACGATCGCAAGCTGGAGAGCAAGGATCTGCTCAAGTACATCAAGGGTCCCGACTTTCCCACCGGCGGCCAGATCATCAATTCCAAGAAGGAGCTGCGCGAGATCTACGAAACCGGGCAGGGCCCGGTGCGCGTGCGCGGCGAGTGGAAGATCGAAGACAGCAAACGCGGCCAGCAGATCGTCGTCACTTCCATCCCGTACAATGTGTCCAAGGCGAACCTGGTCGAGAGTGTCGCCCAGGTCATTCTGGCCAAGAAGCTTCCCATGCTGGTGGACGTGCGCGACGAATCCACCGACGACGTGCGCGTGGTGCTGGAATTGAAACCGGGCGCGGATCCGGCGCTGGTGGTGGCGTACCTGTACAAGCACACCCCTCTTGAGCTGTCCTTTCACGTCAACATGACCTGCCTGGTGCCGACGGAGAATCGCGAGGTGGCCGGCCCCGTGCGGCTCAACCTGCGGGCCATTCTGGGCGAATTTCTCGACTTCCGTGAGGACGTGGTCACCCGTCGCTTCGAGTTCGAGCTGGCGGAGCTGCGCCGGCGCATCCACATCGTGCAAGGATTCGCCATCCTCTTCGATGCGCTCGACGAAGCTATCCGCATCATCCGCAAGTCCGAGGGCAAGATCGACGCGGCTGCCAAGCTCCAGGATCGCTTCAAGCTCGACGCGGAGCAGACCGACGCGATCCTGGAAATGAAGCTGTACAAGCTGGCGCGCCTGGAAATCCAGGCGATTCGCGACGAGCTGGCGGAAAAGCGGGCGCGGGCCAAGGAGATCGAAGCCATCCTCAAGGACAAGCGCCGGCTGTGGAAGGTGATCCGCGGCGAGATTGCCGACATCGGCCAGCGCTTCGCGGACAAGCGGCGCACCAAGATTGGCGGCGGGGGTGGCGACGAGGTGGAGTTCCAGGCCGAGGACTTCATCGTCGACGAAGAGGTGACGGTCATCCTGTCACGCGACGGTTGGCTCAAGCGCGTGCGCGAGGTCAGGGACCTGTCGGCCACCCGTCTGCGTGAGGGCGATGCCGTGCTGGCGGCCCTGCGCGGCTCCACCAAGGATTTTCTCGCCATCTTCTCCAACCTGGGAAGTTGCTACGTCAGTCGAATCTACGACGTGCCCGCCTCGACTGGGTACGGCGAGCCGGTGCAGAAGCTTCTCAATTTCCGCGACGGCGAGCGGGTGGTGGCGGCGCTGGTGGTTACCGGCACGGGCTCGTCAGCGGTGCCGGCCGGAACCCTGGCCATCGCCGTGACCAAGCGGGGTTATGGCTTCCGCTTCAATCTCGATCCGCTGCGCGAGCTGAGCACGCGCGCCGGCCGTCGTTTCGCCAAACCCGCCGAGGGCGACGAGGTCGTGGGCGTGCTGCCAGTGCGTCCCAAAGATGTCCTGTGCGTGGTTTCATCGCGAGCCCGTGCTCTGCTGTGCCAAGCCGATGAGGCTGCTGAACTCGCCAATCCCGGCCGCGGGGTCACCATCATCAAACTCGATCAGGAAGACGCGGTCATGGGCTTTGCCCTGGGCGCGCGCAAGGACGACACTGTGTTCATCGCCGAGACCGACGCGGGCAGGAAGATTCCGGTAGGGCCGGGCCGCTACCACGTCACCGCACGCGGCGGCCGCGGCCACAGCCTGGCACGCAAGGCGAGCATCGTGCGCGTGCTCTTCCCTGAGCCGCCTGCGCCGGCGGATGAACCGCCGAAACTGCTGCATTAGGAAGCTATCTCTTCGCTATGGCTGCTGCTAGTTCATACACCGCGGAACACATCACCGTTTTGCAGGGTCTGGAGCCGGTGCGCCGGCGGCCCGGCATGTACATCGGGGGAACCGACACAAAAGGCTACCATCATCTGCTGTGGGAGATCGTGGACAACTCGGTCGACGAGGTGATCAACGGCTACGCCGCCCACATCGAGGTGACCCTGCACAAGGATCACCGCTCGGCTACCGTGGTGGACAATGGCCGCGGCATCCCGGTCGACGTCAAGAAGGAATTCAAGAAATCGGCGCTGGAGCTGGTGCTCACCACCCTGCATGCGGGGGGAAAGTTCTCTTCCGGGCAGTATCAGTATTCCGGCGGTCTGCACGGTGTGGGCGCGTCGGTGGTCAACGCCCTGTCCGAGGAGATGGTGGCGCGTGTGCGGCGCGACGGCTTCGAGTGGGAGCAGAGCTATGCGCGGGGCGAGGCGACCAGCAGACTGACCAAGAAAGGGCCGGCGCGCGGCTCGGGCACGACGATTTTCTTTCGGCCCGACGTGCAGGTCTTCGGCAAGCAGGAGTTCTCGGCGGACACCATCCGTTTTCGGCTGGACGCCAAGACCTTCTTGCACAAGGGCCTCAAGATCACTTTTCGCGACGAGGCTGCCGGTACCGCCGATGTGTTGCAACACGAGGGCGGCATCGCGGACTTCCTGGCCAAGATCGTCGCCGACCGGGGCAAGGCGGCCACTGTCCCGCAGGTCTTCTACTTTCAGCGTGAGGACGGAGTGCGCATCGAATGCGCCCTGCAGTGGACCGAATCGCATGAGGAGACGCTGCGCACCTACGTGAACGGCATTCCCACCACCCAGGGCGGGACGCACGAGCAGGGTTTGCGCGCCGCCATCATCAAGGCCATGCGCTCGTTCCTCGACGACGCGGGCCTTGCGCCCAAGAATCTCAACCTGACCGCGGAAGACATCCGCGAAGGCATCGTGGGCGTCCTGTCGATCTATCTGCACGACCCGCAGTTTCAGGGTCAGACCAAGGAGCGTCTGGGCAATCCCGAGGCGCAAGCCCTGGTGGACAACGCCATCCGGCCGGCGCTGGAAACCTTCCTGCACCAGAACCGTACCGCAGGCACAACCATCGTCGAGCGCATCACCCTGGCAGCCAAGGCGCGCGAGGCTTCGCGCGCGGCCTCGCAGGCGGTGTCGCGCAAGACGGCCATCTCGCACCGGCTGAATCTGCCGGGCAAGCTGGCTGATTGCGCATCCACGGATCCGGCCAAGAGCGAGCTGTTCATCGTGGAGGGCGACTCGGCCGGCGGTTCGGCCAAGCAGGGTCGCGAACGCAAGTACCAGGCCATCCTTCCCTTGCGTGGCAAGGTGCTTAACGCCGAGCAGGCCTCACTGCAGAAGGTCCTGTCAAACAAAGAGCTGCAAGATGTGGTTTCTGCGCTCGGCTGCGGCGTGGGCGAGCAGTTCAACCTGGAGCGCCTGCGCTACCACAAGATCATCTTCATGATGGACGCCGATTCCGACGGCCATCACATCGCCACCCTGCTGCTCACATTTTTCTACCGGCACTTGCGCCCGCTCATCGAGGGCAGCTTCGTGTACCTGGCGCAGCCACCGCTCTTTCGCGTCGACCACGGCAAAGAGACCTTCTGGGCGCTCGACGAGGCGGATCGCGATCGCATCGTGGCGGCTCTGCCGAAGAATGCGCGGCCCGAGATCATGCGTTTCAAGGGTCTGGGCGAGATGCAGCCCGAGGAACTGCGCCGGACCACCCTCGACCCAGCCACCCGGCGGCTCTTGCGCGTGACCGTCAGCGATGGCCCTGAGACCGACCGCATTCTGACCGAGCTGATGGGCAAAGACGTCGAGGCGCGCTTCAAGTTCATCATGGAACATGCTGCACAGGCGGATCTCGATTTGTAGTTTGCTCTTTCACCACAGTCTCGCCCC
>PMKP01000307.1 GCA_003157775.1 Myxococcales bacterium | reverse complement strand
GCAACCGACAACTTCAAGTAGCGGGTAGCTAGCTGTTTTCACCACAGTCTCGCCCCCGGGCCGCTGGCCCGGATCCTTCAGGCGTGAAACTGACAAATCCGAGCCCGGTTTTCTGCTCCACCAAGCCACAGTGCACACTAAGAAGATCAAACAGTTACAGTCGAGTTTCAGGCTAGAGAGCACAGAGGCCACAGAGCCGGATCGGAAAGGGAAGAGTTGGGTTCTGTCCGATCCGGACCCCTTCCTCCTTTCCGACCTCTGTGTTCTCTGTGGTAAAAAAGCTAACCAATCCGTATCCGTCACGCGACCTGCGGGCCAAGGTCGACCGCGCGCTTGTCGGATTGCGCGGCCGGTGCACCCGCCTGCACGCGCGCGGCGGGCGCCGCGGGCATACGGTTGGCCGCGACGAACTGCTCGATGAAGGCCAGAGAAGGATCTACCTGGTCGATCTGAACCAGGATCAAATCCCCGGGCAACAACATGCGCAACCCCGCCTCGATGGCGTGCTGCTCGCCCCGCGTTTCGATGATCTCAGCCACCCGTGTGCTGCGCGCCAGCCCGCGGTGCATGAGCGAAACCACCTCGCCATCGGGCCGTCCACGCGTGCACTTGTCCTCGTAGATGATCACGTGGTCGAAGCCGTTGCCGATGATCTCGGCCTGGCGAATGATGTCCACATCGCGCCGGTCGCCGGCCGCGGTGTATACCACCAGCCGCCGATCGTGGGGCATGCGACTGATAGCGTCGATGAGCGCCACCAGGGCGTCGGCGTTGTGTCCGTAGTCGACCACAATGGTTGCCTCTTCGTAGTCCAGGACGTTGAACCGCCCCGGAGTGCTGCGAGTATCGCTGGTAAAGGTGGCCAGAGCAGTCCGCATCACCTCGCACGGCACACCCACCGACCAACCAGCGGCAGTGGCAGCCAGCACGTTGTCGACCTGGAACCCGATCGCGCCGCTGCGGGTGAGCGGCACCGCGCCCAAGCTGGTCACCCGCTGCTCCCGGTTGCCCTCGGCCAGCACAACCGTCTCGTTACGCACGATCACGGCACGCCCGCCGCGTGCTCGGTGAGCAACGATGAGCGGGTGCTGCGGATCGCGCGCGAAGAAGATCACTGAGCCAGGACAGTAAGGCGCCATGGCCACGGTCATGGAATCAGCGGCGTTGAGCACCGCCGCACCGGTGGGAGCCACGTTCTCCACGATGGTGCGCTTGACCTCGGCCAGTTCTTCCGTGGTCTCAATGCCGCCCATGCCCAGGTGGTCGCCCTCGCCGATGTTGGTGACGATGGCCACGTCGCACATGTCGAAGCCGAGACCCTCGCGCAGGATGCCCCCACGCGCGGTTTCCAGCACCGCCGCGTCCACCCGCGGATTGAACAACACGGCACGCGCGCTGCGTGGACCGCTGCAATCGTCGGTGTCGATGCGCCGGTCGTCGATGTAGATGCCGTCGGTGCAAGCCATGCCCACGTGCCGTCCGGAAGCCTTCAGAATGTGGCCAACCATACGCACGGTGGTTGTCTTGCCGTTGGTGCCGGCTACTGCCACGACAGGAATGCGCCCGTTCTCCCCGGGCGGGAACATGGTGGACACGATGGCCTCGCCCACTGGCCGCGGCTTGCCCACCGACGGGTCCAGGTGCATGCGCAGCCCGGGGGCGGCGTTGACCTCGACCACAATCCCGCCCTGCTCTTCCAGCGGCCGGCTGATGTCACGGCAGATCACGTCCACGCCAGCGACGTCCAGCCCGACCACGCGGGCCGCGTCCACCGCGCGCGCGGCGTTTTCGGGGTGCACACGGTCGGTCACATCGGTGGCCGAGCCGCCCGTGCTCAGATTGCCGTTCTGGCGCAAGAAAACCTGCGTGCCCGCCGCCGGAATTGAATCAAGCGTGTAGCCCTGGCCCGCCAGAACCGCCAGGCCAATCGCATCGAGGCGCATCTTGCTGAGTGAGGTGGAATGGTCGTCGCCCCGGAGCGGGTCCGAATTCACCACGGCCACCAACTCGGCCACGGTGGACTTGCCGTCGCCCTGCACGCGGGGCGGATCCCGACGGGCTGCCGCAATCATCCGGTCACCCACCACCAGCAATCGGTGGTCAGCGCCCTGGGCGAAGCGTTCCACCAGCACCGAGGAGCCCTCGGCCCGCGCGGCCTGGTAGGCCGCAAGCACCTGCTCGCGCGTCGTCAGGTTGACGGCCACGCCGCGGCCCTGATTTCCGTGCTGGGGCTTCACCACCGCCGGAAGCCCGACCTCTTGTGCCATCTCCCATGCCTCATCGGCGTCCTTGACCGGACCGCCTGCCGGCACGGGCACGCCGACCGATCGGAGCAGGAGCTTGGTCAGCTCCTTGTCTTGCGCGATGGATTCGCCGATGGCGCTGGTGCGATCGGTTTCAGCCGCCAGAATGCGTCGCTGGCGCGAGCCCCAGCCAAGCTGAACCAGGCTGCCAGAATTCAGCCGACGCGTGGGAACTCCCCTTGCCTCGGCGGCCCGCACGATGGCCCCGGTGCTGGGACCGAGGCGCACATCCTCATCCTGGGAACGCAACTGCTTGACTGTGGCGTGCACATCAAAGCTTCTCTCAGCCAGGACGGCATCGATGATCTGGACCGCCGCTTCCACCGCCGCACGTGCCACATCCTCCTCGCGATACTCGACCAGAACCTTCCACAGCCCTGCTTCGTTGGTAGCGGTTGTCTTGCTGAAAGACACTGGCACCCGTGCCCCCTTTTGCAGCGCCATGGTCACGTGCCCCAAGACATGCGCCAAGGTGGCACTCTCGGCTGCCACGCCGCCAAGATCCGCCTCGGCCCATTGCACCCCGGAGAACATGTCGGGAAGAAGAACCCGCAAGCGCGCCTCGAATCCCGGGATTTCGGCCACGGGCACATTTGCCGGGCCAAGACTAACGGTTATCTCAAGCGCAGTGTGACGACTCCAGATATTGGGTCCCCTAAGTGCGCGAATTCTGTTGATTTGCATGGCGGCCGTCTCGGGTTTGGTTAGTTCTTCTTCGAGTCCGGCCTTGATGAAGACCGGAGGGTCACTGGTAGTGCGACGGACCGCGAATGGGGTTTATTCGCAGCTCCGGCACCACCACGTGCCCTTTTCTCTTCGCTAACCACGCCGATGGCCGATAACACAGCAAGACTCGATTCCATATCGCCGTCGAGGACCTGAACCAGCCCCAGCTCGCCCGGTGCAAGGAGATCCAATGCCTTGTCCACCGCCTCGCGATAGTCAGAGACACAAATGATTTCAGCTACTCGTGGTCCAGAAGCCAGGCCCTTTCGCAAAAGGCCAGGTACATCACCCGGCGCCCGATCCGTAGCTGATGGGTCGTCGTAGAGAACGACGCGGTCAAAAGCAGCGGCTAGGATCTCGCCTTGCCGCACAATATCTTCGTCTCGTCTTGCGTCGCCTGCTGAATAGACGGCGGTGCGCCTCCGATGGGAAAACCGGTCCAGGGCAGACACGACTGCAGTCAGCGCAGAGATGTTGTGGCAGTCGTCGATCACCAGGGTGGCTTCGCCGTGGGGCACGAGGTTGAATCGGCAGGGATCGTCCTGCCGATCGGCGCGGAAGGTTTCCAGGCCGGTACGAATGGCTTCTTTGGACAGACCCAGGGCCCATGCTGCCGAGGCGGCCGCCAGGGCGTTCTCCACCTGGAAGGGCGCGCGTCCAGAGTGAATGATGGGGATCTCGTTGATGGAGATGAGGTCGGTTTCCGACGGTCCTTCGCTCAGAATTAGCTGGCCGTCGCGCACGAAGGCGGCGCGCTTGCCTTGCGCACGATGCTCCAGCAGGGTCGGATGGCTGCCATCCTGGGCAAAGAAGATCACTGAGCCCGCGCACAGCGGCGCCATCTGCGCCACCAGCGGATCGCCGGCATTGAGCACGGCAGAGCCGGTGGGCAAGACCACGTCCACCGGCGAGCGCTTGACCGTGAACATGTCGTCGACGGTATTCACGTTGTGCAGTCCCAGATGGTCGGCCTGGCCGATGTTGGTCACTACCGCCACGTCACACCGGTCGAAGCCAAGACCCTCGCGCAGGATCCCGCCGCGAGCGGCCTCGAACACTGCCGCCTCGACCTGCGGGTTGAGCAAGACCTTGCGTGCGCTGCGCGGGCCGGCGCAGTCCCCATCCTCGATAGTGCGGCCTGACACGTCGATGCCGTCGCTCGAAGTCATGCCCACCACACACCCGGCCGAGCGCAGAATATGGGCTACCAGGCGAGTCACCGTGGTCTTGCCGTTGGTGCCGGTCACACACACGATGGGGATGCGGCCGTTCTCACCCGGCGGAAAGAGCGTGTCCACGATGGCCTCGCCCACCGGTCGGGGCGCGCCCACTGAGGGTGCCAGGTGCATGGCCAGCCCGGGCCCGGCGTTGACCTCGACCACGACTCCACCCTGGTCTTCCAGTCGCTGCGAGATGTCGCTTGCCACCACGTCGAGCCCAGCCACGTCAAGGCCGACGATCTGGGCCGCCAGCGCCGCGTGGGCCGCGATGCTGGGGTGGACCTGGTCGGTCACGTCGATGGCCAGGTTGTCGCTGTGCTGGACCACCACCGACACGCCGGCGGCCGGGACGCTTTCGGGACAGTGGCCTTGCCGTCCGAGCTGCATGAGGGTGGACTTGTCGTCCAAGCTGATCTGGCAGAGGGGACAGGCTTCATACGGGCCGCGCCTGGGGTCGGAATTGAGCTGCTCATCGATGAGCTGCGCCACCGTTCGCTGGCCGTCGCCGACGATACATGCGACTTCTCCGCGCGCGGCGGCCACCAGCTTGCCACCTACCACCAGCAGGCGGTGTTCGGCCCCCTCGGCGAACTTCTCGACAATCACGCTGCTGCCTTCGCTCCTCGCCGCCTCGAACGCAGCACGCACCTGAGCCTCGCTGGTCAGGCTGGTGAACACGCCGCGGGCGTGGTTGCCGTCGCGCGGTTTGACCACCACGGGCGTGCCGATCTCTTGGGCCGCTTGCCAGGCATCGGCGGCGTCGGTGACCAGGCGCCCCTCGGGCACGGGGATGCCGCCCGCACGCAGCAGGTTCTTGGTCAGCTCCTTGTCCTGCGCGATCGACTCAGCCACCGCGCTGGTGCGGTCGGTCTCGGCGGTCCAAATGCGGCGCTGCTTGGCCCCCTGGCCGAGCTGCACCAGGCTACCCTCGTTGAGCCGGCGCACGGGAATGCCACGCGCATCAGCCGCAGCCACGATGGCGGCCGTGCTGGGGCCCAGGCACACCCGGTCGGCCAGCTCGCGCAGCTTGCGGACCTCTTGTTCGACGTCGTAGGGCTGGTCGTGCACGGCAGCCAGCACCAGCTCGAGCGCGGCGAGCAGACAGGCGCGACCGAGTCGCTCGTCGCGGTAGCGCACCACGACCCGGTACACTCCCTCTTCCGTCGTCTCACGCGCGCGGCCGTAGCCCACGCGCGTGCCGGCCAGGTTTTGCAGCTCGAGGCAGACATGTTCCAGAACGTGCGCCGGATAGGTGCCGCCGCGCAGGCGCGCAAAGAAACCGCCGCGCTCACCCACGCTGCAACGGTGTTCAATCATGGTGGGCAGCCACGCCATCAGCCGATCATTGAAGCCCGGCATGGAACTAGATGGCCGGTCCTTCAAGTCCCCAAGGTCCACCCAGGCTTCCAGCACCGGGTACCGCGACCAGATGTTGGGGCCGCGTAGCGCGAAGATTCTCCGGATCTCCATGGGTGGTTCCTTGAATGACCGATGCGAGCTGACGTCTAAGAAACTAATCCAACTGTGTCACGGCGAGCGCCGTGGTGTATTTTGGGCCCAAATTTTATCGACGGCGGCGAAGAAAGCGCCCCACGCGGGGCACGAGAAGCGCACCTTGACCGAATTCGACGCAACCTG
>PMKP01000421.1 GCA_003157775.1 Myxococcales bacterium | reverse complement strand
CCGGAATCTCGTTCCAGTAGACTTAGCAGGAACGTGAGCCTACACGGCACCCTGCGCCCCTTCAGCAACGTCTGCACCACCAGCATCGTCCCGCTGTAGATTCGGCCCGATCGCCGTAGCTTGTGAAAGGTGTCATCGACCGTGCTACGATGACACCCATGACGAAGACGCAGGTGTATTTCCCGGAAAGCGACCTTTCAGCGCTGCACAAAGTGGCCCGGCGCACGAAGCGCCCGGTGGCGGCCCTGATTAGGGAGGCGGTCGAGCGCGTGTGGTTGGCAGCCGAGACCGACGGTCCCATTGCTCTCTGGCGTGGTACCGTCAAGCGTGGTTCGGTGGATCACGACAGCATCTACGACGCGCCATGATCCGGCAGGGGGAGGCTGTTTTTGTAGACACAGGTGCTTGGATCGCGCTTGCCCTGACCCAAGATCCGATGCACGACCGTGCCAAGGCCGCCTGGCAGCAGCTCCGATCATCAGGCGCTCGCATCGTGACCTCCATCCCGGTAGTGATGGAAACCTTCACCTTCCTTGAGCGGAACACCACGCGCGAGGTGGCGCTGGCGTGGAAGGATTCACTGGCTCGCGTGCCTCATTTTCGGCTCTGTGAATGCGGCGCACGGGATCTTGCGGCGGCCTGGCGCCATTTCGCCCAGCCGGGCCTGCACAAATTGTCGGCCGTGGACGCCACCAGCTTCGTGCTGATGGAGCATGAAAGGATCAGGGTCGCCTTCGCATTCGATCACCACTTCGCATCAGCCGGCTACCGGCTGGTCGGTTGAGCCGCCTGTCGGCTACACGCGCCCCGGCGCCTGCGCCGCGCGTTCGCGCAGGCCGACGAGCCGCCGCCCCGCCGCTTCCAGGGTCTCGGGCCGCTTGGCGAAGTGGAACCGGATCAGGTTGTGCACCGGCTCATGAAAGAAGCTGGAGCCGGGAACCGCGGCCACACCCACCTCTTTGACCAGCCAGTCGCAGAAGGCCCTGTCGTCAGTCCATCCCGACTCCGCAATGTCCACCAGAACATAATATGCGCCCTCGGGTTCCGTGAAACGCAGTCCGGTCTGTTGGAGAAACCCNNGGGCCGCTAGTCGTCGCTATTCACGACCAGATCCACCGCCATGCCCTTGCCCAGGGCTTGATTGGCGGCAGGCTTCTGCTCAAGCACGACGCCCGGGCTGCGATCGTCGTTCGAGGCATGGTGGATCTGGCCGACTGTCAGTCCGGCCTGGGTAAGCAGATCCTTGGCCTTGGACAATCCCTTGCCGACCACGGCGGGCACGATGACGGTTTCGGCGCCCTTCGACACCTTCAACTCCAATCCCGTGCCAGCCCGCACCTCAGCGCCCTCGGCCATGCTTTGCCCGATGACCATGCCCACGCCCAGGGTAGGATGGGCCTGCTCGACCACACTGCTGATGGTGAGATGAGCCTTTTCCAGGCGGATACGGGCTTCACTCACGAGCTGGCCGACCACACCAGGTACCTTGACCAGGGTGGGCGCACGGGCAACCACCACGTTCACCGGCTCGCCTCCATGTAGCTTGGACCCAGGCAGCGGGCGCTGGGAAATGATCTGACCTGGCGGCGCAGAGGTATCCTCCCGATCCTCGGCGACGACCAAGAGCAATCCACCCTGGTCAAGCGCCGTGCGGCCCGTATCCACGTTGGACCCGACCACGTTGGGAACGTCGACGGATCGGCGGAACAGGTCACCGCGGATAGAGGCGTAGGAAACGCCCAGGGCCACCAGCGCCGCAATTACAGCCGAAAGCATTGTTTGGCGAAACATGCCAGCACGTTATCGTGACTTGCGGCCGCAAACAACTAGGGATTGGTAGTCCCGCTGCGAAAAGCCGTTTAGGGGCGTCATCCGGTCCGGCGGCCTTGGCACAAGATCTGGCGCGCCCGGCATCTTTCTGCGAGATTTCGCCCGAGGTCACCATGTCTCCGACAAGAATCAAGTCCAGCCTGCAACTTGCCAACGTCCGCTACGAGATCCGCGGTCCGCTGGCGCGTCGGGCTGCCGAGTTGGAGAAGGCCGGGCACGAGATCATCAAGCTGAACATCGGCAATCCCGGCGCCTTCGGGTTTCGTGCGCCCGAAACCATGCGCTTGGCCATGATCGAGAATCTTCGCGACGCGGACGCCTATTGCCACCAAAAGGGGATCTTTTCGGCGCGCGAGGCGGTGGTGATGCAGCAGCAAAGCCGCGGGATCATGGACGCCAACGCGGATGATGTTTTCATGGGCAACGGGGTGAGCGAGCTGATCCTGTTTTCGCTGCGCGCCCTGCTCAACCAAGGGGACGAGGTCTTGGTGCCCAGCCCCGACTATCCCTTGTGGACAGCCGCCACCCATCTGGCCGACGGCACCGCTGTGCATTACCCGTGTCCACCGCAGAACAATTGGGTGCCTGACCTCGACGCCTTGGCGCGCCTCCTTACCCCCCGCACCCGCGCCATGGTGATAATTTCGCCCAACAACCCAACCGGCGCGGTGTATCCGCGCGAGGTGCTGGCCAAGATGGTCGACATCGCCGAGTCGCACGACCTGGTGGTGTTCTCCGACGAGATCTACGACCAGATGACCTACGAGGGCGCCGAATACACGCCGGTGGCCACCCTGGCCAGGCACACCCTGTGTGGGACTTTCTCCGGTCTGTCCAAGGTCTATCGGGCTTGCGGCTTTCGCGTGGGCTGGTTGAGCTTCTCGGGCGAGAAGGACCACGCGCGCGAATACCTAATGGGTCTGGATACCATCGCGTCGCTGCGGCTGTGCTCCAACGTGGTGGGCCAGTGGGCGGTGCAGACCGCTCTGGGCGGCTACCAGTCAATTCGCGATCTGGTGCGGCCGGGCGGCCGCCTATATCAGACGCGCGCGACGATTCTCGATGGCTGTGGGCGCAGCAAGTATCTGTCAGTGGTCCCGCCCCGCGGGGCTATGTACGCCTTCGTGCGGGTGGATGCCAGCAAACTGCCGAATTTCGACGACCAGAAATTCGCGCTCGACTTGCTCGAGCGCAAGCATGTGCTGGTGGCCCCGGGTACCAGCTTCAACGTGCCCTATCGCGATCACTTCCGCATCACCCTTCTGCCCGACGCGGAAACCATGGTCGAGGTCTTCAGACGGATGGAGGATCTGCTAGACGACTATGCCGCCGAGGCCGGCGCAATGGGAACTGCGAAGTCCTGAGGCACGAGGTTTGCAGCAGTTTTTCGCGGAGACGTCCCTCAAGCCTGACCCGATCTGCCTGGCCCGGGGTTAGTCACGAGCTTTCGCACAGCGGCCCGCAGGGCGTCGGGATCATAGGGCTTGCGCAAGATCGGGTCGTTGGCGGTCACTTCGGCTTTGTCGCCCAACGATTCGGCGGCGTAGCCGCTGGCGAACAAAACTGGAATGTCCGGGCGCAAAACGCGGCAACGGGCGGCCACTTCGAAACCGCTGAGTCCCGGCATCATGACGTCGAGGAAAAGCAGGTCGAATTGTCCGGGATCGGCCGCGAACCGGTTGACCGCTTGCTCTCCATCGGACACGGCAATCACACGCGCGCCGAGGCGGGCGAGCACCTTTTCGGCAACCCGGCGGACGGCTTCGCTGTCTTCTGCGAGCAGAATCGTGGCGGCGATGGGTTCCTGGCCGTCCAGAGTAGGCGCGGCGGCCGGCTGCTGCGCCGGGGCCCGTTCGCGCGTCTCACAGGGCAGCAGCAAGACAAACTGGGCGCCCTGGCCAGGCTCGCTGCTGGCGGCGATGTGCCCGCCGTGCTGCCGGATGATGCCGTAGACCACCGCCAGCCCGAGGCCCGAACCCCGATCGAGAGGCTTGGTCGAGAAAAACGGCTCGAAAATCCGATCGAGAATCGCAGCAGTCATGCCGTGGCCGGTATCCGATACCGTGATACGGACGAACCGCCCGGCCGGCCGCTGGCACAGTTGTCCCGCGGTCGTGGCGTCGAGCACCACGGGCTCGATCGCGATTGACAAGAGTCCGCCGTCGGGCATGACGTCGCGGGCGTTGAGGCAGAGATTGAGGAGAACCTGCTCAAGCTGGCCCTTGTCCGCCTCGGTCACCACCGGCTGCGCGGCGGCGCGAAAATCGATGCGGATGTTCTCGGGAATCAGCCGCCGGATCATCGCCAAATGGTTGGCCACCAGGCCGTTGAGATCGACGCTCTCCCAGCGCAGCGCCTGCCGGCGCCCGAAGGTGAGCAGTTGCCGAGTGAGCTGGCTGGCCTGAGCGACGGCGGTGACGATCGCGCCGAGCGCTGCCTCATGATCGCGGCTGTCCGGAGCGAGCGCAAGGTTGGCGTTGCCCCCGATCACCTGGAGCAGGTTGTTGAAGTCGTGGGCNNGTGGGCGATGCCACCGGCGAGCAGCCCGACGGCTTCGAGCTTTTGCGCCTCCCGTAGCTGTTCCTCCAGCGCACTCTGCCGGTCGGCGGCTTCGCGCAGCTCAGTGATGTCGCGGATGAAGGAGAGCACGGCATCGCCACCCTCCCATTCGACGCGCGTGGGACTCGACTGTACCCAGCGGTGCGAGCCGTCCTTGCGGAGAATCTGCCAGCCCGGATGGCTCGGCACATGCGCTCCGCCGAGCACGGCCTCGGTTTGGGAACGCATTTCGTGGCGGAACGTGGGCGCGATGAACTCACTCCAGTCGCTCTGCCAGGGAAACTCCGCCGCGGTTTGGTACCCGAACATCTGGAGCGCAGCCGGATTCGCGTAGCGCAGGTGGCCGTCCTGGTGGACCACGATGCCGACGATCGCGCATTCGATCAGGGTGCGATAGCGTTCCTCGCTCTGGTGGAGGGCGCGCTCGCTGGCGACGCGATCGGTGATGTCGCGGGAGACAACCAGGGCGGACGCGATCGCCCCGTCGGCAGCGATTTCGGGAATGGCCCGCGACTCGAAGCGCCGCAGCCCGGCGGGCGTCTTGAAATCGAACTCGACGGTGATGGACTGGCCGCTCGCGAAGACCCGATCGACAGTTCGTTCCCAGAGCGCGACGTGTTCCGCGGAAAAACCGAATTCGGCTATTCGCCGCCCGGTCACTTTCGCGGGTAGCAGCCCGGTCGCGGTGGCAAATGCCGGATTGGCGTAGAGGTAGCGTGCCTCGCGGTCGTAGCGCACGATGGTGTCGGGCGAGTTTTCGGCCAGCGTCCGTACCTCTTGCTCGCGCTCGGCGATTTCCCGACGGGATTGCTCGCGCTCGGAGATGTGTCTGCGAAGGGCATCGCGCATGCGGCCGAGGGTGACGGACAGCAGATCTAGTTCGCCCAGGTGGGAGCGCACAGGTGCGGCTTCGGTCAAATCGAGCGCAGCGATTCGCTGGCTTTGCGCAGCCAGTTCGGCCAGCGGCTGCGAGAACCAGCGGGCGAAACGCAGCGCCAGCCAGGCGGCGGCAAGCAGGGCCAATAGCCCGACTGCGGCGATGAGCCACTGATAATGGCGAGCCGCCGGAATGAGGTCGGACTCGGGCAGCAGCACGCCGATCCAAAACCGTTGCCGGGAGCCAAGCTCGAAAGGCGTGAATCCCGCCCACCAAGTCTCGCCGGCAATCGCGAGACGAAAGCGATCGGGCTGGCCTCCGCGGTCGGCCTGCCACGTCGCCACCGCCTCCGCAACGCTGGGAGAGCCGGCTTCGGCGACCGGTTGCAGCGAGGGCACGTCGGCGTCTGGCCTGCCCTCGGTTCGGCGGCCCCGGGGCGGCCCGAGCAGCCTCCCGTCATCGGTCAGTACAAACATCATCCCGCGCGGCGAGGGTTGCGCCGACGTCGTGAACTTGGCGATCTCGTCCAAAGGCAGGTTGTAGGTGACGATCAGGATTTCGCCCGACGGGTCGCGCGCGGCGACGGCCGCGGAAATACTGGGGGCCTTCGCGGTATAGAGCGGGTAGACATCGGTCCATGCCACCAGGCTCGAGGCGGCGGCCTGCGCCTCGGGCAGGCTTTGATCGCGAAACGCCGCCATGGCCACCCTGTACCAGGGTCGCTGCCGACTGTCGTAGCCGGACAGAGACAGATCCCATTTCTGCACGAGTTGTCGCCCGGCGTCCTCCCAGAGCGCCCAGCGACTGGTCTCACCCCATTCGGCGGGCCGGAAATCCCGCGTGAGGAATTGCAGGCGGCCGGGGTCGGGCGCCGGCAGCCGGTCCGCCACGGGCCTCAAGAGCGTGGATCGGCGGACGGGTTCAGTGTAGCGTTCCACGAGAAAATGCGCGCCATCCTGATCGGCTAGCATCATGGAATCGACTTTGGGCAGCGAAAAGAGCCCCGGCATAAGGAATTTCCTGCGCGTCTCCGCGTCCTTGGCCGAGTACCGCCCCTCCCGGACCGCCGCATAGTCCTCGATCATCTTTTGCCGGATTGGATCGAACAGATCGCCCAGCCGGAGCTCCGCATCTCGCCCCAGTGCGAACATCAGGGATCCGGCGACGTCGCGCGCCAGGCGCGCGGTGCCGAAAAGCGACGCAGTCAACAAGCTGCCCAGAACCAACAACACCACGAGGGCGAAGGCAATCAGCAACCCCTCGCGGATGCTGACGCTTCGGCGCGGCGGGATTTGTTCGGGGGAGCTCTGCTTTGGCATCATCGTGAGACCATCATCATTCAAGGCGAAAGAAACGAGACTTCCCGACCTGCGCGATAAACTGCATGCTGTCTACGACACTGGGAGAGTTATAGATCCGATTGAGAAAGGCCGCAGCCCGCTTGCAGCCCGGCGTGAGATGTACTATTCGTATACCGCGATCCCTGCAATCCTGAATGAACGCCTTTTCCGACCTGAGGGAAACCCCGTGGGCTTCGTTGTTTGAGTGGTAGGGCGGCAAATCAAGCCATCCTCCAGTATACGATGGGCGAAATGGCGGAAGGTCGCGGAAGTAAAGGTAGAGGTCGGTCGAATAGACCTGCCGGGCGTCGGTGATGCCCTCGCGAACACACACCTGTTCGAGGGCACGATAGTGGCGGGAAGCCCTACTCCACGACAGCACGCTGGCAATATCCTTCGTCGCACATGCGCCGAGAAGGAGCGCCACTACGATGTACGCTACCAGTCGCGGCCACGATACCGAAGACGCGAGAGAGCGCAGCCGGTCGATCCAGAGGGCATGGCCGGCGAGAGCCAGAAAGCAAAGAGATACCGGCAGAGCGAGGAGGACCGCTCTGCCACTATCGGCGGTGGCCATGAGCGCGCTATACAAGAAACAGAAACAGAGCCAGAGCACTGCCGCTCGCCGCAACAGACGGTCCTTGCAAAGAAAACACAATACGATGGGCGCGGACAGGGCGGGGAAAATCCTAACAAACGTGGCAAAGTATGACGACAGGAAGGCCGACGGATCGGAGAGAATGACCGACAGTGGAGTGCCCACAGAAGGCGTCGCGGCAGTGTGGTACCAGTTCACGTGATGCACGTGCAGGTAGATGTTGAACGCCTCATAGGTTTGAAACGGCGAATGCCCCGACAGCACATTCAGAGCAATCTGGAAGCCGTAGACCAGTGCGCACGATGCCAGCGCGAGCATGACCCCAGCAATCCGCTTGCGAAACACAAGTGCTGCGGTGACTAGAAGGAATATGCCTCCCGGCAGAGCATGGTAGCGCCACAGTGCTGCCATGCCCAGGAGTCCACCGGCGAGCGCATACCACCAAAACCGCGGTGTGGGAGCGAGTAGTGCCACGAATAGGGCGCAGGTGCCGACTGTGAAGAACACCATTGCGCCCGAATCAGCGCCCGGCGTGTACAGACACTGAAAGACCTGTGGAAAGAGGAACACGAGACTGGCGGCTGTGAGGGACGGCAAGATTCCAAGCCCGCGAAGCCGCAGGACAGCGAGTATCGCAAGAGCCAAGAACCAGGTCAGTACTACATTGATGCCCAGGGCCGACAGAGCTGGATATTCGAAGCGAGGCAGCAGGCGGAGGAGCACCGTGTAGCCCACGGGATAGAAACCGTCATAGAACGTGCTGAGGTTGCGGGCATCGAGTCTTTGCGAGAGGTAGTGGTTCCCCCAGAAATCGTTCAGGGGCGTGTGAAGATCCGTGAGGATCCCGAGCAGTGCAATGACCACTGCGAATGGAAGCGCGACGAAAACATTGCGCGTAGCCGGCTTCCAGCGAGAACTCTCCGGATGTGGTCGCGCCATCAAGAGACAGAGTACGCCATTTCTTGTGCGTTTTGGTGAGGTTGCACCGTAACGCTAGCGGGTGTCGGTCCCGCACCTGCGACTGGTAGGGGACGAACCCGTGGTGGTAGTGGATTTCCAGGGGCTGCGCGACTACGCCAAAGCGCACTGAGGTGGCGGCAGTTCGGCGATCTCGGCGGGGCTTCTTTCCGCAGCACCCGTGAATCTTGAAGAAGCAAGCAACGTGCCGTGGCTCTGGTAAGGTAGCCCCGCCAAGACGTGATACGGGCGCGCAAACTATGCAAGACCTACCGGGTGCACCGCCGGCCACCAGGCCTGCTGGCGGCCCTGCGCTCGGTGATCCGCCGTCGCTACGAAGAGGTGCGGGCACTGGTCGACGTGAGCTTCGACATCGCGCCGGGTGAGCGGGTGGGATTTCTCGGGCCCAACGGCGCGGGCAAGACCACGGCGCTCAAGATTCTCTCGGGGTTGCTCTACCCGACCAGCGGAAGCGTTACGGTGGGCGACTTCGTGCCGCAGGAACGGCGCACCGAATTTCTGCACATGATCACCCTGGTCATGGGGCAGAAGCAGCAGCTCCTTTGGGACTTGCCCCCGGCGGAAACATTCGCCATGAACCGAGCCCTATTCGACCTGCCCCGGCGCGAGGCGGACGCCACCCAGCAAGAGCTCGTGGATCTGCTCGAAATCGGCCCGCTCATCGGCAAGCCAACGCGGCAACTGTCCCTGGGCGAGCGCATGAAGTGCGAGCTGGTGGCCGCCCTTCTGCACCGGCCGAAGGTGCTATTTCTCGACGAGCCCACCATTGGCCTGGACGTGTCCATGCAGGCGCGGGTACGCGATTTCATCCGTCGCTACAACGAATCCACCGGCGCGTCCGTGCTGCTCACCAGCCACTACATGGAGGACGTAGCGGCTCTGTGTCCGCGGGTCATCGTCATCGACAAGGGCCACCTCATCTACGATGGCGATCTGCGGACGCTGGCCCGCCGCATTCGCCCCGAGAAGCGCATCACCATGCATTTCTCCTCGGTGCCGGCGCCCGGCGACCTGGATCGGCTGGGCAACTGCGTGGCTCGCTCAGAGTTGCAGGCCACCCTGGCGGTGCCCGCCGCGCAGGTGACTGAGGCGGTGCGGGCGGCGCTCAGCCGGCTGCCCATCTCCGATATCTCCGTCGAGGACCCGCCGCTGGAAGAGATCATGCAAGAGTTTCTCGACGGCCAGTCCGCCAACGGGGGCGCGAGGTCTGCATGAGTCGGCGCCCGGGCGGGGAAGGGCTGCGGGCCGTGCGGCACGTGCTGCGGGTGTATCCGGCGCTGCTACGGGTGGGCTTTGCCGATATGTTTGCCTACCGCGCCGAAATGGTGGTCTGGCTGCTGACCATGAACATGCCTCTGGTAATGATGGCGTTGTGGACGACGGTGGCCGCGACCGGGCCGGTAGGTCGCTTTGGTCAGCGCGAATTCGTGGCCTACTACCTGGGCATGCTGCTCGTGCGTATCATCACGGGCTCCTGGCTGGTGTGGGAGTTGACCATGGAGATTCGGCACGGCACGTTGGCGTCGCGCCTTCTGCGACCAATCCATCCCCTGTGGGCGCACAGTGCGATGCAGTTGGCGGCCGTGCCCCTGCGGGCGCTCTTGGTCTCACCCTTGGTTCTGGTCCTCTACTGGGTCGCAGGCGAACGTCTGCCGTTGCACGAGCCAGCGCGCCTGGCGGTTGCAGTCGCGGCGATTGCCGGGGCGTGGATCCTCTTGTTCCTTGTCATGGCCATCATTGGCACGCTGGCGGCGTATGTGGAAAGTGCGCTCTCGATCTTCGACGTGTGGTTGGGCGCGCAGGCGGTCCTGTCCGGCTTCCTGGTACCTCTGGAACTGCTGCCGCCCTGGGTGTCGCAGGCTGCACGCTATCTGCCCTTCCGCTACATTCTAGGCTTCCCGGTCGAGACACTCATCGGCCTGGAAAGCACCACCAGTGCCCTGCACGAACTGGGCGTGCAGTGGCTCTTCATTGCGGGCTCGCTGGTTGCCACCCTGGCGCTGTGGCGCGCGGCCTTGAAGCGCTTCGCGGCCTTCGGGGGTTAGGGGATGCGCCCACTGCGCCACTATGCTCGCCTGCTGGCCGTGCAGATGCGGACGTCGTTGACCTTGGCGGTTCAGTATCGCTTCGATTTCTTCCTGGAGGGCGCGCTCGCCCTGTTCTGGCTGGCCATCACCTTGATTCCCCTACTGGTGGTCTATTCGCGCCGGGAGTCGGTGGCGGGTTGGAGCTTCCCCGAGGCCTTGGTGGTGGTGGGCTGGTTTTCCGTGCTCAAGGCGGTGCTCGACGGAGGCGTGACCCCAAGCTTGAATTTCGTAGTGGAGGGCGTGCGCAAGGGGACGCTGGACTTCATCTTGTTGAAGCCGGCCGACGCGCAGTTTCTGGTGTCGACGGCGCGTTTTGAGCCCTGGCGCATCCTTGATTTCCTCGGCAGCATCGCCGTCCTGGCCTACGCCTTTCATCGCCTGGGACGCGTGCCCAGCGTCGGCGATTTCATGGTCGGCTTGGCGCTCTTCGGTGTGGCGCTGATTCTTCTCTATTCGCTGTGGATCCTGGTGGTCAGCGTTTCGTTTCGCGTGGTCAAAGTCGACAATCTCTCCTATCTCTTCATTTCCATCTTCGACGCCGGCCGCTGGCCCATCGACGTGTTCAAGGGAGCACTGCGCCTGATCTTCACCGTGGTTTTTCCCCTGGCGCTCATGACCACATATCCAGCGCAGGCGCTGCTCGGCAAGCTCACCTCTGCGCATGCGCTGCTGGCTGGGACAGGCGGGCTCGCCTTTGCGGCAATCGCCCGCCTTGTGTGGAAACGGGCTTTGCGCGCGTACACCTCGGCAAGCTCGTGATATGGGATGGTGACCGATCGCATCAGCGACGGATTCGCATCCGGACGCAGCCTCAGAAATCTGAGACGGCACTGGCATCTGGTTCATGGAAAGCACCGGCAATTGCTCTGGCAGGCATGCTAAAATAGCGACTTCGCTGTCCCCTGAGGGCTGAAGGACCGTGGCATGACACTTGCTTCTGTTGGGAGTACGGGCAGCCGCATGTAGTTAATCGGTAGCGCTAAGCGCAAGGAGCCGAACATGAAAGAGAAAGACATCCGAGAGCGCATCCACACCTTCCTCAGGGACACGGTCCGGTACGTGGTGGTGCCTGCTTCGATGGGGATCGGGCTTGCGCTGGTGGGTTGCAACGATTCAGGGCTGAACTCCAACCAGGATGGCTCGGCGGACTCGTCAACCGTGCAGCCCGGCGCGGGTGGTTCCAGTGGAACGAATTCCTCCACGCCCCCAGGGGCCTTGGGCGGCATGGTGGTTGTCTACGGGGTGGCGATGCAGGGTGGGGCGACCGCGTCTGGTGGGGCGCCGGGGTCGGGCGGAGTGATTCAAACCGGCGGAACCACGCACCCAGGCGCCATGGGCGGCGCCATTGGCGGCATGGCGACTCTCTATATGGCGCCGATGGGTGGGGCGACCGCGTCCGGCGGAGTGACGGCGACAGGCGGAACCACGCACCCAAGCGCCATGGGCGGCATGGTGACTGATTACTCGGCGCCGTTCAGTGGTGGGCGGACTGCGTCCGGCGGCATTCCGGTGTACATCGCGGGCATGCCGGCTGCGGGCGGAGCGACTGGGACCGGCGGAGTGACAGGGACGGGCGGAATGGGAATGGCGGGGATGTATCCTCTGTACATGGGGAGCTTTCCGGTCGCGGGCGGGACGATGGAGAAGTACGCATCGCCCGTACCGGATGCGGCAACCGGTACCGGCGGAGTGTCGGGGACGGGCGGAACCACGATTCCCGACGCGGGAAAGACCGATGCCGAGCCGAAAGGCACTGGTGGCATGACGGTTCTCTACATGGCGCGGATGCCCGACGCGGCAGTCACGAGGTACGGGACGCCAGCGCCGGCCTATATGGCGCCCATGCCGGACAAGAACTAGTCACGCAGATACAGGTAGAACACCCTCGTGATTGAAGTCCTGCGGCGAGTCGGGTTTTTCCCGCGCGCTTGCGTGTGGGAGCTGACCCTGGCATGCAACCTGCGCTGCAAGCACTGCGGGTCCATCGCCGGGAGCAAGCGCGCGGACGAGCTGTCGCTCGAGGAGTGCCTGCGCGTGGCCGACGAGCTGGTGGGGCTCGGGTGCCGGCGCATCACCTTGAGCGGCGGCGAGCCGACGCTGTACCCGGGCTGGCACGAGGTGGGACGGCGGCTGGTGGAGTTGGGCGCGCGGGTAAACCTGATCTCGAACGGCCTCACCTGGTCGGACAAACATATCGAACAGGCGCAGAAGGCCGGGCTGTGCGGCGTGGCCTTCAGCATCGACGGCTTCGAGAAAGAGCACGACGAATTCCGGGCCCCGGGCTCGTTCGTGCGGGTGGTGCGCGCCATCGACACCAGCGTGGCGGCGGGCTTGCCGGTGGCGGTCAACACCACCCTCAACCGACTCAATCAGGGCCTGCTCAAGTCGTTGAGGCAGTTCTTGATGGATCACGGCGTGTTCGCCTGGCAACTACAGTTCGCCACTGCCACCGGGAACATGGGCGCGCACCGCGATTTGGTTTCGCCGCCGGAAGATCTGTTGTGGCTGGTGCCCCAGATCGCGGAGCTGTGCCGGATCAACTGCCCTGAATTCAAGATCTATCCCAGCGACGACATTGGCTACTTCGGCAAGCCGGAGTCGGACCTGCGCGATGCGGAAACGACGCTGCCCTTCTGGCTGGGCTGCCGCGCCGGCTGCCAGGTGATCGGGATCGAGAGCAGCGGAAACGTGAAGGGGTGTCTTTCATTGCCCTCGTCGATGCATGGCGAAGCCCGTTTCGTCGAGGGCAACGTGCGGCAGAAGAGCCTTCGCGACATCTGGAGCCGTGCAGACGCTTTCGCGTACAACCGGCTTTTCAGGGAGGAACAGCTCGGCGGTTTCTGCCGCATCTGTCGCTTTCGCGATATCTGCCGCGGCGGCTGTTCCTGGGCCACCTATGCCGGGGGGGGAATCGGAAACGAGAACTGCTTCTACTACCAGGCGGTGAGGCACCGGCGCTTCGACCTGCTTGCCGAGGAGCCGACCGACGACGAGGTCCGCCACTTCGACGGGTACGCGGTGGGTGCGGCCTCGGTCGCCGGGGGCCGACCATGACCGGCGACGAATCCGCATACGGCGGATCCGAGAGAGACGGCGCCGCGCCCCTTCCGCCACTCGACACCATCATCGAACAGGCCCGCGCCGCCATCAACCAGCACGATTTGGGCGACGCGCGGGAAAGAATCATCCAGGGGTTGGCCCTGGCGCCTGAAAACCTGACCCTGCTCGATCTGGGTGGCTTCGTTTGCTTCTTCCTGGGCGACTACGTCGCCACGGAGATGTATTGCCGTCGTGCACTCGCGGTCAAGCCCGACCACGCCTACGCCTGCAAAGGGCTGGGCCTGGCGCTAGCGCGGCAGGGCCGTGTGGATGAGGGCGTGCAAAGCCTTGAACGCGCCATTGCGCTTGCGCCGGAATGGGTGGACTCGTATTGGGACTTGGCTGTGACCCTGCTGGAAGCGGGTCGCTCTGACGAGGCGCTGCATGCGGTCGAGCGGGGTGAGGCTGCCGTGCCTGGCGAGACCAAGCGCCTTCGTGGTCTGGCCCAGACCATACGCACCCGCGGCCGTCGCTAGCAGGCCAGCCTCTTGACGCGAAGGGTACTGCTAAACGGCTTCCGGCTGTCATAGTGGCGCCGCGCGGTGCGCATGTCCGCTGCGTATCCGTACTGTTTCTGTTACGTAAACTACCCTTGCGCTAGGAGGCGAGGCGTGGCCGCAAGAATTGCATTTGTTTCCACTGAGTAACTGAGAAGTGAATTGTCAGTAAATCCTGCCACGACGCTTGGTCGGCTCACTCGAAAAAGCGAAAGAGCCGCTCACACTGTCTGGACACGCGATGCTGGCTTCGTCTACTTTCCCCGTCACTCGCAACCGCGCGGCTGCAATGAAGGCTCACTCAACATCGCATAGCGGGTCCACCCGCAGGTCCGGGCCGGGGATCGTGATCTCGACTGTCACCTGTCCGGTGTCTCGCGGCATTGGTTCGGAAGAGATGACGCGAAGGGGAGGCCATTCTCGTGGCTGACATGGCGACAGTACAGCCGGGTGCAGGTCCGGCCAAGGCTCCTCCTTCCGTGATCGTGGTTTTCGTCTGTGAGAACAGCGCGCGGCCGGGCCGCTTGCCCACTTCGGGCATGCGCTACCGGCCAGAGGAGCCCGACTTCGGCTGGCCGTTCCCCGTACAAGAGGTGGTGGTGCCCTGTTCAGGCCGGCTGCAACCAGAACACTTTCTCAAGGCCTTCGAAGACGGCGCCGATGCTGTCGGCGTCGTGTGCTGTGAAGAGGGCAACTGCCACCATCACGAAGGGAGCAAGCGTTGCCGCCGGAGGGTGGAGGCCGTCTCGTCGCTGCTGGGGGAGATTGGCCTCGGCAAAGAGCGACTAATCTTGTTCCACCTGCCTGGCTCGGCGGTGCAGGACATGGCGCTGGGTGCTGGGGCGTCGGCTCCGGTAACTGTGGATCCGACGCTTGGGCAGAAGCTGGCGGCGGTACGCGAGGGCATTGTCGCTCGTGTGGCTGCCCTGGCGCCGACGCCTCTGCGGGCGACGGGCTTGTCAGAGGACGTTCCGTATCAACTGGAAAGTGAAGATGACAGCGACTAGCAAATTGTCCGAAAAACTGAGCAGCGGGAAGCCTGCCTTGACCGCGGCCTGTTTTCCGCCACATGGAACCGATCCGGCGGCCGTGAAGAAGCTGGCAGCGTGTTTTCCCCCGTCGCTCGACGGCGTGATCGTCGGCGACCACGCAGAGCAGACGCACGGCTCGGCCTTGGCCTGCGCGGTGCTGCTGGCTGCGGAGAAGATCGAACCGATGCTCAGCCTATGCGCGCGCGATCGCAACCGCGTGGCGCTGGAGGCCGATGTGCTGGGCGCCGCCACGCTGGGTGTGAAGAACTTTTTCTGCATGTCGGGCATGCATCAGGCGCTGGGCGGTTTTCCGCAGGCGGCGGGCGCCTACGATATCGATTCCGTGCAATTGACCCAGGCGCTGGCAAAGATGACGAGCGCTGGGCTGGATTTCAGCGGGAACAAGCTCGCGGCGACGCCGTCGCTCACCGTGGCGGCGGCTGCCCATCCGTATCTCCGTCCCATCGAAATGGCCCTCGCGCAGACGAGAAAGAAGATCGCGGCCGGCGCGCAGATCCTGCTCACCGATCCGATTTTTGACCTGGCCGGCTTCGAAGAATGGCTGAAGGCGGTGCGGGCCGTGGGCCTGGACAGGCAGGCCGCTATCATCGCCAGCGTGTTGCCTCTTACCAGCGTGGCGCAAGCCGAGGAGCTGCGCACGCAGCCCGGCAGCCCGATCAGCGATGACATCATCAAGCGTCTGCGCACCGGCGATGCGGCCCAGGCCGGGGTGGCCATCGCGGCCGAGATCGCGAGCAAGGTCAAGACCATGGCCGGTGTGCGCGGTATTCACATCCACAGCGCGGGCTGCGAGTCACTGGTCGCGCCCGTGATCAAGGAAGCCCGCCTAGGGTAGAGCCCGCCATGCCCGAGAAGTACCACATCAAGTCGCTGCCAACCCAGGGGCGCTTTCGCCACGTTGGCAAGTACGGCAGCGTGGACTGGCGCGAGGATTGTGCCCGTTGCAGCAACTGTGTGAAGCCTCGCTGCGTGTTCGACACCTACCGCAAGGAAGCGGCCTACAACCGCGACCCGCACACCTCGATCATTCCGCTTTACGAGTGCCGCGCCTGCCTGTCCTGCGTGCAGGGTTGCACCAAGGGACTCTTGGAGATCTCGCTCAATCCCGAGTACCTGGCCATGGGCGACGGGTACTGGAAACCCGACATCATGGCCACCACCTGGAATCAGGCTGACACCGGCCGGGTTCCCGTCTCGGGCGCCGGTTACCGCGGGCGCTTCCATGGTTTTGGCTTCGATTCGATCTGGACCGACATGTCCGAGATCGTTCGCCCCACGCGTGATGGGATCCACGGTCGCGAATACATCAGCACCAGCGTGGACATCGGGCCCAAACCGATGCGGCTCTCATTTTCCAAT
>PMKP01000180.1:3127-43530 GCA_003157775.1 Myxococcales bacterium | reverse complement strand
CTCGCGCGATGGTACGCGGCGAGCGAAGCTCGCCGGCTCCCCACGCGAATACACGGCAAGAATCGGCCATTCGTTCCCTGTGCGCCGCGCTGCTGCGAAGCGTCGATGGAGGGCCTCGACCGCCGGAGCGGCCGCGTATCGCTGGCCGCGCTCATGAGCGGTGATGCTAACAGACCGGGGCCGGGACGGCAAAGGCTGTAAAATGCCAAGGTCTTGAACACCCAGACCCTATCCGCATTGGTAGCCGCCATCGTCAGCTTGGCGATCGGTGGCGCCGTCCTTTTGCGTGAACCGCGGCGGGCGGTCCATGTTCTGTTCGCGACCTTCGCCTTCAACATCGCGGTCGAGAAGCTCCTGTCCTTCTTCTCCACCGGCGCGGCCGAGCCTGATTCGCTGCTTAAGTGGGCTGTGATGGCCGCCACAGTCTCCCTTCCCGCGACGGCGCAACGGTTCTTCCAGGCTTTCTTGGGCGACGAGGCCGGGCCGCCACCGCTCTCGCGCACCACCGTGGTTGGTGCGGGATTACTCTACTCGGCGCTGCTGCTCAGTCGCTTTCTCGCGACGCCCATCCACACGCGCTTCTGGTTTCACGCGGCCCTGGTCGCCTATGTCTTCGTCGGCCTCTACCTGTCTGTCTACTACCTCTACCGTCGCTACCGGGCTACACCATCGCGGGTCGAGAAGATCCGGCTCCTCTACCTCCTCGTCGGCGGCGTGGCGACGGTGACCGCGGCGTTGCTCGATCTCATTCCCGGTGCGCCGTCGTTCGGGAACATCTTCATCACCATCTACCTATATTTCCTGTCGCAGACCCTGGCCCGCTACCGCCTGCTCGACCTCAACGAGTTGCTTGGCCGGATGGTGGTGTTGGCCACCCTGGTGATGATCGCCACGGTCATCTACGGCCTTCTCTTGGTGAAGTGGGTCGAGCTCGACGAGCTGGGGGTGTTCTTTCTCAATGCTTTGGTGGCGTCCACCGCGATCATCATCGTGTTCGAACCCTTGCGCACGCGCCTGGAACGCGTGGTGAATCGCTGGATGTTCCAGGAAAAGTACGAGCTGTTCCGGCGCATCGAAACCCTGCGCACGGATCTGATGAACATCATCGATGTGCGGGATCTGGTGCCGCGCGTGCTCTCCGCCCTGGAGGCCTCGCGCCGTGTGACCCACGCCTCGCTCTACACCGTCGACCCCGACGGCTCGGCCTACGAGTTAGCTGGGCATGTCGGACCGCGGCCCGAGGGACGCTTGGACGCGGTTGCCTATCGCGCCTTTCTCGAGCGGCTGCGCCGCGCAGGCGTGGTGTCCATCGAGGGACTTGAGCGAGAGCTGGCAGCCCTGCGCAACACCCAGAGCGAGGAGCGCGAAAGCCTCCTGCTCATGGTGCGTGCCCTGGAGCTGCTCAACGGTTCGGTCGTGCTGGCGGTGATCGGCGAGGAGCAACTGCTCGGCATGCTGGTGCTGCGCGACGAGCGCCTGCGCGAGGCCTATTCCTCGGAGGAGATCGAGCTGTTTCGCGGGGTGGCCGCGTCCATCGGGGTCACCTTGCAGAACTCGCAGGTGTACGAGCGCATGAAGGAGCGCGATCGCTTGGCGGCGCTAGGCCAGATGGCAGCCGGCCTGGCCCACGAGATCCGCAACCCGCTGGGATCGATCAAGGGTGCGGCCCAGTTTCTGCAACCCACCGGGTCGCAGCCCGCTGACGCCGCTGGCACACGCGAGTTCCTCGGTATCATCGTCGAGGAAGTCGATCGGCTGAACAAGATCGTGTCGCAGTTCCTCGACTACGCCCGGCCCTATCGCGGCGACCAGAATCCGCTCGACATCAACGATGTGGTTCGCAAGACGCTGCACCTCCTCGACAAGGAACGCAGCGCAAACGTGGAGATCTCGACCAGCTTCATCGAAGGACTGCCCCCAGTGCGGGCCGATGCTCAGCAGCTGCGGCAGGTGTTTCTCAACCTTACGCTCAACGCGCTCGAGGCCATGCCTTCGGGCGGAAAGCTGCACGTGACGACCAGCCTGCGCCGATCCACGCGCCGGAGCGCAGCGGCAGCATTCCTGGAGGTCCGCTTCCGTGACACCGGCGTCGGAATCCCGCCGGGGGATCTGCGCAACCTCTTCATCCCCTTTTTCACCACCAAGGAACGAGGCACGGGTTTGGGTCTGCCCATAAGCCAACGCATCATCGAAAACCACGGTGGAACCATCGAGGTGCGTTCACAGCCGGGCGCCGGCTCGACGGTCACCGTGCTTCTGCCCGTGGAAGCCGATGCCTATGCCTCCTATGCGGAATCGAAGAAAGGCCCGCCGCCTTTGCCCGGTTCCGGCCCCATCCCGCTGTCGCCGCCCGCGGTAGTCGCACCAGCCCTGCCGCTTCCGACGCCGCCGCCCATGCCCTCCGGGTTGAAATGAGCTAACTTCACGCCGTGGCCGGAAACGAGACTGAAGCCAAGCGCGTTCTCATCGCGGACGACGAACTCAACATGCGCCGCGTGCTCGAGGCAATTCTGCGGCGCGATGGCTACGATGTGGTGACGGCAGCCAACGGGAATGAGGCGCTGACCAACATGGGTCGAGAAATCAACATGGTCATCACAGATCTCAAGATGCCTGGCCTCGACGGCATGGGTCTTCTGCGCAGGCTCTCGGCCGACTACCCTGATGTGCCGGTGGTTATGATCACGGCGCACGGGTCAGTGGAAAACGCGGTCGAGGCGGTCAAGCTGGGCGCATTCGACTACCTGGAAAAACCTTTCGACCAGATACAGATTCACCAGATCGTCGCCAAGGCGATGCGTACGCACATGCTGGCGCGTCGCGATGCCCGACCCGAGGATACGACCGCCCGCGGGCGCTTCCGTCTGGTGGGCGAATCACCCGCGATCCGTCAGATCTACGCGGTGGTCGAGAAGGTGGCCGACACGCCCTCGACGGTGCTCATCACAGGCGAGTCGGGCACCGGCAAGGAGTTGGTGGCGCGGGCTCTGCACGACAATTCTTCGCGGCACGCGGGGCCATTCATCAAGATCAACTGCGCCGCCATTCCCAAGACCCTGATGGAGTCCGAGCTTTTTGGTTACGACAAGGGGGCGTTCACCGGAGCAGTGGGCTCCAAGCCCGGCCGTTTCGAGCTGGCCCACGGGGGCACACTGTTTCTCGACGAGATCGGCGAGATCCCCGTAGAGATGCAGGTCAAATTGTTGCGGGTTCTGCAGGAGTCGGAGTTCGAGCGCGTGGGCGGGATCAAGACCATCAAGGTCGATGTGCGCCTGCTGACCGCGACCAATCGGGATCTTGCGGCCGAGATCGCCAGCGGCGGCTTCCGCGAGGACCTCTACTACCGGCTCAACGTCGTGCCCATCCACCTGCCCGCCTTGCGCGAACGGCGCCAGGATATCCCGCTGCTCGTAGATCATTTCATTGCGCGCTTCAACGACCGGCTGAAGAAGCAAATCACGGGTGCCGATCCCGCGGCGGTGGAACGGCTGGTGGCGCACAACTGGCCCGGCAACATTCGCGAGTTGGAAAACGTCATCGAGCGAACCATCCTCTTCTGTGAAGGACCGCAGATTCGGATCGAAGACTTGCCCGCCGACTTGGGAGGAGGACCCCTGCGGCCGTCGCAACCCGATCTCCCAGCGGTGGTGACGGTGGTGCCTCCGGCGGCGAGCCCGCCTCCCTCCGCCGCGCCACCCGTGGGCGAGGAAGTTGGCTCTCTCAAGCAGGCAGTACGCGTCGAGACCGAGCGGGTCGAGCGCGATCTGATCCAGCGCGCCCTCGACGAAACCGGAGGCAACGTGACGCAAGCCGCGCGCAAGCTGCAGATCTCAAGGAAGAGCCTGCAGACCAAGATGAAGGAGCTGGGGCTGCGAGATCGCGAGTAGACAACGGCCTGTGAGCGCGTGTCTACTCGCGCACTCGCAGATCCAGCACCAACCGGTACGTCTCTCGTCGTGGGCGGCCGATTTCGCTGGCCAAAGCGTCGGCAGCATCGCGCGCCGACAGGCCCGAGGCCAGAAGAGCCCGCGCGCGCGCGCGGACTTCTTCGTCGCTTTGCCCGTCGCCTTCCCGGTCTTGCGCGGAGGCGCCGCCCACCACCAGGGTCACTTCCCCCAGGGGACGCTCGTTTGCGTACCGGGAAGCCAGCTCGGCCAGTGTGCCGCGTACGAATTCCTCATGTGTTTTGGTCAGCTCGCGGGCCAGACAGGCGGGCCGGTCCTTGCCCAGGACCGCGGACAAATCGGCCAGGGTTGCCCCGATTCGATGGGGCGATTCAAAGAAGACCAGCGTTGCGCCAAGCGAACGAAGCTGAGCCAGCAGGCCCTGGCGCGCGCCCGTCTTGCGCGGGGGAAACCCCACAAAACAGAACCTATCGGTTGGCAGGCCGGATCCCACCAGCGCGGCCAGCACCGCCGAAGGCCCTGGCACGGGCACCACCCGAGCGCCCGCCGCAATAGCCGCGCGCACGACCCGGTAGCCTGGATCGGACACGGTCGGAGTTCCTGCCTCGGATAGCAGCGCGATGCTGCCGCCCGAGCGCAGCAAGACCACAGCCTGTGCGGCACGGGCGGGCTCGTTGGCATCGAAGCAGGACTGCGTGCGACGGTCGATCCCGTGCCCGTCCAGCAGCTTGCGCGCCGAGCGCGTGTCTTCGGCAAGTACCAAGTCAGCCGTGCGCAGGGTTTCTAGCGCGCGGGGCGACAGATCCTGCGGATGGCCTATGGGCGAGGCCACGATATAGAGCGTGCCAGGGTGAGATTCGGTCAACAGCCTCTCCATTGCATGGGCTCCGACATATCCGCAAGCGCGGCAAAGCGCAGCGGCCAGGTCGCGCTGCGAATCCTCGCACGACGGCGTGCTTCTGTCTTGCTATGATTCGGCCACAAGATGGATCTCCTCGACGATCCAAGTTCGTCTTCTCCGACACAACCGGAGTCATTCATGCGACGCTCACGCAAGATACTCATTTTTCTGGGGGCCTGCACCCTCGCCCTGTTTCTCACCATTTCACGCCGGGGTGATGACCTACAGCTCGGCACCAATGCCTCCCTGTCTGCCGCGGTCCAAGCGGGGAACACGACCTACGAGCTCGCGCAGGCCCAGATCTTCACGAAAACGCTCTACTACGTAAACAACCAGTACTTCGACAAGACGCGGCTCGATCCCAGGCGCATGCTGGTGGGTGCGCTCGACTTCTTGCAGCGGGACGTGCCGGAAATCTTGGTCGATCGATTTCCTGAGCAGGACCCCAAGCAGGTCACCGTGCGAGTCAACGGCGAGCAGAAGACGTTTCCCGTCGAGCGGGTGGACTCGCCGTGGACCCTGCGCAGCACGTTGCAGGACATCTTTCGTTTCATCCAGCCGCGCTTGCAGCCGGTGGCGGCCAAGGACGCGGCCCGCCACCTGGTCGAGATCGAGATGACCGCTACCAACGGAATGCTCTACACCTTGGATCCGCACTCAGTCCTGCTCGACGTGGACAGTTACAAGGACATGCGCACCACCACGCAGGGCAAGTTCGGTGGGCTTGGAATTGTCATCGAAATGGACCGCAAGGGGCGCATCCTGGTCAAGAAGCCTATGCCAGAGACCCCGGCCATGCGCGCCGGGCTTAAGGCCAAAGACCACATTGCCCGCATCAACAACGAGTCCACCATCAACATGACGCTGCAAGAGGCGGTGGACCGGCTGCGCGGCGAGGTGGGCGCGCCGGTGGACGTCTACATCGACCGGGCCAATGCTCCGGCCACGAAGAAGTTCACCATCGTCCGCGATTTCATCCACCCGCCCGCCATCGACCCGCCGCCACGCGTGCTCACGGTTCCCGCGGCCGGCGGGCAGCCCGCTGCCAAGATCGGCTACTTCCGCGTAATCAGTTTTTCCGCCAACACCGAAAGCGACCTGGGCAGGGCTCTAGCCTTTTTCGACCGGGAGAAGGTCAAGGGCATCATCATGGACCTGCGGGGCAATCCCGGCGGGCTGTACGACCAGGCACAAAAGGTGGCTGATGCCTTCATCGAGTCGGGCGTCATCGTGTCCATGGTCGGGGTGGGCGGGGCCCAGCGCAAAGACGAGCACGCCACCCGCAATGGCGACAGCAAGGCTCCCCTGGTGGTTCTGGTCAGCCAGAATTCGGCCAGCGCCTCGGAAATCGTCGCCGGTGCCATCAAGAACCTGGACCGCGGGGTGGTCATCGGCGAGACCACCTTCGGCAAGGGCTCGGTGCAGATGCTGTTCGACATCCCGTCACCCGTTGCTTTCGGCGACAAGCCCGACGACGACAAGCTGGGGCTCAAATTGACGACGGCGCAGTACCTGACCCCAGGGGATACCTCCATCCAGGGTGTGGGCGTGACCCCCGATGTGGAGTTGGTCCGCATGCGGGTGGAAAAGAACAACGATGAGGCGTGGATAAACCTGCAAAGTTCGACGCGGCGGCGACAGGAATCGGACTACGAGTGGCACCTGGTGAGCCCAAGCGTGCGCAAAGGCACGAAGCCCGAGGAGGTCGTCTCGTACCTCTATGTGCCGTCAGCCTCCGAATTGCGGCGCAAGCAGGACCTGGAGGAGATCGACACCAACTCACCCGACGAAGACGAGAGCGACAGCGCGGAGCCCGAAGAGGATCGCATCGATTTTCCCATCACGCTGGCCCGCGACCTGCTCGCCCAGGCACGCGTGGTACGGCGGCAGGACCTGGTCAATTCGAGCAAGGCGCTCTTCGACAAGGTTCGCGCCGACGAGGACAGGCGCCTGGCGGCCGCGTTGGAGAAGCTGGGGGTGGACTGGAGCACCGGCCCAGACAACGAAGGTCCAGGCGAGATTCAGGTGACTCTGGCGGCGGCCACCGGCGAGGCCCAGGTGAAGGCGGGCAGCACCATCAAGATCCGAGGCACCGTGAAGAACGTAGGGACCACTGCGGTCTACCGGGTGCGCGCAGTGCTGAGGAGCGACAACTCGCTCTTCGACGAGAATGAGATGGTCTTTGGCAAGATTGCCCCGGGCAGCAGCAAGACCTACGACCTGACCGTGAAAGCGCCCAAGAGCAGTCTCACTCGCACCGACATCATCCGGGCCGAAATGTCCGGACAGGGGACGCTGAAATCAAACAGCCCCGAGATGACTCTCCACATCGAGGGCAAGGCGCACCCGCTCTTCGCCTACAGCTACCAGACCATCGACGACGTGGCCGGGAATCGCGACGGTCAGGTGCAGAGGGGCGAGCGCGTGCGCACCCTGGTGAAGGTGAAGAACATTGGGCAGGGCGCGGCTCTGCGCACCGAGGCCATCTTGCGCAATGGTTCCGGGCAGGAAGGCATCTTGATCAGTGCCGGTCGTTTTGAAACCAAGGAGCTGGCCCCGGGGGCCAGCCGGACGTTTACCTTCGTCTACGAGGTCGGGTCGGATTTCCGCGGGGACGAATACCAGCTTGATCTGCAGGTGGCCGACACGGTTCTCGGCGAATCGGTGACCGACAAGATCAAGGTCAAGCTGGCGCCGGCCGGAGCGGCCCCTTCGGCTGAGGATCAGCCCGTCACCATTACGCGTTCCGAGGCTGTCTTGCGCGAAGCACCCGCCGACAATGCGCTGGTCGTGGGTTATGCCCCGAGAGGCACCGTCTGGAGGAGCACCGGCAGCATCGGCACCTTCCGACGGGTGGAGATCGAAAGCGGCCGGCCGGCGTTCGTGGCTGCGGCGGACGTCACGCCGGGCGGTTCGGTCCACGGCAGCTTTGTCCCCAAGTGGCAGGTGACCCCGCCCATCCTGGTGGTTGCGGCGCCCACGGTGGTGCCGGGCAGCACGGTACACATCAAGGCGACAGCCTCAGACGACAGCGAGGTCAAAGACGTCTACATCCGAGTGTGGAACCGCGATTCCAAGCTGCCACCCAAGAAGGTCTTCTACCTGCCCAACAAGGGAGACAAGAAGCATCTTGCCTTCGAGGCCGATGTGCCGCTCTGGCCGGGCAGCAACCTAGTTCAGGTCTTCGCGCGCGAGACCAATGAGATCCAGTCGGTGCAGACCGTGGTCGTACTGGATCGGGGCGCAGCCACAGTAGTGCAGAAGACCGGCAGCGCCGCAGAGCAGAGCGCGAAGTGAGACAAGCATCCCCGCGATAGCCGCAGGATGACCAAGGGGCTCTGCGCGTCCATTTCAGGCGTGGAGGCGCCGGTTCAGATTCCGCGATTCCGCGCGTCCAAAAACTTGAGCTGCCGGTACAGCGTCTCGACGAGCGGCATGCGCGCGCCGGCTTGCTGGGCGGCGCGCAGAGGGTTGCCGTAGATGGCCTCCACCTCCATGGGTCGGTGGTCGTCGAAATCGACCTTCAGGCTGGCCCGGTAGGNNTCATGGCCACCGTCACGTCGATCATCTTCTGCACGAAGCTGTCGTCGATGTGCCGACCGCAGGACCGCGCCCCTGCCACCACTTCGCGCATGATGTCCTCGGCCAGCGCGCGCGTGTGCGGGTCGGCCATCAGCGCCTGGGTGTCCGTGTCCAGCACCACTGACAGGCCGCTCATCGGTACGTTCCACACCAGCTTCTGCCAGCGCGCCAGCAGCAAATCATCCAGCAGGTCGACCTCGAGGCCTGCAGCCGCGAAGTCCTGGCCAATGGCGCGCATGCAGTCGCTGATACCGGCCTTGGCGCCGTCAGCCGAGTACTGCGCGAAGCGAACCGCGCCGTAGTCCGAATGGCGGATGTGGCCGGGGCCGACCTTGTTGGAACAGAGGTAACACAGGCCCGCCACCACGGCATGCCCGGGCGCGGCCCGCGCCGCTTCCTCTTCGCCACCCAGCCCATTCTGCATCAGCAATACCACCCCGCCGTCCGCCAGCACGGGCTGCAGCAGCGACGGCAGCAAATGATTGTGCGTGGCTTTCAGCGCCACGGCCGCGACATCACAACGGGGCATGTCGCGCACGTCGCGGTAGGCCTGCACGCGCGCCAGGACGAAGTCGCCGTCCTTCGAATCCACCACCAGTCCGTGCTGGCGCACATGCTCGAAATCGCTGTGCAGAAGGAAATGCACATCGCAACCGGCCCGGCACAAACGCACGCCATAGAACCCGCCGAGCGCGCCCGTGCCCAAGATTGCGTATCGTCTTGGATGTGGCATGGCTCGCCAGCGTAGCACGATCGGGCGGCTAGCGAGGCCTGCGCGCCTATTCGGCCACGGCGACCAACTCGCGTAGGGCGTTGCTCACTGGATGGGCCGGCTGCTCGCCCGAGGCGATGCGGTCCAGTCCCGCCTGGATGCTCGCCACCTCGTCGAGATCGAAGGACCCTTGCACCAAGCGATCGCGGCCCCAGGTGCGCATGTTCATGGCGTGCAGTCTGGCCATGACGACCGCCGGTTGCTGAACCACGGCCAGCCGGCTGGACAAGATCTTCCAGCCACGCGATCGTACACGCCCATCCAGGTCGACGCCGATCTCGAGTGATTGGCCGTAGCCTGCCTGCAAAGCCGCCACCAGTTCGTAGTAGCGGGCGATGATCGGATGATCGGCGCGCAGCCAGGCCGTCTCTTGTACCAAGAGCCGCGCCCCCGGTCGGGCGGCCGCGGCCCAGGCGCGCAAAGCCGTGCCTGGATCGTGCAAATGCGTGAGCAGGAAGCGACAGAAGAAGACATCCGCTGGCGCGGTGGGGAACGGCTCTTGCGTCACGTCGTGGCAGACGAACCCGATGTCCTGCTTGGACGCGCGTTGGGCATCCTCAAGAAAGCGCGGCGACGCGTCTACGCCGGTGGTCCGGTGCGGTCGCAGCGTCTGGTGCAGAAGCCGTGTCGTATGTCCCGGGCCGCACCCGAGATCGATGGCATGTTCGGGTCGGCACGGCCCCCACCTGGCGAGGAATGCCTCCGACGCCGCTTGATAGGCAGCGGCGAGCAGGGCCAGGCGTTGCGCCGCTATGGGGGTTTCGCCAAAGGTGTAATGATTTGTGGTGCTGGTCATTGCGTGTTCCGCGCGACGCGCACCCGAACAAGAGGCCATGTCACGGGTGCTTCCGGGCGGCCTCTCCTTTCGTGTTTCAACAGAAAAGACTGGCAGCGCCCAGGCTAGCGCCACCACCAACACGCGGCCTCAACGAGCATCGAAGTTCGGAGGCATGCATGCATGATGAGATAAGTGTAGCGAAAAGCCTCCCCTTGTCCAGCCGGCTCTGGAGGTAAAATCCTTCGCTTCCCCAGGCCGCCGGTACGGGCCAGACTGCCGATCGGACATGCGCAGCGCTCTGGTAATCTTCCCACTCACGCGCTCTGCGGCCTTGCTGGCCCTGGTGCTGGTGGGTGCCTGCGCTGGGCCGGCGACCAACCTGGCGCCCTCGCCGGGGGAGAGCGTCGAGATTCGGGCCAGCTACTACAGCCGTGCCCTCGTCGGTCGCCAAACGGCCTCGGGCGAGCCCTATGACCCCGCGCTGCTCACGGCGGCGCACGCAACCCTGCCGATGGGAACCATCCTGCGGGTCACCCGCCTGCCCGACGGCCCTTCCGTGGAGGTGCGGGTGAACGATCGCTGTAGCTGCACGCACGGACGGCAACTGGACCTGTCCGAGGCGGCGGCGCGCCGGCTGAACCTGCTGCGGGCGGGAACGGCCCAGGTTCGCATTGAGGTTCTGGGCCGTCGACCGGTTCGGTGAGCGCATAGCGGCGGGCGGCCGTCTGGATGGAGTCGCACGGTGCGGCCGCAAGGTTGCCCTGTTCCCTGTCCCACGATGTTCTATATAGGGACGTGGTGGAAACCCACGAGATGATCGATCCGCCGCACGCACTCTCGCCGCGCTTGGGGGAAGCCCTGATCCGCGAGTTGAACCCACGTCAGGTCGAGGCGGTGACCTATCCGGCAGAGCCGCTCTTGGTGATCGCCGGCGCGGGTTCGGGCAAGACCCGCGTGATCACTTGTCGGCTGGCCCGTCTTATCGCCGAGGGAGCGGACTCGCGCCGCGTCCTGGCCGTGACCTTCACCAACAANNGCGCGCGAGATGAAGGAACGCGTGGCGCGCCTGCTCGGCCGGGAGGGCAGCGACCTCCCGGGCATGTGGCTGGGCACCTTCCATGGCCTGTCAGCGCGGCTCTTGCGCCTGTACGGGGAGGCAGTGGGCATTCGCAAGGATTTCGTGATCTACGACGCGGACGATCAGCGCCGCCTGATGGCGCGCGTGCTCCACGACCTGAACATCTCCGACAAGACATTCCCGGTGCGGCAGGTGGTGGCCATCATCGACCGCGCGCAAAATCAGGGAATCAGCGCGGCCAACTTTGTCGCCTCGGGCCCGTTCGATAAGGTCATCGCCAGTGCCTACCGCACCTACGAGGAGCGACTGGCCGCGGCCAATGCGGTGGACTTCGGTGGTCTGCTGCTCTGGGCCTTGCGTCTGGGCAGCCCCGACAGCTCGGTGGCGGCCACGCTGGCCGAGCGGTTCGATCACGTTCTGGTCGACGAATTCCAGGACACCAACAGCGTGCAGTACCGCCTGGTGCGTTTCCTTTCGCGCCGCACACGCAGCATCACGGTGGTGGGTGACGAGGATCAGTCTATCTACGGTTGGCGAGGAGCCGACATCCGCAACATCCTCGACTTCGAGCGAGACCATCCCGGTGCGGGCGTCATCAAGCTGGAGCAAAACTACCGTTCGACGGCAAACATCCTGCGCGCGGCGAATGCGGTGATTGCTCCCAACACTGAGCGGCGGCCGAAGCGGCTCTTCACCAACACAGCCGCCGGGGATCCGGTCGTGGTCTTCGAGGGCGAAACCGAACGTGAGGAAGCCGAGTATGTCGCCTCGACGGTGCAGGCCGGGCTGGCCCAAGGAGCAGCGCCGCGGGATTTTGCCGTCTTCTACCGAACCAACGCGCAGTCGCGCGTGTTGGAAGAAGCCTTGCGTACCCACGATCTCCCCTACCTGGTGGTGGGTGGCACGCGCTTCTACGACCGGGCGGAAATCAAGGACATGGTCGCGTATCTGCGCGTCTTGCAGAATCCCGACGACGCCGTGGGCCTGGCCCGCATCATCAATGTGCCGGCGCGCGGGATTGGCAACAGCACCGTGGATCGTCTGTCGGCGCTGGCCCGCGACCGGGGAGTTGGGCTGCACGCGGCCGTGGAGATCGCGGTGCGCGAGCCCGATGTCTTGGGCCAGGGACCGCGTCACAAGGTGGCGGCCTTTGCTGAACTTCTGAAATCCTTGCGCGCGGCAAAGGATTCGCTCCCGCCTGCGGATCTGGCGGAGAAGGTTCTGGCAGACTCTGGCTATCGCGATCAACTCGCGGCCGAAAACACGGTGGAGTCTGAGGGCCGCTTGGAGAACCTGATGGAGCTGGTGGCGCAAATGCGTGAGTACGAGCGCGAGGCCGAGGAACCCACCCTGGCTGACTTCTTGGAACGCATCACCCTGGCCTCCGACGTGGACAGCTACGATCCCGAGAAAGGTGCGGTCGCCCTGATGACCGCGCATACAGCCAAGGGCCTGGAGTTTCCCGAGGTACTGGTGGTCGGCCTGGAGGAGGGCGTGTTCCCTCATCAGCGCAGCATCGATGACGATGCGGCGGTCGAGGAAGAGCGCCGCCTCTGCTACGTGGCGGTCACCCGCGCTATGAGGCGTCTGCACCTTTGCCGCGTACGCTGGCGCCGGCTGTCCGGTCAGCAACTCGGCGGCGTGCCCAGTCGCTTCCTCGGCGATCTGCCGGCAGAGGTAATCGACCATGTGATCATGCCGCCACCGGCGTACCACGACGAGAAAACCGACGGGGCTGGCCCCTGGCAGGGTCGCTGGAACCGGGGCGAGTCGCTAAGGTCGATGCGCGGGCGAGGGCCTGCCCGTGCGGCGCCCATGGCCCAGCCGGGCGAGATCACTCGGCACTACGACCAAGGGATGGCGCACGGCGAGGAGGGCGAGCTGGGCCTGCGCGTGGGATCCAAGCTGAAACACGCGAAGTTCGGGGTGGGCGAGGTGTGCGCCTGGCAGTCAGTGGGCGACGATTTCAAAGTGACCGTGCGCTTCGCCAGCGTAGGCGTGAAGACGGTGATGGCGAAGTTTCTGCAACGACTGTAGCGTCCGCGATCCCGCATGGCATCCGCAACAAGCAAGTTTGAGACGAACCGACAGATGGTCGAGGCGGCCTTCGTGTGCGATCTGGTGCGCGTGCGCGAGTTGCTGGCCGACGGCGCCGACCCGAACGTGCGCGACGAGGAGGGACGGGCGCCGTTGCATCAGGCGGTGCTGGGCAACAGCGTTGGCCTGGTGGGACTTCTCTTGGAGGCCAAGGCAGATGTGAATGCGGCTGACCAGCACGGCTGGACTCCGCTGCACTTCGCCGCCCAGGAATACTTGCCTGTGATTGCGCGCATCCTGTTGGCCAAGGGAGCCGACCCGAATGCACGCGACGACGAGGGCTGCTCGGTCCTGTGGCGTGCGGTCTTTTCAGCCGGCGGTCAATTTGACCTCATCCGTCTCCTGCAAGAAAACGGCGCCCGGGACGATCTGGCGAGCCTCGAAGGCGTGACCCCGCGGGCGCTGGCGGAACGACTAGGCTTGATGGTCTTCACTGCTAGCTGAGTCGACCATTCTCTCGCGTGCGGCGGACGAAGAGGATGCCCGCGCCGGTTCCGGTGCCCAAGAGCAGCAAGAGCACGATCCACCCCTCGGTTCGATACTTTTTCGTCTCGTACAGCCAATGGTCCACGCGTGCCCGCTCGTAGGTAGCCTTGGCGTCGACGTTGAGGCGGGTGTGGCGCCGCCAGGGCGCATCCTGCGAGGCACGTTTCCAGTCGTGGCCAAAGGGCACATGCCGCATTAGCCAGAGGTGACCGAAGATGGGCTGGAACGGACCCAGCCAGACCGTGGGGTAGGTGTCATCGAAACAGCCCTCACAGTACCCACCCTTGTCCGCGGTCAGGGACGCACTGCGATTGGGCTGACCGAGCCACTTGGTGCGCGCGTCGAGGCCGATGCGAATGAAGTGGTCCCAATAGAAAGCGTTGCCCAGAAGTTGCACGCAGAGGCCGGCAGCCAATAGCCCAACCGCCAGGGAGCGCCCGGGCCGGCGCGCGGCGGAGAAGAAACTGATGGCAGGAAGCAACAGTACCGGAACAGCGNNCCGCGTAGCGCGGTCCCCACGCCCAATCGCCCGGCCAGGCGGGAAAGCGGCAGTAGAACAGGATGACCGGCACGATAGTGGCGATCATGGCCAACACGGTCCAGCGATGGCTGCGCCAGAAACGCGGAAAGCCGAGCAGCGCGAGGATAAGGGGTGGCGTGTACAGGAAGATGCTCTTGCCCGGCGAGAATAGGAAACCCCACAGGCTGATAAGGACGTTCTCCACCATCACGTCGCTTACCTTGAGGTAACCCGTCTTCATGATCGAGCCGAACCGAAGGTAGTTGTAGAGCAAGGCCATGATCAGTCCCGGCAGGAACCCCAAGACTGCGCTGCCCAGTGGCACGGCCAACGAACGCAGGGCTTTCCGGTGCGCCAGTGCGACCAGGAGCAAGGCGCCGGGAAAAGATAGGAAATAGATGTACTTCGTGTTGAGCAGCAGGCCGGCCCACAGACCCGTGACCAAGGCATTGCGCCGAGTAGGCAATTTGAGAAGCTGGCAAAGCTCAAGGAAGAAGCCGGTGAAAGCAGCGATCTGAGTGATTTCGCTGAAGGGCGATCGGGCGTAGACCCAGACTATGCTTGCCGTCGCGAGCAGAATCGCGGCGAAACCGGCCAGGGGCGGTGAGGCTCCGTGGCGCAGGCAGAGGCGAAAAAACAGCCATGCCACCAGCCCGCCCAGCAGGGTGCCGGCCAAATGGCAGGCAAAGACCGCCGACAAATGCGCCAGCTCCGGGCCCGGGTGAAGGTGCGAGAGAGCGCCGCGCAAAGCCGCGCCCGGCAAGTGAATGAGAGATGGGATCCAGGGCTGGGGCGCATAGAATTTGCCACCGAGGCCGGGCGGCGCGTCCGAGGGCCAGCGGACGGGCACCGAGATTCCCTGGAGGTTCACCATGGACTCGGCCACCTCGTAGATCGGCCGCGCGTCGCCCCAAGGCACCTCGCGACTCATGGACGCGAAGTAGAGACAGGTCACGGCGATGAACAGGTACACGCCCGGGCGCCATCCCGAGACCGCACGAATCGCCCGGCGGAGTAGACTCACTTCTTGATCCGGGCTTGGCTTGGCAAGATTCGCTGGGCCGTTCACCCGTGCAAGAATGCCCTCTCACCCTCGTCGGGTCCAGTGTGACGGCCAGCCTGGAATTCGGGGAGAGGTGTAGGTGGCGGTAGCTGTGGCCGTGGGGGGGCGGGTACGGTGACAATGGCGGTGGCGGTGGGTCTGCTCCGAATTACCGGCGGCCGTCACCGAATGACGCTGAGCCGGCTGCTGCGCTTGCCGGTTCCGGGGTCTGGCAGGTTGAGCACCGACAGCGCACAGGCCACCTGCTGGGCGATGCTGACGAATAGCTGGGCGACCGGCGAAGTCGGCTCGGCCAGCACCACGGGCTTGCCCGCATCACCGCCGCCGCGCACTCCGGGCAGAAGCGGCACTTCGCCCAGAAAGCGTACGCCTTCGCGCTCGGCCAACTTGCGGCCCCCGCCGCGCGAGAAGATCTCGTCACGGTGCCCGCAGGACGGGCAGAGGTAGTAGCTCATGTTCTCGACCACGCCCAACACCGGAACCTGCACCTTCTTCCACATGGCCATCGCCTTCTCGACGTCGAGGATGGAGACCTCCTGCGGGGTGGTGACCATGACCGCGCCGGTGACGGGAATGAGCTGCGACAGCGAAAGCTGCGTGTCGCCGGTGCCGGGCGGCAGATCGACCACCAGGTAGTCCAGCTCACCCCACTCGACCTCGTCGAGAAACTGCTGCAGCAGCTTGTGCACCATGGGCCCGCGCCAGATGATGGCGGTGCCGCGCTCGACGAAGAAGCCCACCGACACCACCTTCATGCCGTGGTGGACCGCGGGCTTGATCCTCTGGCCCACGCCTATGTCAGGTGGCACCTCGGGGTTGCCCATCATCTGCGGAATGGAAGGCCCAAACACATCGGCGTCGAGCAGACCCACCCGGGCGCCTTGCTGGTGCAGGGCGGCAGCCAGGTTGGTGGCCACCGTGGACTTGCCCACGCCGCCCTTGCCCGCCGCGATCGCGACGATGTTGCGGACTCCCGGCAGCCTTTCTCGCTGCGGGCCTGCTCGCCGCGCCACCTCGGCCGAGAAGACAACCTCGACGCCAGCCACGCCGGCAAGTCGGCCAACTGCCTCGCGGATGGACGATGAGATCGCGTCGCGCGATGGGCAGGCGGGCGTGGTCAACTGGAGGTTGATGCGAACGTTGCCGCCGTCTACGCCCACCTCGCGCACCATGTTTGCTGCTTGGAGAGTCCGACCCAGCGCCGGATCCTTGACCTGCTCCAGAATCGCGTGAACTTCTTCGACGGTGGGAATGGTGATCTCCTTCTTGGCACTAACCCTTGCCAGACTTGGGGACAGAGCGAAGAACGAGCAATGGGTCGGACGCATCAGGTCCATGCGCGTCGGGATGGTGGCCCATCTTGTGGCGCTTCACCGCCAGGTAGCCTGCGTTGTGCTGGTTTTCGCCCACCCAGTGTGAGACGCGATCCACCACGGTCACACCGGCGTCTTCCAGTCCTTTGACCTTGAGTGGGTTATTGGTCATGAGCCGCACCGAGAGCACGCCCAAGTCACGCAGGATGGCGCCCGCGATGTCGTAGGAGCGCTCATCGGCTTCGAAACCCAGAGCCAAGTTGGCCTCCACCGTGTCAGCTCCACTGGCTTGCAAGGCATAGGCGCGGATCTTGTTCCCCAGCCCGATGCCGCGGCCCTCCTGACGGAGATAGACCAGCACGCCGGCGCCCTCGGCCGCGATCTTCTCCAGTGCCACATGAAACTGCTCGCGGCAGTCGCATTTGAGCGACCCCATGACCTCCGATGTCCAGCACTCAGAATGCACGCGGGTCAGCACGTGGCCCTTGCCCTGGACGGGTCCGCGCACGATAGCCATGTGCTCCTGACATGGGCTCGCCCCGTTCTTGTCGGCCGCCTCATGGTACACGAAGAGGCGAAACGGTCCGTGGACCGTCGGCAGATCGGCTTCGGCATATCGGACGAGCTTCATGGAAGTGAAGCGGGCAGAGCGGCTAAACTACGAATGGGATCCAGGGTTGTCAACGCGCGGGCGCGGTCTTCGCGCTGCCGCGTCTTGCTTGGACCGTCGTCGGATGTCATCCTTTCTATTGAGATGTCCATTCTCCCAATCCTGCGTTTTCCCGACCAGCGCCTTCGTGAGACGTCGCGTGACGTCACCAGTTTTGATGACGATCTGAAGCGTTTGGTGGCGGATATGACGGACACCATGTACTTGGCCGAGGGCGCCGGACTGTCAGCCATCCAAGTGGGCGTCCCGTTGCGGCTTTTTCTGGTCGACCCCGAGGTGGCGGGCCGTCCGGCCACTGATCCGCCCGTGGTCTTCATCAACCCCGAGATCGTCCACTTGTCCGACGAGGAGCAGACCGGGGATGAGGGGTGTCTTTCTTTTCCAGGGATATTTGTGCCGGTGAAGCGGGCCATGACCGCCGAGTTCAAGGCCTTCGACGTCGAAGGCAAGCCCTTCACCGTCGAGGGCAGCGGCCTCTTCGCACGGGCCATGCAGCACGAGCACGACCATCTGGCTGGCCGATTGCTGATTGACATGGTGGGACCGGTCAAACGCCAGATCATCAAGCGCAAGATGCGCAAGGAAGCCGAGGTCGAGGCGCCTTGAACGAGGGAGCAGCGGCGGGCAAGAGTGCGGCCTGAGGGATGCCCACCCTTGTGTTGTCTCAGCTCAGCTTCGAGGGGCGCCACGGCGCGACCCCTGCGGAGCGCCGGTCTCTGCGCCGGTTCGAAGTGGACATCGAGATCGATGCGCCGCTGGAGACAGCCCAGTCCACCGATCGTTTGACCGATACCATCGACTACCGGCAGGTGGCCGAGATCATCGTGGAGATCGGGACTGGCAAGACCCACCATCTTCTGGAAGCCCTGGCTCGCCACATGATCGATGCACTCGTGGCGCACCTTCCCGGGGTTGCCCTGCGCCTCGAGCTGCGCAAGCTCAATCCACCGGATTGCCCCGGCCAGCCGGCCTACGCGGCGGTTCGGATGGCGTATTCGGCAGGCGAGAGAGAAGGCTGATACCGCTTCCCGATTGGCGGTAGTAGGCGTCTACTCGTCGCGGGTGACGCCGCTGCGCAGGGCTTTTTTCGCACCCTGAGCGCGCTTGTCAGCCAACATGCGGTTCTTGGCCCGGCGCGAGCGGCGCCGCTTCTGCCGCCGAATGCGCTCGCTCTCCTGCTGTTCCTGGCTTTGCCGTCCGAGCCGGGCGGCCTCAATCCGATCGGCCAATAGCTTGCGCGCGAGGTAGCGGTTGAGTCCCTGCGAACGCTCCTGCTGGCACTTGACCGAAGTTCCGCTCGGCCGGTGTACCAGCACCACGCAGGTAGCCACCTTGTTCACGTTCTGACCGCCCTTGCCGCTGGAGCGGACGAAGCTTTCGTCCAAATCTTCTTCCTGGATCTGCAGCGCGGCCAGACGCAGGCGCAGGGCATTCGCCTTGTCAGACGAAACCGGAAACAAGGCCCCGCTGTTGCTCACGCCTCGTCCTCATCGTCGCCGGCCTCGTCTTCTTCGCCATCGGTCATCCGGACGTCCTCCCAAAAACGATCCCACGCCTCGCTGGTCGAGGTCAGCGCAATAGCCATGCCCGGCGACAGGCTGCCCTCGCGGCTACCTTCCAGGTCGGAAAAACAGCGGACCACCACGCCCACAGCAAAAACCGCCTCGCCGCGTGGTCCCAGCACGTGCACGCGCAGCAAGGTTCCCACCCGCCGCGTCTCAGAGGACGCCACGAAAAGGCCGCCCCGGCTTACGTCCACACTGCGGCCCAAGAAACTGCTGACCAGGTCCGCAAGCTGCAGCCGCACTTGGATCGGATTGCGGCGCGAGGCGCGACGTTCTTGCAGGACCGGCGAAGCGGGTTCTTTGGGGGACACGTGCACTACTCCACGGGTGCGCCGGCAGCGCCACTGCTCTTGCCGCTGTCCGCAGACCTGCCAGCCAAAACCTCTTTGAAGAAACTCTTGGCATCTTTGTCCCACGCATCGCCGAAGGTCTGCGCGTAGCCCACGGCTTCCTCGCGGCTGCCGGCTGTGGCTGCACCCAGGTTGGCCGCTTGAGAGGGGACGCGGCCCAGAAGCGCCACTCCGAAGTGGGAATTGGCGGCGAGAGCCTGCAGCATCGCAGCCTGCGCGGCAGCCCGATCACCTGCGGCAAAGTGGGCCAAGCCCAGACTAAGCAACGCGCGGCCTGCCCCGGCCTCTGACTTGCTGGCCACCTCCAGAACCTGCACGGCGTCCGCCGGCCGCTTGAGCTTGAGAAGTGCGGCGCCGGCGATGAGACGGGCTTCGGTGCCCACCGCGCCTTGATCCACCCCATACACGCGTTCGAGATCCGCCAAAGCATCCTGGTAGCGTTCCTGGTCGAAAGCCAGGCAACCGAGGGCGTGGCTGGCGCGGAGGTACGCCTGTGCCTCTTTGCGGGAAAAGGCGTCCTTGGCACCCGACTCGCGCAGCTCGGCGGCCAGTTTCTCGGAGACGCGCAGAACCTCGTTGAACTCTCTGCGCGCGGCATCCTGATCGCCCGAGCGCAGGCGCGCCAAGCCGATGGCGACCATGGCGTCGGGCCAGTCAGGCTTGAGGGCAAGGGCAGCACGGAACTCCTTCTCTGCGGCCGCTGGCCTGCGCTGTTCAAAAAGCCGCCAGCCCGCGGCGAGCATCTCTTCAGGATCAGGCGCCTGGGGCGGCGCCACGGCGGCTGCTTCGTCGTCAGCTAGGTGGCACTTCTTGTACTTTTTGCCGGAGCCGCAGAAGCAGGGATCATTGCGTCCGGTGCCAGCCAGACGGGCGCGCGCGGCTTCAACCTTTTCGTCTCGTTGCATTTTCACAGGCTTCGCAGTCACGGCCGTAGTCTACCGATCAGAGCCGCCGTCGGACAGTGAGAAGTGGCCTAGCGTCCGAATGGACTCAGCCGGGTGACTTCGGCTTGCAGGCGCGCGAGCACGGCCTTGTCCACGTCGGACAGGCGAACACCGAGCCGGTGCTCTTGTTTGGCCACGACCTTGCCCTTGCCGGTGAAGAGCGAATGACCTTCGAAACTCTCGATCACCACCTCGAAGACCGCTCCCAGGGGCACGTTTTCGTCGCAGGGAACCACGAACCCTCCCAGGCGGATGTTGAGCAGGGGGTTGTTGGTGAAGTAGCCCACGGTCGCGGGCGTGAGCTTGACGTGCAGGTCGCGCCCGCTGACCAGGAGACCGGGTTGCACCGTGGTGGCGCCGCGCAAAGCGCTGAACCGGCCTGACCCGGTGAGGCTGGGGGATGGTGACCCGGCGGGCGCGCTGGCAAAGTCGAGCGAAACCGCCGGCGATCGCCCCTCTTCTTCGTTCACCTGAACGATGCGATCCAGAAATCGGCGGGCTTCCTCGTCGAGCTCGCGAAAGCGCACGCCCATGCCCGCTACTGGCGTGCCGGTGACGCGCACAACCTCGCCCTTGCCTCGAAGCAACGACAGGCCGTCGGCCAGCGCCAGCTCGAAGTCGATGATGGTCCCCACCGGTCGCGGATCAGCACAAGAGACGAACATGCCGGAACGGCTGATGTTGACCGACTGGGTCTCGTGAAAATCGAGGATGCTTTCGTAGCGGACCCTCACCGGTGCGCTGACCGCCACCCGGGGATCGCGCGCTTGCAGATCACTGCGCTGCGCACCACTTTCCGGCACGAAAAAGGATCCCGTCGTTCGCCGCACGGGCTGATCGCCGGGTATGGGAATGGCCCCCGTCGTTCGCCGCACGGGCTGATCGCCGGGTATGGGAATGGCCCCCGTCGGCCGCCGCACGGGCTGCTCGCTGGCTAAAGGAATGGCCCCCGTCGGCCGCCGCACGGGCTGCTCGCCGGGTATGGGAATGGCCCCCGTCATCCGTCGCCCCTTGTCGTCAGGCATGGCTCACGACTTGGGTGCCACGAACTCGGGCGGGTTACATCCTCCCGCACCGAAGAAGAACTGCTCGGCCTGTTCGAGGAGAACCTGCTGCCCTACGGCTGAGGTCAGGTCGAGGCGGAACTCGTTGACGATCCGCTTGGAGTATTCGATCCACTCCATCCACGCCTGCTGTGAGACGTGGTCGTAGATCCTTTGTCCCAGTTCGTTGTTGAACGGCTTGTAGACCACCCCGGGCAGGTCCTGCCCGAGTCTTGCGCATCTGACCATGCGAGGCATTGGATCCGACTCGTCTCCAGAGGAGATTATTGTAGCACCATCGTCCGCCACCGTGCCGGCACCGTCCTTCCACCCGGCCCGCGCCGACTCTCCGTTCCCGGAGACGACGAGAAAGGTCCCGAGCACCCGGTCGACCAGCTACCGTTGCTCCCTTCCGGGCCTGGCGGGGTTCGCAAGTGTTCCGTCACCCGGGACCAGACTTCCTTTTGGCATAGCCCGTGTTCGGGCGCCAGAGGGATCTGATGATCGCCAGCTACGGCTTGTCACCTGATATCCCCTGACGCTTGAGGAAGTCGACGTAGTACTCAACCGGCTGCCGTTCGAGCAGCTCGCCTTGTTCGATGGCATCTTCGCACAGCTTGCGCAACTCGCCCACCCGGCGCGAGGGCGGAATAGCGAAGGCTTCCATGATGGCGTTGCCCACCCCTGGCGGCAAAGGCGGCATGCGGGCGTCGAGTTCGCGCACGACCGCGATCCGCTGCAATAGCGCCTCGATGTTGCGTGCCGCCTCCTGGCGCCGGCCGGGCCGGGCTGAGGTGACGTCAGCCCGCGACAGCTCGATGAGATCAGGGAGCGCGTCTCCCATCTCGCGATCGAAGCGGCGCACGGCTGCGTCGGTCCATTCCGATTCGTAGGCATTGGCGCGCAGGTGGTTGACGATGAGAAAGCGGATGCGCTTGCGCTCGGAGCGGGCGAAACCCAGTCGGCGGGCCAGAGCATCGAACAGGCGGGCGCCCACCTCGGCGTGGCGGTGGAAGGTAACCTTGCCATCGCTAAGCATGACCCGGGTGGCCACCTTGCCGATGTCGTGCAGCAGGGCGGCCCAGCGCACGATGGGCTGCGCCGACGACTGCGTGACCACCTGCTTGGTGTGTTCCCATACGTCCTTGTGCCGGCGTCCTGCCTCTTGCGAGAAGTTCACCGTCGCGTCCAACTCGGGCAGTACCTGCTGGAGCACGCCAGCCTCGTGCAGCCACTGCAAACCGTCGTCGGCGTGCGGGGCGGTGATGAGCTTTTCCAGAGCGCTGCGCACCTGATCCGGCGGCGACGATCCCACCAGGCCGGCCACCGCGCGCGCCGCCTCGGTGATTTCGGCAGGAAGGGAACCACCGCTCTCGGCCAAGCGGCAGGCGACGTCGAAGACTGCTGCGGGCGTGGCACCAAACGGCACCACCTCGGAACTTCGCGCCATCCGAGTTTCCGTCCTAGTGCGGAGTGATCTTCTTCTTGTCCTGGTCCCACTTCCGCTGCAGGTGGTCCAGGATAGGCTGGGCCTGCTTGAGACGTCCCTCCAGGCTCTTCTCGCTGATCGGGTAGTTGGTGCCGAACTTCATTGCTTCGTCGTAAAGCAGGGTGCCGACTTCCTCGTCGTCGACGAACATGGGGATCTTCTTGCGTGCGTACACGGCTTTGCCCAAGACGGCCCAACGGCTGTCGAGCCAGGCGAACAGGTCCTTGCCGCAAGCCCGACCGAGCAGGTCCAGCTCCTGGCCCAGGCGGCTCAGATCTTCGGCGAAACGTTGCCGGAACGCCGGCGCTCCCTCGGCCCCTTCTCTCAAGATATGGCACAGGGCCAGGCGAAGGACCAGCACGTCCTCGCTGTATCGGATGTAAGGCTCAACGTTCCCCTCGCGGGGCGCGATGATGTACACAACCGCAGCCGCTGCGACTTCGCGCGCGCCGTGGTCCAGGTCAGGGTCGGACACCGCTTCGAGCAGGATCTTGAGGTCGAAGGGGAGCGAAACCAGGGCCCGCGCAAGCGTCTCGAGGAAACTGCGCTCTAGGTCCTTCTCCATTGTCGTCACGGGTCACGGGGTTCTTGGGGTTCTTCAGCCAGGCCCGGTCGGACCTGGTGGCGGTCAACGGGTGGCATACTACCTAATTCTCAGCGGATTGACAGTGGCCGCCACCTCCCCTTGCTAGCCGCAGGAGGTCGTAGGTGGCTATTCGCGTGGGGAGCCGGCGAGTTTTGCTCGCCGCGTACCATCGCGGTTTGGCGAGGGGTGGGCGTGGGGGGCCGAAGGGCGGAGCGAACCGTTTGAGGGTTCCCATCTTGATAAAAAGGCTTGCCAACCCTTGCCTCCGCCTGTCGCTTGACCGAATCTTGAGTCATGAAGATCACCCTACGTGAGGCCAGGGACGAGGCGCGTCGTTTTCGTCGAAACGGCGATCATTTGCGCGCCCTGCGCGCCTACCAGAGGATCCTGGCAGCGCTCCCACTTGACTACGAGACCCGGTTTGCCATCGCGGACGTGCTCGCGGAAGCGGGGCAGACCGACGCGGCGGCCGACGTCTACCGGAGCGTGGCCATCCACGATCTGCGCGCCGGCCACCCCCTGCCGGCCATCGTGGCCGCCCATGCCCTGGGCAAGCTGGGCCGGCCGGTGGACGACATCCAAGCCCTCTTGGTCAGAACTTACGCCTCGGGTTCGCCACAGCTCGCACATTTCGCGGTACGGCCGGCGGCGGTCGATCCGTCGACCATGCTGGAAATCGGCGATATCGCCCACACCGGTTCCCTGACTCATGTCGTCGAACAGGCGCACAAGACCGCGCTCGATCTCTCGGTTTTCGTGGGCTATCAGGAACAGTATCATCCGTTGCCCTTCCTGTCCGAGATGGGCCCCGAGTCGTTTCAGGCGGTGCTGCGCTCGCTCACTGTGCTCCGTCTGGCCGACGGCCAGTTCGTCGTGCGGCAGGGCGATGCGGGCGACTCGCTCTTTTTGGTGGCCGGAGGCGAGCTGCGAGTCGTTGTCAACACACCGGCGGGGGAAAAGGATGTGGCGCGCTTGTTCGAGAACACGCTCTTCGGAGAAATGGCTCTCATTACCGGCCAGCCGCGGAGCGCCTCGGTGGTCGCGGCGGGTGAAGCCGATGTCATCGGGGTCAGCAAAGCGGCGCTAGGCCATGTCATGGCGAAGCTGCCCGCCATCGGCGCGGTGCTTGACCGATTTTCGCGCGAGCGCCTGATCAAGAACCTGCTGCAGACATCGCCGCTCTTCGTGCCGTTTAGTAAGTCCCAGCAAGGCGATCTACTTCGTCGATTCGAGGGCATCGAGGTCGATGCCGGGGCCGAGCTCATCCGCGAGGGCGACCGGGGCAAGGGCCTCTTCCTCGTGCTGGGCGGCGAGGTTGATGTGGTTGCGAACGCAGATACCGCCGAAGCCATATCGCTCGCTCATCTTGGGCCGGGCGACATTTTTGGCGAGATGTCGCTGGTGACCGATCAGCCCACCTCAGCCACGGTGCGCGCCACCATGCGCACTTCCGTGCTCTTTTTGGCGCGCGAATACGTGGAACGGCTGGCCGAGGCCATTCCGCAGGTGCAGGCCTACTTCGAGCGGGTGGCGCTCAGCCGCGCGCGCGACAACACCCTGCGTTTCGACCGAGGCGCCCTGCCCAACGAAGTCATCGAGGTTGACCTTTCAGACGTGATTCCGGTGTAGCGAGGGTAGGTTAGAAATCGAGTACTGAAAGAACCTCGTCCCTATCTGGTCGGCGCGAGGGAAGTATTCCGGGAAGACTGGTGCGAAGGGGTGTCTGCAAGCGGCGCCTCCGCTCCGCAAGTGCGATGGCCAGCGCCTCATTGATGATCTGACTGACCGAAACCCCCTCTTTTCTGCCGATGCGCTCCACCTCGGAAAGCAGGGTGGGCTCGATGTCAACGTGTTTGCGCGGCATGTGTGGCCTCCGGTTCCCTGGGCGGGTCCATGCGGTCAGCGGCCCGGGTCAGGGCTGCAAATGCCTCGGCGCGGATGCGCGGGTCGGGGTTCCGCAAAGAGCGAACCAGACCGTCGTGGGCCAGGCGAGCGGCGCCGCGCCGCTCACTTGCCGATGTGCTGTCCACACCGGCCGCACCTGGCCGTGGCACGCCGGGCGCCTGCGCTGCGGGTGGATGCGCGCCCACCGGCGCGGAGAGTTGGCCGTCCGCGAAGGCGGGCAGAAGGCGGGCGGCGCTGCCCTCGTGCGCAGCCAAGGTCTCGTCGCGTCCGGACCAGAAGCGGTACACCCGCTCGGCGCGGGCAATGTTGATTCTCGCTTCCGTGACAAGATCCACGGCCGTGCGCAGTCGTCCAGATGTCGTCGGCTGTCGCAGGAGCGCGATCAGATCAGCATCTGTCCAGCGTCCAGGCGTGGGACGAGGCGTGGCATCGGACTCGGCCCTCAGTGCCAGCACCTCGGCCTCGGGGTAGAAGGCCGTGCCCATTCGGCCACGAACGGCGCGCAGGCGGCCGGCCCGCTCGAACTGACGGACCTTGAATTCGCTGCGCAGGCCGAGCCGGATCGCCGCCTGATGCCTGGTCAAGTATCCCTCGCAACCCGCGGGCGGCTTGACTGTCCTGCGTCCTGCCGAGATTGGGCAACCCATTGACGCCGACGGTATACCCCTCACGGAGGTCAGCAAGTTTTTCGCATCACCCTTCTCATCAGGCCCGCATCAGACACCCATCGGTCTTTCATCACACTCTCATCGGGCTCCCATCAGGGGTTCAATCAGACTTGTCATCAGGGCTATCCCATCTAAACTACGACAGTATCTTTCACGGCCGCGGTCTGCGCGCTGCTCCGCCACGCTCTTCCCGGAGATCCGCAAGAGGCCCTAGTCAACGCAGTTCGTAAATGATCTTTGCCTTCGCGCCCGGGCGCCGCTAGGCTAGAGATCGAGGGTTCGTCCATGAAATCCATGAGCCGTCTGGCCATTGTCTTGACGTTGCCGGCTCTGCTGTCGAGCCCAGCCTTGGCCGGGCCCCGATCGGGCGCAAGCTTCAGCGGCCGCAGTGGTTTTCGTTCGGGCGCAGGTAGCTTCTCGCGCGGCTACCAATCGGGGCGCGGCGGGGGATCAAGCTTCTTCTTCTTGCCCAGCTTCGGCTGGGGGTGGGGTGGCTATGGCGGCGGCCTCGGCTTCATGGGTAGCCTCGTCCTCTTGGGAGTCGTGGGCCTGGGCACGGTCGCCGTCATGCGCGCCATTCGTCGAGCCACGCGCCGGGGGTCTCCCGGCGCGTGGTCCGATGATGATGTGGATGAGGGAACCGATGAATCGTACGTGTACAAAGTCCAGCTTGGCCTTGGCCGTTCGGCCCGCGGGATTCAGGGTCGGCTGGCCGACTTCGCCAGCCAGGGCGACACTGCTAGTGAAGCTGGCCTGGCCGAGCTTCTCCATCAGACCGTGCTTGAGCTGCTGCGTGAGAAGGACTCCATTCGCTACGGTCTCGCTGAAGCGAGCGGGCCCATGAGCCTGACCAACGGTGAAACCAAGCTGAATGCCGCTGCCATGGCTGAGCGTGCGCGTTTCGAGGTGGAGCGCATTCGGGGCGCTGACGGTTCCGTGCGCCGCGCGCAAGCGGCTGCTGCCGTGGGAACCGAGGCGCTAGAATATTTGGTCGTGACCGTGCTTGCCGCCACGCGGGCTCCGCTCGTGCGCATGCGGGTGTCAAGCGACCGCGAAAGCCTTGAGGCCACGCTGTGCGAGCTCGGGGCAGTCCCGCCCCGGGCTCTGTTGGGGCTTGAGGTGGTGTGGACCCCCGCCGATCCCGAAGATTCGCTCACCGAAACGGACCTGATGACTAACTACCCTGAGTTGAGGAGCCTGTAGAGCATGCCACCCATGGTGCCCATCCCGCTTTGGCGGTTGGTTCTTGACGCGTCGGTTCTTGGCTTAGCAGGAATCGCATTGCTCATCATCGGCTACTACATCTGGGAGCTTGTCACTCCCTACAATCTGCGTCGCGAGCTGCAGGAGAACAAGAACCTGGCTGTTGCCGTCGTGGTGGCGGCCTTCATCGTAGGAATGGCCATAGTGATTGGGGCTGCCTTGATCTTGATCAAGTAGCTTCTCAGAGACACTTCTCAGAGCGCGCTTGATCCCTATCGAGGCTGCGGCTAGAGTCGATTCTGGCGAGGCACCCGTACTCCCCATGCAGAAACTCCTCATCGAGGATGACGAAGGCCGGAGCGTTGTCGTTCCGCTGATCCGCGACGAGATCACGATCGGCCGGAAGGAAGGCAACACCATCCGTCTGAGCGAGCAGAACGTCTCGCGAAGCCACGCGCGGCTGGTGCGCCGCCAAGGTTCACTGCTGCTGGAAGATCTCTCCAGCTACAACGGGACCAAGCTCAATGGTGTGGCGGTATCGGAGCCTGCCCCGCTCAAAGACGGTGACGTCATCCTCATCGGCGACTACCGGATGGCGATCAAAGAGGATCGACCCAGTGCGATCATAGGTGCCACCGGGCATGCGCCCCCTGCTGCCGCCACACCTGGACCGCAGGTTGGGGCCTCCGTGACCTCAGCGGCCGAGGTACGCGACGCTCTCGAAGCGCAACCGACGATTCCACTGCACAGCCTGGCCGACGAAGCCACGCTACCCGAGTCTGGGTCTTCGCTAGCGCGACTCGTTATCGTTGGACGGTTCATGCAGGGGCGCGAGTTCATTCTCGACCGCCCCTCCTTGGTCATTGGACGCACGCCGGAGAACGACATCGTTATCGAGCACAAGTCCATCTCCCGCCACCACGCCCGCATCGTGCGCGAAGGCAACCAGTACTATGCCGTGGACCTGGAAAGCGCCAACGGCGTGCGCGTGAACGGGGTGGACCGCGATCGCGTGCTGCTCAGCACGGGTGACGAAATTGAGCTTGGGCAGGTGCAACTGCGCTTCGTCATCGGCGAGGGCGGTGGTGAGTTCGAAGCAGGACTCGGACGTCCGGTCAAACGCAAGGGCTACGGTATCGTGGCCGGCGGCTTGGTGTTTCTGGCATTGGTTGTTGCCCTGGCGCTGTCGGGTGGCCGGTTGCTGCGGTCCCGGCCGAAGGCTCCGCCTGCGCCGCCGGTCGTCGTCCAGCCAGCACCGGTGGTAGCACCGGTGGAAGAGCCGCCTGCGCCGAAGGAGACGCTGGCGGATCTCTTGGCCGCTGCGAAGTCGGCGCAGGTGAACGAGAAATGGGATGAGGCACTGGCCGCTGCCAGCAAGGCAGTCGCTGCGGCTCCTGATTCGGGCGAGGCGGCCGAATTGCGCAAGCTCGCCGAGGACGAGAAGGGAAATGCCGAGCACTTCGCAGCCTTGAAAGGGGCGGCAGACAGTTCGGACTTCGAGGCGGTTCGGCGCGAGGCGGCCGAGATTGGGGCGACCAGTGTGTACAAGGAACGCGCATCGGCCTTCGAGACGTCCGCTCGTACCGACTACATCAAACTGCATGCGGATGCGGCGTCGAACAAGGCAAGCGTGGGCGCCTGCGACGAGGCCAAGCAGGAGTCCGATTTGGTGCTGGCCGTCGATAGCGCCAACAAGACCGCGCGCTGGATCCTCGGCCGCTGCGCGGCGCTTGCGAAAAAAGCAAGCCCGCGTCCCGTTCCCGAGGCGAAAAAGCCGGTACAAGCGCCTAGGCCTGTGGCCGTTGCCGTCCAGCCCAAACCCACCCCGTCGCCTCCTGCCCAACCCGAAGCCAGCCCGGACCCCGACAAGCTGATCCAACAGGCCCGCGAGGCGTGGCTGCGCGGGCAGTACGTCTTGGCTGTCGATTCCGCACGCAGAGCCTTGCGGGCCAAGCCCGGGCTTTCCAGCGCGTATCAAATCATCGCGATCTGTTCGTGCTCGCTGCACAATCCCGACGAAGCCATGCGCGCATATGAGAAGCTCGACGACCGCAACAAGCAGCTTGTCCGCTCGGCCTGCCAGAAGAACGGCATTTCTTTCTGACATGAAATGAACTTAGAAAGCGGTGGCGCGGCCTTGCCGCACTTTTGTGCTACAATCTACGTTCTTACTCATGACGTCGGATTTGGGGCCGCACATCAAGCTGGTGGCAGCAGTTATCGAGCGTGAAGGCCGCTATCTCATCACGCAACGACGACCGACGGCGGTGCTGCCGGGTTTGTGGGAGTTTCCAGGCGGAAAGGTGGAGCCCGGCGAGTCGGATGAGTCCGCGCTCAAGCGCGAGATGCGCGAGCGCGTTGGTGTGGAGGTTGAGGTCAAATTGCGCATGGCGCAGCGGACTCACAAGTACGACGGATACTCAGTGGACCTCACGCTCTACCAGGCCAGCATCCTTCCGGATCAGGAGCCGCGGCCGCTGCGGGTGGCCGACTTCCGCTGGGCAGCATCAGGGGAATTCGAGAAGTACCCGTTCCCGGCCGCCGACCAGGCGACCACGGATCTTCTGCTCGGCTTCAAGCGCTAGTCTTCATTCGGGGCGCAGAACTTGGCCGTAGCGCTGGCATTGGGATCAGGCAGGAGAGCGATGCTGCCGAGCGTATCGGAGGTGCGACAGACGTAGCCGTCCCGGCAATCGCCATTGTTGCCACAAGTGGCAGCGCAGTAGCGACGCTCTGACGCGGCCGGCACACAGCAGGGTTGCTCAGGCTCAGAGGCGCTGGGCCCGCAGACCACACAGAGTTCGTCGGCTTGGCATTCGCCGATAGTGCCCGGAGGGCTGCTGCAGGTTCCGGTGGGAAACTTCTGGTCGAAGAAGCGGACGCAAATGGAGTCCGAAGGGCAGGAGCTGTCATCGCACCCATCCACCGTACAGTAGCCGTCAGGCTGGGACAGATCGCAGATGCGCGTGCCATCTTGGGCGCAGTCGATGTTGGTCGCGCAACTATCGCCGACTTTCTTGCCGCAGGCAGGGGCCAGCAACCCGATAAGCAGAAGGGTGAGGAGATAGGCGGTGCGATTCACGGCGCAAGTATGACCCATGGATTGTCCGCCAATCAACGCAAGACCGCCCCAATCAGCATGGTCAGAAGGAATCCCAGAACCACCCCGGCCGAGGCAGCGCCCTCGTGGCCGTGGCTGTGCGATTCCGGGATGATCTCATTGGACGTGACGTAGATGAGGATTCCGGCGGCCAGGGCCAGGATGAGAGGAAGGGTGATGACCGTCCACGATGATAGGCCATGCCCGACCAGCGCGCCCAAGGGGATCGCAAGGCCGCTCGCGACGACCACCAGCAGGCCGCGCGAAGGCGACACGCCCGAGAGACGCAGGGGAGCGCCCATCACCACGCCCTCGCAGATGTTCTGGATGCCCACCGCAGCCACCAACAGCCAGCCCAGCCGGCTCCCATGTCCGGACGCAAATCCGGCGCCTATAGCCAGGCCCTCGGGGATGCGGTGGATGGACAGCGCACCGACGATTGCATAGCTCTGGCGAATCTCCACGCGCTGGTCATGCGCTTCCTCGTTCCGGTAGCCCGGGGCAATGTGGTGCCGGTGGCCGCGGGCGTGCCGGTGCGGGATCAGCCGGTCCATCACGCTGGCCACCAGCACGCCCGCCAGGAAGCCAGTGACCACCAGGACCAGGCGCCCCAGGTCCAGGCCGGAGGCACGGTTCACGCCCTCCAGTGCCTCGTGCAGCAGGCCCAGGGTCGCAGCGGCCAACATGAGCCCGGCGCCCAAACCGAGAATGCCGTCGTAGGCCCGTCGCGAGAGCTGCCGAATGAAGAAGAAGGGAAAGGCGCCGACGCCGGTAACCAGGCCGGTCAGGGCAGCGGCTGTTAGCGTCTGAAACATTGAAGGCCGTTCTTACCACGGGGGGCTGTGGAGGTATCCTGGGACCGTGGTCACGGCCTATCTCGCACTCGGATCCAACCTGGGTGACCGGCGCGCTTTTTTGCACGCTGCGGCGGCGGCGCTCCGGCAGGTGGCTGGCATCTGTATTTTTGCCGAAAGCGGCATCTACGAAACCGTGCCCGAGGGGAACGCCGCAGAACCACTTTATTTGAATGCCGTGGTGCGAGTGGACACGTCACTGACAGCCCGCCAGTTGCTCGATTCGTGTCTGGCCATCGAGCGCATGCTCGGCCGAGGCCGGTCGGCAGATGGGGCCAAGCGCGCCCGGGTGATTGACATCGATCTGCTGCTCTTCGGGGGGCAAACCATCGACGAGCCGGGGCTACAGGTGCCCCATCCCGCCTTGCTCGCACGTCCCTTCGTGCGCATTCCGTTGGCCGATGTGGCAACGCCCGGGCTGTGCCATCCACAGGCGGGCGAGCGCCTGGACAAGAGCAGTCCAGACGTGGGCGTCTGGCGCCTGTCTGGGCCGTAGCCTACGCGAAGGTGCGGCTTATCTTGCGGACGATCCGGAAGAGACCCCACGCCTGGACCACCCAACGCAAGGCTCGGCGTGGCTGGACCACGGCGAAGGCGAGCGCCGCGATCAGCAAGAGGCCCTTTCGGGCCAGCAGAACCTTGATCATCGCCACCCCCCTGTCCGCCAGCCAAAGAACGTTGCTCTGGCCGTCGAGCAAGGCCCTGACCGCCACGCGTTCAGCCCGGGCACGTTCCATCAGCTCCCCGCGGCGGATCCGGATTTCGGTCAGCGACATGGTCATGAGCCCTTCTCCATGCTCTGCCGATCCTTGGAGAGAACTTCGACGGTCTCCTGCAGCGGGCGCTTGTGGCCGCGCACGATAACGGCGAGCACGATGGCGTTGAGCACGCCCAGGCCCAAAAAGAGTCCGCTGAGCAACCCCAGGATGGCCAGGCGATCCGAGTCCCAATAGAGCACGACCACAAAAACCGATAGCAAGACGATCCCGAGGCCAAGGCAGAACAGGGCCGCCCCGCCGAACAAGACCAGCCGGCTCAGGCGAACTCGTTCCTCTTGCAGCTCGGTCGCCAAGATGCCCACCCGCGTCTCGGCTGCGGAAACCAGCACGGCGAGCAGATGGTTTGCCGACCCGAGCAGCCCACGATCCGACGCCCTGGCCAAGGGTTCGTCTGCCATTGGGGCTCTAGCGGCGACTTACCAGCAGTCCGAAGAGGAACCCGGCCCCTGCGGCGATTCCCACGGCCCTCCACGGGTTCTCGTGGACATAGGCATCGGTCGCGTGCGCCGCTGCCTTGGTCTGCTCGACGGCTCTGTCCTCGATCGCGACGATTCTGACCTTGGCTTGATCAAGCTCCCGCTGCACCCTGTCTCGCACTGCCGCGACCTTCTCGCCCGCCTGCCCAGCCGTGATCTTGAGCAGCTCCTCGGCGTCAGTCACCACCAACTTCAGATCAGCCACCAGCTTGTCCCTGGTTACGATGTCCGTGCCATCCATGTGGAAATCCTCCTAGGTAATTGTACCAACCGTCCGACTTACTGCACTGTTCGACTTCCCCTGTCCGTCCAGCAGGACAATACCTGCCTTGAAGCTACCGCGAGCGCAGGGAGAGGGCAAGGACGCAGCGTCCGCGCCCGCGCTTATTCTGCGGGTGGCTCTTCGTACTTGACCTCAAGTTTCCACTCCTTGGCGACCCAATCGAGGATCTTGGACTCGTGGCCTTCGATGGTGTCGGTCATCGCGGCCCCCATCACCGCGCCAAAGATGAGCTCGCGCGCCTCTGGGCGGGTGATGGTTTCGAGGAATTTCTTCGCGGCCTCCTCGTCGGGGAAGCGCCGGTCGACTTCCTCCGTCGCCTGACGATAGGCGTCCTCGCCAATCTCGTCGACGATATCCTGGATCTCTCGTTCCTCGTCCTCGGTCACATGACCGCTGGCCATCATTACGAACTCAATCAGGGCGGCCAGGGCAACTCTTTCGTCGGCGTTAAGGTTACGAAGTTCCATTTCTTGTCTCCTTGCGGAATACTACACTATCACTGCGGTTTCTGACCGTGCCACTTGCATCGCGCGCGGAATTCGCGTGAACTGCCCGTGTGGGACATACACCGTCGGGCAAATCGAGGAACCTGCTGGTGACCATGGGCGATCCAGCCGGCATCTCGGCTGAAGTCGTCATCAAGGCGTTCGTGGCACTGGCGCGCGGGAAACATCCCCTGGCCCGCCAGATCCGAAGCTCCTTGCGCAAAGAATGCGCGAATCTGGCGGTGGTGGGTGACGCCGGGGTGCTGGCGGAGGCAGGGCGACGGCTGCGGCAAGGCATCCCCATCACCCTGGTGGAGGGCTTCTCGCCCAAATGGCTTGCGCCCTCCGCGCTCCGGCTCTTCGCCCATTCCCACATCGACATGCGACGTTTCCGCTTTGGCTCGCCCGCCTACGGGCGCGAGCAACTCGGCTACCTGGACTTCGCCATCGAACAAGCCCGACGCCGCCGGATCGCGGCCATTGTCACCGGGCCGGTCACTAAGGAGACCGTGGCCGCGCTGCTCCCCAACTTTGTGGGCCACACCGGCTACCTGGCCGAAAAGCTGGGCGTGCGCGACGAGCGCATGGCCTTTCTCACGCCCGACTATCTGCTGGCGTTGCAGACCACGCACATTCCCCTCTGCCAGGTGTCCGGCCATCTCACGATCGCCGGGCTTCTGACATCGCTCAAGATGCTAGAGCAGGCAGGTCGCGCCCGTTGGGGCCGCAAGCTGCCGGTGGCCGTGCTGGGCCTGAACCCCCACGCGGGTGAGCACGGCCTTATGGGTGACGAGGAGGCGCGGGTGATCATTCCCGCGATGCAGCGGGCGCGGCGCCAGGGTATTGCCTGCGACGGTCCCTTCCCGGCGGATTCCTTTTTCATCGAGCGTGTCAAGCGCTACAAACTGATCCTGGCCATGTACCACGACCAGGGCTTGATTGCGGTCAAGCCGGCCTTTCCCCGTGCCTCGGTGAACGTGACGCTAGGCCTGCCGGTGGTGCGCACATCGGTAGATCATGGTTCGGGCTACGACATCGCAGGACGAGGCATCGCGAGTGAGGTCAGCCTGCTTTGTGCCATCAAGGCAGCGCTCGAACTGATGGCCGTGCGCTCGGACTCTGCTGGTTGAGCTTGGCAAGCACCGCGTCCGCGCGCTGTAATAGGGGCATGAGGCCGCTGGCGTTTTGGGCCGCCTTGCTAGCCCTAATGGGGCTGGCTTCAGCCGCCCGAGCTGAGTCGATCTACCGGTACCGCGATCCCGACACGAAGCGCGAGGTTTTCGTCACGCGCCTGGACCAGGTTCCGGCCCAATACCGCGAGCAGGCCAAACTCGTCGTGTCGGATGGAGTGCTGGTTGATTCGAGCAGCCAGCCAGACAAGCACGTGCCACTCGGTACCGTGATTTATGGAGGCAAGAACAGCGGCGGCGTTCTGGAGACGATCAAGCGCGCTCTCCGCGACGCGAGCCGCAGCGGGCTCGATGTCAGTGGACTCTATCGGACGTTGACCACGGCAATCGACACAGCTCTGGTCGGGGCAGGCAGGCGGCCTTTGTCCGCTGCTGAAGTGGCGCAGGTGAGGCGCATGCTTGCCGAAGCGGCCACGGAGCTGGCCGTGGCTGGCCTATTGTGTGTCGTGGGGTTGATTCTGGTCATGGGGCACGCCTTTCGCGCCGAGCACCGCTGGTGGATGGTGTTCATACTGTTGTTCCAACTGCCCGGGATCGCGTACGTGCTCATTCACGTGGAGGGCAAACGCCGTTGGTTCAAGTTTGCGACGCTGTTCGCCCAGGCCGCGCCCTATGCGGTCGTCATGGTCACGGGTTGGCGGTTCTTCGCCTTCTTCAGGGGGATCCTGGCGGGAAGCTAGCACCACAAAGACCCACTCGGCACCTTCAACACAATCCTTCATATCATATCGACTCGACGCTTTTCGGGTTCCCGAGGCACGGGCAAACGGATCGGGTACCGTGTTTGCAACGCCACATTTGCAAAACGGTGACTTTGCGTTCTGCGCGCACCAGCGGGCCTGAGGCCCATGGTCCGACCTCGCTCTCGTAGCCAGCTAGCGCCGTTTGCGCTTTCGTCGCGGGTGCAAATCCACGTGCTGCTGACGAGATGATTGTGCGACAACCGGCGCGAGGGCCGCGGCCGCCAGGGGGACCTTTGCTTCTTTGCTGCTGTCTGGCCCAGCCGACGCGGTTGCCAGGGCCGGCTGGCGCGCCAGCATCAGCTCCCGGGCGATCAGCACGAAGACGATAAGGGTACCGACCGACATCCAGGTGTATTGCTCGTCGAGCCCGTTGGGCATGCTGAAGTTGGTGACGAAGGAACTTTGCCTGAGCGAGGCCGGCATGAGGCTCTTCAGCCAGTTCGGCAGGTGGTTGATGGGCGCCCAGCCCAAGAACTGGGTGAGCGCAGTCAGCCACAGCAGCCACTCGCCGGCACGCGGAACCACCGCGTACAGCAAGGCGGGAATAATGAGAAAGGCATAGTAATAGCAAGTCAGCTCGGAGCCAAATGAGATCACGGTTGCCGACAAGACCACAGTTACCCAAGGATCGACCTTGCGAATGGCCAGGCCAATCAGCACCAAGTAGCAAGCCACCAGCGACACGTAGAGCGGCAGTGCTTCGTGAAAGGCCCTGAGGCGCGCCTCTTTCCAGCGCAGCCAAGGATCCACCATGGCCGGCGTATTCATGCGATTGGCCGCCTCGGCGGGGCGGAAGTTGAGCACGGTACGCAACCCCATGTAGTTGGTCAGCGGGGTTTCTGAATGCTTGGCGGTGTTACGCAGGAACTCCGGGTAGATGCGCGGACTGCCGGTTACCGCAAAACTGGTTGGCACCAGCACGGCCACGGCCACGGCGCCACCCATGATCAGGCGCAGGTAGCGGCGATCCCACTCGCGGGTTTTCACGTAGTGGTAGCCCAGCGCAATCAACGGTGCCACGAAAAGGAACCCGGGGAAGATGCGCAGGAGCGCGGCGTACGCAATCGCGGCGCCGGCCCAGAATGGTCGTTCCTTCTTCATCAGGCACACCCCCACGCCCATCCAGAACAGCCAGTCCCAGCGCAGGAACGAGCCGCCAATCCAGTACCAACGTGACGGGAAATTGGTGGCAAATACGATGAGAGCGACGGACACCGCGCGCCAGCCGAAGGCCCACCACATCAGCATCGCCATGATCGTGATCATTATGACGTCGAGGCTGTCGAGCATGAGGATGTCGAGCCGGCTGGCCGGCGCCAGGTTGGCCAGGAGGGTGCCCATGATGGCCCACACCGGCGTGCCGTTGAACCCATGATCGGTCTGGGCATCGTCCCACCGGCGCGGGTTCTCCAGGGTGCGGAAATAGGCCAGATCATCCTTGAACGACTGCCAGCGCGCGTCGGTGAAGTGCTGCTTGCAGCGCTCGGGGTGGGCGAGAATGTCGTCGGTTTTTTCCACCACGTTGGTGCGCAGATTGGTCATCTTGCGCAGCTCGACCCGGCGGCGCAGGCCCGGCTCCTCGGAATCTGCGGTGGCCACGCATTCGTACAGCCGCTCGTAGTGCAGTTCTTTGAAATACTTCGAGCCGATGTAGTAGTGGAAGGTGTCCCAGCCGTGCACGAAGTTGGGGAAGTGCCAGAAGCCGAAATTGAAGAAGGTCAAGAAGGCCAGCACCCCCATCACCCCGAGGAGAATCCGGCGCAGACGGAGCTTGAAAGCAGCCATGCCCAGACCGACGAGTCGGCGTTCCCACCAGAGCAGGATCGCGCCCAACATGGCGAAGATCATCTCCCAGCGGGCACTGGCGTCGTTGTTCCAATAGTCGAGGTAGCTCTTGGGGGCCGTGGCTGCCGGCGCATCCATGACCTTGAATTGCGGCGGGAACGGCGTGGGCGTCTGGCAGAAAGCCGCGACCTCGGAGACTGAGTAGAAACCGTCGCCTTTGCCCTCGCCCACCCGCAAGAAGCGCGCGGCCATGCCACCCACATCGAGGGTGCGCATGCGCAGCCCGTGTCCGGTGACGGGGTCGATCTGCCCCATCAGCTTGTAGTCTTTGCCGTCGAGGGATCCCCAGATATTGTAGGTATCGTTGGCATCGGCCTGAATGGCCAGCGAACGCACGCTCACTATCTCGCCCAGATCCCAGGTCACGGTGGAGGCGCCGGTTTCAAGAATGGCGGCCAGGGACGCGTCCCACACCGCGCCTTCGGTTGCCACGGTCTCGTCGGTGAGCAGGCTAAGATTGCGCTGGACCTCTTGCCAGGCCACGGGCATCTTGCCGGCCAGCAGATTGCCGGCGGGACAGGCCGGCACCACCGAGGAGTTTCCTTGCGCGCGGGCCTGCGGCTGGGCGAAGGCGGAGAAGACCAGAAGCAGGGTCAGGGAACGGGTAATGCGTGACATGACCAAATAGTCTAGCCCTATCCGGAGCGAGACAAAACCTGCACGTGTCTCGCAAGGTGGCAGAATGACGCCGCAACCTCCCATGGGTCTTGGTTTTCCCCCTAGCGCTCGCGCCAGCCAGATGGCGGGCCGAGGCCCCGGTGTGCGCTGGCTGACACTTGGCGGGCGGAGAGCGGACCTGTGATGCCCCATTCTGTCCTGACGGATTGGCGCATGACCTTGGGCGCGCAGCTCGGCCGGCCCGCTCTGGTGCTGGTTTGCGTGGCGGCCGGCTTGGCGGTGCTCCTTTCGGCGGCTTCACTCTGGCGGGAGTCGCGCCGGCGTCGGGCCATCACGATCCTTGTGCTGCGCCTTCTCGCCGTGGGGAGCTGCCTGTTGGTCGCCTTGCAGCCCAGAGTGGAGCTGGGTCAGGTCAGCCTTCTGCCCAACCATGTAGCCGTACTGGTGGACGCCTCGCGCTCGATGAGTGTGACACCACCTGACCACGGACCTACACGCGCCCAGCGCGCCGCCCAGATCGTGGCCGAGGCTGCGCCACTGTTCTCGGAATGGGAACGCGCGGGCCACCGGGTCGAGATCTATTCCTTTGGGGAGGCATTGGCCACGGCCACGCCCGAGTCGTTGCGAGCGGTGCCGCAGGGCGAAGCCACCCGCATAGGCGAAGCCCTGTCTGAGCTGCGCGGGCGCCTGGCCGGCCGTGATGTGGGCGGTGTCATTCTGATCTCCGATGGTATCGACACCGGGCGCATCGCACGCGGGCCGCTCGACGGCGAGACCCGCCGGGCCCTGGAGGCATTGGACGCGCCTGTACACACGGTGTTGGTCGGGGAGCGCGAGTTGCGCGACCTGTCGGTGGCGGCCGTGCTGACCGACGACTTCGCCTTCGTGCGCACGCCCATCAAGCTGGAAGCAGTCTTGCGCCACAAGGGGTACAGCGATCGCCAGGTCGAAGTCACCCTGGCGCGCGAAGGCCGCTTGCTCGACGCCAAGGCGGTGCTTCTGCGCGGCGAATCGGGCCAGGAAAAGGTCAGCTTCGACTATACCCCGGTGGAACCGGGCAACTTCGTCTTCGAGATCAAGACGCCGGTGCTGGCGGGCGAGGCGCTGGAGAGCAACAACAGCCAGGTGTTCACCATGAAGGTGATTCGCGACCGCGTGCGGGTCTTGCACGTGTGCGGCCGGCCGTCGTGGGACGAGCGTTTCTTGCGTTCCATCCTGCGCCTGAACCCCAACGTGGACTTGGTGTCGTTCTTCATCCTGCGCACCGACACCGACGAGCTGCCTCTGGGCGCCAATGAGATGTCGCTTATCCCCTTCCCTTATCAGGAGATCTTCGACGAACAACTGCACTCGTTCGATTTGCTGATCTTCCACAATTTCAATTACAAGCCATATTGGGTCGAGCCTTATTTGCCTGGCGTGCGTGACTACATCCAGTCAGGTGGTGCACTGGCCATGATCGGCGGCGATCTGTCATTTGCCAGCGGCCAGTATGGCGAGAGCGCCCTGCGCGACGTGCTGCCGGTGGACCTGGCCGGGATTCCCGTCGACGGATCGCGCGCGTTTTCCACCGACAGTTTCAAGCCGCGGCTGACCGCTGCCGGACGCAATCACCCAGTGACCTCGCTCAGCCTGGACCCCAAGGCCAATGAGGCGCGTTGGGCGGCGCTGCCTCCGCTGCAGGGGATCAATCGAGTTGCGCGGCTGCAGCCCGGCGCGAGCGCCCTGCTGGTGCATCCTGGCCAGAGTACCAGTGACGGCAAGCCGGCGCCGGTGCTGGCGGTGAACAACGCGGGCAAAGGCCGCACCCTGGCTCTGCTGACTGACAGCGCCTGGAACTGGGGCTTTGCTGCGGCCGCCGCCAGCGACGAGAGCCGCTCACGAAGTGCGCGGGGAGAGGACGGCGCGAAGCCGGCGGGCGACGATGGCCGCGCCCTACAACGTTTCTGGGAAGGCGCCATTCGCTGGTTGGTGCGCGACCCGGCCCTGACCTTGCTGCACATCGATCTTGATCGCACTGAGTATCGGCGCGGCCAGACCGTGGCAGCACGCGTGCGCACTTTGCACGCCGACTACACCCCCGCGGGTCACACGGCAGTCACACTGGACTTGCACCTGGCAGAAGACTCGAGCGGCGTCCCCGCGGTTGACGCCAAGCCATTGCGCGCCCTGGCCGTGACCACGGGGGAGGATGGCGAGGCCCATGCGGAATTGGCCGGTCTGGCCGCGGGCGCGTATCGTTTGCTTGGTCGTGCGACCCTTGACGGTCGCTCGGTCGAAGAGCAGGCCACCTTTGTGTTACGCCCCGAGGGACACGAACTGGACGATGTAGTGAGCCGCGACGAGGTGCTGCGCCAGATCGCCACGGTCACCGGCGGGGAATTTCGCGCCGGCACGCTGGGCACGCCGACCATACGGCCCGCGCGCCAGGTGCGCGTGGGCAACCTGCGCACGGTTGCGATCTGGTCGCACCCGTTGCTTCTGTTGCTGGCGGTGGGCCTGCTCGCCAGCGAGTGGCTGCTGCGCCGCCGCGCCGGACATGGATGAGCGAACCGCCCGCGGACGCGACACGCACCCCACGCGGCATCGCCGTGCCTGTAGCCCAGCTACAACGGAGCGCTCTTGCGAACAGGAGTCTCGGGAATGTCCTCGCTCACAGCTCGGCTCTCAGAACTCGTCACGGGCTGGCGGCTGTTGAGTAGACACCTGGATCCGAAAGACCCTTTTGCGCTCCCGTGACGATTGCATTGACAATTGTCGGGTAGGTCTGAGCGCCAGTGGTTCTATTGAATATTGCGTACGATCCCCCGTTGTCCCACCACACAGGACACATGCCAGCGGCTGTTGTGTCTCGAGAATAGGCATAGGCATGGGTAACCCTATTTGCCAATGCTTGAGCACTCTCGGAGCCCCATTCGCCGATGACGATGCCCCAGTTGGGCAACCAGCCTAGGATCTGCGTGACAGAATTCGCCATGCTGGTGTAGTCCGAAGCGCTTCCCCAGGCGTAAGGATTTGTGCTCAGGCCGAAATTGGTGGGCTGATAGGTGTGAACCGAGAAAACGAGATTGGGGTCGTTAATAACGGAGATCTTCAACATCGTGCTTATGCC
>PMKP01000180.1:0-3112 GCA_003157775.1 Myxococcales bacterium | reverse complement strand
CAGTCCCGCCACCGCTAGGTTCGTTGAAACATTCGAACATCAGTTTGCTACTGAAACCCGCGAAGGCGGTGGCGATCTGTTTCCAGACCGCACCTGCCTCGGCTGCCACCGGGGTGGGGTCGGAGGGGAAAGTTACCCAACCATCGTGGTGCGTATTGACGAAGACGTACATGCCCGCGTCGATGGCCCACTGCGCCGTTTGTACCACCGAGGCCATCCACGTTGCATCGATGGTGTAGTTGGGCGAGGCGCCAAGGTGGGGGCCCCAGGTGACAGGGAGCCGCAGGAGATTGAAACCCGCTGCGTGCACGGCGTTAATCAGGGTTTGGTTGGGCGCCGGGTTTCCCCAGCTGGTCACTTGGGGAGAACCATCGAAGGAGTTGCCCAGATTCCAGCCCGGGGCCATGGCCTTGACCAGCGCTTGCATGCTGCTTCCGCCGCCGGTGGTCCCGCCGGTAGTTGTGGTGGAGCCACCGGTGACCGTAGTGGCCCCGCCAGCCCTCCCCCCGGTTTCCGTCGTGCCGCCGGTCCGGGTCGTGCCGCCAGTTGGGGTCGTCGCGCCGCCGGTCCGAGTCGTGCCGCCGGCTGGGGTCGAGCCGCCAGCCGGGGTGGCGCCGCCAGTCGGAGTTGTGCCGCCGGTTGAGCCACCGGAAGGTTGAATGCTTCCTCCAGTCGCGAGCGTCCCTCCTGTGGCCGGATTCGCCGTGCTGCCGCCAGTCGCGACCGTGCCCCCGGTGCTCGTGGTGCGGGTCCCGCCAGTGCTGACGGTTCCACCCGTGCTGCTGGTACCGCCGGTCGAAGTGACACCGCCCGTCGCTGTTGCGCCCCCAAGACTCGTGGTGCCGCCGGCTGTCGTCTGTCCGCCAGTAGTGGCGCCGCCTGAGGCGCTGCTGGAGTTCCCCCCGCTACCACCTGAAGCGGCCGGTGAACCTGAAGAATCGCAACCAGCCAGCAGTGCAACGAGCAGAACCGAAGCGAGCCAGCGCGGGCCCCGATCGCTCTGGGACAAATTTCGTAGCCGCCGTGATGTCAAGTGTCGTTCCATGGTGACTCCTCTCAAACCTGGGGGTTCAGGCTGCGCCCTCGCGCTGCCTTGTCGTTGCAGTAGCAGGGCCGGTCATTTTTGGCCCATTCCTCGCGGGGTCCAAAAATGCATCGCGGCAATTCCCGAAGATCGGCAGCTTGAACCGGCAAGCATGCGGGCCGGTTGGCGTCACCCCTCACCACCTCGGCCACATCAGGGCATCGCTGCTCGGGCCGAATAGTGAGTCAGACCGCGGACTTGAAGGTGTCCATCAGAAGTCGGGTTCACGCGGTGAGCGGTCGGCAACAGGCTTGGTCATTCCCACGCCGCCACAGATCCAATGACGGACGGGTTCGGACAAGCGCATGGCGACAGCGGCTGTCGCCAAACCCCTGCGCGCTTTGGCCGTTCTGTTTCTGGCGGTAGCCTTGCTCGCCAACGAGTGGCTGCTCCGGCGCTGCGCCGGGCATGGGTAGGAGAGCGGCGTGTGGGCGGGTGCCGCTCGTCGGACGCGATGTGCTGCTGAACCAGGACCTTGACTCCAAGGACTTTTGCCCGCATCACTACGGCTGTAGTTATCAACCAACCTCGAAGTGGTCGTCTCGGATCGTTGCGCGAAAAGGCAGGCTCGGATGGCGTCTCTCGGGGACAACCGAGAGAAAAATGAATACCATCAGTTCCTTTTCCCAGCTTGACATCATTGATCCCATTCGCCGCGCGCTTCACACCGAGGGCTACAGCGTTCCCACGCCTATCCAGGCCCAGGCCATTCCGCTTTTGCTGGCCGGCCGCGATCTGCTCGGCTGCGCGCAGACCGGCACCGGCAAGACCGCGGCCTTCGCCATCCCCATCCTGACCCGCCTAGCTGGTTCTTCCCAGCGCGAGGGCCTGCGCGGCCCACGCGCCCTGGTGCTGGCGCCCACGCGCGAGCTGGCCTCCCAGATCGGCGAAAGCTTTGCCACCTACGGCCGCCACCTTCCCCTGCGCCACGTGGTGGTGTTTGGCGGCGTCGGGCAGAAGCCGCAAGTGGACGGCATTCGGCGCGGGGCTGAGATTCTGGTGGCTACGCCGGGCCGCCTGCTCGATCTCATGCAGCAGGGACACGTGCGGCTTGATGGTGTCGAGGTCCTGGTGCTCGACGAGGGTGATCGCATGTTGGACATGGGTTTCATCCAGCCCATCCGTCGCATCGTGGCCGCAGTGCCACGGCAGCGCCAGACCATGCTCTTCTCGGCCACGTTGCCGCCTGACATCGTCACGCTGGCCGGCGGAATGCTGCACAACCCAGCCACGGTCTCGGTCACGCCCACGGCCAGCCCCGCGGAGAGGGTCAGCCAGTGGGTGCTGCATGTGCAATCGAACAACAAGCGCGGCCTGTTGGCCGAGGTGCTGCGCGATCGGGCCATGGCCCGGGTGCTGGTCTTCACCCGCACCAAGCACGGCGCCAACCGCGTGGCTGAGCACCTCAACCGAGGCGGAGTGTGCAGCGAGGCTATCCACGGCAACAAGAGCCAGTCGGCGCGTGAACGCGCCTTGGCCGGCTTCAAACGGGGCAGCGTACGCGTGCTGGTGGCCACCGACATTGCGTCGCGTGGGATCGACGTGGACGGGATCACCCACGTCATCAACTTCGAGATTCCCAACGAGCCGGAGAGCTACGTGCACCGGATTGGCCGCACCGGGCGCGCCGGCGCCGCTGGGATTGCGCTGTCCTTCTGCGACCCCAGCGAGCGCACTTTCCTGCGCGACATCGAGCGGCTGACTCGCGCGCGGTTGCGCGTGGTGGAGCGGCATCCGTACAGTGGACCGCAGTGCTCCCCTGGCGCCATCGCGCTGAGTTGAGCGACTGCACCCATTGGGGGCTTTCTATCAGACCTCACCAAGGTTGACCTTCTTGTCATAAGATTCGCAACGAGATTGGTGCGAATAGAGGCAGAATGCAGAAGCGTCCGAATTTCGGACGGCGATCCGTGTCGGGCGTGTGCTCGGAGCGAGCAACTTCCACACTGCGATTGCCGACAATCCTGTCATGTCCCTTCCCCGCGCCATCGTCCCGGGCCGCCGCTACATGATCACCCGTCGTTGCTC
>PMKP01000303.1 GCA_003157775.1 Myxococcales bacterium | reverse complement strand
CCGGTTCGCTCACGCGCCTCATTGACAGTCAGGGTGCGGCCCTGGAAGTCTTTGCCGTTGAGGTTAGCAATGGCGGCTTCCGCTCCGGCGTCGGTTGCCATCTCGACAAAAGCAAAGCCGCGCGGACGCCCGCTTTCGCGATCCATGACCAGCTTGGCCTCGGTCACTTCGTGGCCCGTGCCCGCAAAAAGGTCGTGAAGATCCTGCTCATTGGCCGAGTAGGGCAAATTGCCGACGTAGAGTCTCTTTCCCATGGGTTCTTCTCCTTGTGCCAGGTTCTCATTCTCAGTCGACTACCCAGCAGCGGCTTCGCAAGGAACCCAAGTGGGCGACGATCAGAGTATTCCATTTCAAGATGAGCTTGTTGCGCGCAAGAGTCCAGATTTTTCTGGCGCTCGTCGGGCGCCTTCCAGCAACTTCCGTGCCTAACGCTGCACGACGCGCTCTATTCGCGTGGGGAGCCCGCCGGCTTTGCCGGCGACGGACCATCGCGCGAGGCCGAGCGAAGCGAGCGTGGTGGGGTGGCGGGTGGGGGGCCGAAGGGTATGGGAACCCTCTCAGGGTTCCCATGTGAATAGTCGGGCGGATTGCCCGCTGCACGACGCGCTCTATTCGCGTGGGGAGCCCGCCGGCTTTGCCGGCGGCGGACCATCGCGGGAGGGTATGGGAACCCTCTCAGGGTTCCCATGTGAATAGTCGGGCGGATTGCCCGGCCAAGGCCAGCTCGCGCGCGCCTCGGGCGGCAGGTGGCCATGCCGGTGGACGTACTCGGCCACAAAGGTGCGCGTCAGCCGGTTAACGTATCCGCCGCCGCGCAAGCGGCCGAAGTCCGCTTCGTAGCGCCGTGCGATCTCTTCGAACAGAGCATCCCGATGCACCTTCGCGCAGATGCTGGCCGCTGCGACGGCCACGTGGACCGACTCGCCCCTGTCACGCGCTTCAAGGTGGGGATAGCGGGGCACAAGCGGCGAAAACAGGCTGCGCCCGTCCGCGATGACTCGGCCACAGTCTGGTGCGCGCTCGATCAGGAGCACGGCGCGTTCTCTCTCCAGCAGGTTGAGAGCGCCACGGCTGACATACTCGTCGATGGACTGCACGCTGCATACTTCCAGGCCGACCCAGGTTGCCAGTTCTTCGACGGACTGCTTGAGGATGGCGCGCGCTCTTCGCGCACCAACCGATGAACCAAATGCCTTGGAATCGCGCACCCCTTGCCCAGCCAGCAGTCCCGCCGCCTTCTCGTCGAGGGCGACGGCTGCCAGCACCATGGGGCCCAGCCCTGGACCCCGGCCTGCCTCGTCGAGCCCGAGAACCAGAGCAGTCATCTCCTGACGAGCCCCTGCGCGCGCTCGGCCGGGAACTTGATCGGCTCAAACTTGCGGGCCAGCAAATGATTGGCGGCGAACGCGATGAGGTAGGCGGACCCGCAGATTCCGAACAGGATGGTATATCCCGCCGTGATGTTGCCGGAGGCCTGATCAGTCATGAACTTGCCCACGACAAAGGACCAGGTCTGGGGGTAGCGAATGAGCGATCAACGAAAGCGCCGAAGAGCAAGAGCCCCACCGCGTAGGCTGCCGCAAAGGCCGAGTTCACCATCCCGAACTGCGCGTTGGTCCAGTGCAGGTAGTCATCCAGGATGGGCTTGAGCAGCGCCAGGATCTGGCGATCGATGTAATTGATGGTCGTGGCCAAAAACAGCAGCGTGCAGACCAGCCACCGGTAGCGGCCGGAGCGGGCGAGGAACGAGACGATGAGCATGGGAGCTCCAGGGAGAGTCTTTCAGCCTATCGTGTTCCGCGTCCCAGGGAAACCCTCGACTGGACGTCGCTCGCCGGCTGTTGGATACTTGGGCTGGTTGGACTTGGTTTCGGGCGATGGGCTGTCCGAGCCCGGCGCGCTCGGGCGCGCGTTGGCCACCACCCTTGGAGGAATAGCGCGATGAAACAAGCCGTATTAGTCTGGTCGGTGGCTCTTGTCTTGCTCGCCTGCTCGAACGGAACCCCGAAGGGCGGGAGCGGGAGCGGTGGCTCAGTCGCGCAGGGAGGCGCTGGCGGTAGCTCATCCGGTGGGACTGCCGGCAGCGGCGGCGGCGCTGCGACCGGCGGCCGCAGCACCGGGGGCATGTCCAGCGTCGGCGGCGTCAATGCAACCGGCGGTGCAAGCCCCAGCGGCGGCGCCACAGGTGGTGCAACAACCACCGGTGGCAGGAGCAGCGGCGGCGCGAGTTCCAGCGGCGGCGCCACAGGTGGTGCAACAACCACCGGTGGCAGGAGCAGCGGCGGCGCGAGTTCCAGCGGTGGCGCCACGGGTGGTGCAACCGGAGGCAGGAGCACTGGCGGCGCGATCTCCAGCGGCGGCGCCACAGGTGGTGCAACAACGACCGGTGGCAGGAGCAGCGGCGGAGCGATCTCCAGCGGCGGCGCCACAGGTGGTGTAACCGGTGGCAAGAACAGCGGCGGCGCGAGTTCCAGCGGTGGCGCCACGGGTGGTGCAACCGGTGGCACGAGCAGCGGCGGCGCGCTCGGAAGCGGCGGTGCCACGGGCGGCGCAACTGGTGGCACGAGCAGCGGCGGCGCGATCGGGAGCGGTGGCGCGACCGGCGGGACAGCCGGCGCGGGCAGCGTGCCGACCATCGCCGGCTGCAACATCTTTCCCGCGGACAACCCGTGGAACACGGACATCTCGGGCTATTCGCTCGACCCCAACGGCCCAACCTACCTCGCCAACATGTCGCCAACCACCGCCTTTCATCCCGACTGGGGGACAGTGACGGAGGAGTATGGCATCCCGTTCTTGACCGGCACTGGCGCCACGCCGCAGCCGATGACCTGGAACGAGGATTGGGGCGCGACCGAAAGCGATCCGCTCCCCTGTACCACTGGAAGCAACCAGTTCTGCTACCCGATTCCGCTCAACGCTCCCATCGAGGGCGGCCCCACCGCCGCAACCGACAGTGACCGGCATGTGCTCTACATCGACACCGCGGGCGCGCCCAACACTTGCACGCTCTACGAGCTGTACAACGCGCAGAACCCCACCGGCGGCTCAGGCTGGACAGCGTCCAACGGCGCGATCTTCCACCTCGGATCGGATGCGCTCCGTACCGACGGGTGGACCTCTGCCGACGCGGCTGGGCTGCCCATTCTTCCGGGACTGGTGCGCTACGACGAGGTAATGGCTGGCGAAATTCGCCATGCCATCAGATTCACCATCAGCCAGTCGCAACAGGGTTACATCCATCCCGCCACGCACGCGGCCAGCAACTCTAGCGACTCATCACTGCCGCCGATGGGACTGCGCCTGCGCCTGAAGGCGTCGTTTGCGACGACTTCGTTCTCTGGTCCGACGCTGGTCATCCTGACGGCGATGAAGAAGTACGGAATCATCTTGGCTGACAATGGCAGCAACTGGTACATCAGCGGCGAGTGCAACGAGGGGTGGGATACCTACATGGACGACCTGGTGTCGGGCCTGCGCAAGGTGCATGGCAGCGACTTCGAGGTGGTAGACACTGGTGTGGTCTCGACCGCCGGGCTCTGACTGGCATCTCGTGGATCAGAGCTAGCTATCTCACCACAGAGGACACATCGCAGCCTGACGGCCGCAACCAAAGGGTGAGGAAGACGGCGCCCTCCTGACGGTAGAGTGATTCTTCCACGAATTGCTCACCCGAAAGGAGAAACGCCGTGCAGGGCTTTCTCAAAGCCGCTCCTCATTTTTGCCTATGCTCGCCACAAAATGTGGTGATATCGTAACGTAATCCGCCAGATTCGCAGATGGTTGCGCCTCGTTGCCTCCATCGAACATCTCGGTCGGGCTTCCTAGGAGCTGTTGCCTGCGGCCTTTTTCCTTAACCCCCCAAGGAACACCCATGAACAAACTGAGTCAGATCAGCGAAAAGGTCGGAAAGTACAGATGGACGATCTGTGCCCTGCTCTTCTTCGCTACCACGGTCAACTATCTAGACCGACAAGTCCTGAGCCTGCTGAAGCCCAGCCTGGAGATCGAATTCAACTGGAGCGACACGGACTACGCGAACATCTTGCTGGTGTTCCAGTTGGTGTATGCGATTTCCATGCTGTTCGCTGGTCGCATCGTCGACTGGCTGGGCACCAAGGCGGGGTATGCTTGGGCGCTGATTGTTTGGTCCGTCGGCGCGGTCCTGCACGCGCTCGCCAAGGGAACGGGCGGGTTCATGTTCGCCCGGGCCGTGCTCGGTTTTGGTGAGTCGGGGAACTTTCCCGCTGCGATCAAGACGACCGCCGAATGGTTTCCCAAGCGCGAACGCGCGCTGGCCACGGGGATCTTCAACTCCGGCGCCAACGTAGGCGCGATCCTGGCGCCCCTCACGGTGCCCTGGCTTGCAAAACACATTGGTTGGCAAGGTGCATTCATCATCGTGGGCGGGTTCGGATTTTTGTGGCTAGTCTTCTGGTTCTGGCTCTATACCGCGCCGGCGAAGCAGAAGCGGCTGGGCAAGGCGGAGTTCGACTACATTCACAGCGACGCGGACGAGCAGGCCGCCGAGGCGAAAGCGACCGAGGCAAAGGCGGCCGCCTCGGACGGACCCAAGACCCCTTGGTACGTCGAATGGGGGAAACTATTGACGTATCGCCAGACCTGGTCCTTTGCCTTCGGCAAATTCATGACCGATGGCATTTGGTGGTTCTTCCTCTTCTGGCTGCCCGCCTATCTCAAGGCGCAATACGGGATGACGGGAACGCAGATTTCCCTGCCCATCGCCGTGCTCTACACCATGACCTGCGTCGGGAGCATAAGCGGCGGATGGTTCCCGATGTTCTTCATCAACCGAGGCTATGAGCCCTATGCGGGACGCATGCGGGCGATGATTCTGATCGCTCTGTTCCCTCTCGCAGTGTTGCTGGCCCAGCCCCTGGGCGGCTATAGCTACTGGGTGCCGGTCCTGCTCATCGGCATCGGCGCTTCGGCGCACCAGGCCTGGTCGGCCAACCTGTTCACCACGGTCTCGGACATGTTCCCGAAGCGATCCGTGGCTTCGGTCACGGGCATTGGCGGAATGTTTGGCGGCCTCGGCGGCATCCTGGTCAGCAAGTCGGCCGGCTGGCTCTTCGATGCCTATCGGCAAGCCGGCATTGCCAAGACTTGGGAGGCGGCGAAGACCGGTACGCTGGGCGCGTACCTCGATCAGATCCGCTCCCTCCACCTGTTGAACAAGCACGGCAGTGTGATTGACCTGAACAAGGTCGAGTTGGGCAGCCTCCCCAAGGAGGTCGTCACTCAATTACAGACCATCAACGCCGATGCGTTCGCCAAGCTCAAGCAGTTGCAGACGCCGTTGGTGCTGTCCGAGGCGAGAATCTCCTATGCGATCATGTTCGGAATTTGCGCCCTCGCCTACATCTTCGCCTGGTCGGTGATGAAACTGCTGGTTCCGCGGTTCAAGAAGATCGAGAACCTGTAAGCTAGGAGTCCATGGCTTCCCTCAGGGCAGCCAGAGGCCCAGCCAAGCGGGCATCAACCAGGGCATCCGCCATTTCCTGCCGAGCCGCCTGCAACGCCAGGTCAGCCCTCGCATTGGCAAAGACCGCGCGGATCTTTGCAGCCAGGGGCGCAAACAACTCGGCCTCGGCATCGGGCATCCGCCGGGTGAGCGTCACGGCCGCAGCCTCGACGTCGGCGCGGCCACCCGCCTTTGTCAGGTACTGCCGCAGAAAACCGTCGGCCACACCTCCAGCCAACATGCCACGGGCATAGGCGGCAAACTGGTCCACCGCTGCGGCAATGGGCAGCTCAGGCGCGCCAGTTGCAGCCGCAAGCAAGGCCGCCTTGCTCGCCTCGGTCGCGCTGGTCACCGCCTCATCGAGCAAATCGAGCAGGAATTCCTCGTCGGCTGCTGAGTGATGGGCATCGCCAAGAGGCCAAGTGCGCGGCTCGGCCATGGCCAGGGTCTCGGCCGCTGCCCGCCGGAAGCCGTCATCCAGGTTCGCCGCCAGATTGAGTCGCTCGCTCGCCAGCGCCGCCCGCACCCGCGCCTCGTGGGCGTCGAGGTCGGCGCAACCACGTCCAATCTGCTCCTTCCCATCCCCGGCCGGCCGCGCCGCCCGGCAGAGTTCGCCCGCTTCGTCGGCAAAGCGTGCCAGGGCTGCGACTGCCGTGCGCTGCTTGAGACCGTGCGTGTGTTGGAAGAATCGCTCTTGCAGGGCTGCCTGCACCGCCGGCATGCCGCTTTTTTGCAGTTGCGCATGGTCGCCAGCGAGCTGGGCGGCAAGCGCGTCGCGCGCCGAGAGCGGCAGCAGCGCTTCCACCCGGTCGCCCAAGGTTGCCTTCATGTGCCCCAGCAGGGCGGCAATTTCGTCTGCGCTCGCTTGATCCGCCTTGTTGAGCACGCCGAGCACGCGCTTGCCCGCCGCATGTGCCCGATCAAGCACACTGCGCTCGCTCGCCTTGCCCGCCTGGCCCAGGGAAAAGACCCACACGATGGCGTCGGCTTCGACGAGAAAGGCGCGCGCCACACGCTCGTGTTCGGGCCGCAGCGAGTTGGTTCCCGGCGTGTCGACCACCTCGATCTTCTGCAGCATAGGCCGAGGGTGGAAGATCTCGACCATGCGCACGGCGCCGGCTGCCGCGTCGTCCAGGTCGGCCACGAATGTCCTGACTTCAACCTCGCTGCATTCTTCGACGCGGCCGTCGTGAAAGTGCACGCGGCCGCCAGGCGGTCCAAAACGAAGGACATTGATGGTGACAGTGGTGGGTGTGACCCCAACGCGCGCGATCTCGGCGCCACACAAGGCATTGACGAAAGACGACTTGCCCGCATTGAACTCGCCCATGACCGCGACCAACAGGGGACGATCTAGTGCCTCGGCCGCGCGCAGGACTGCAGGAAGAAGCGGCTGCAATTCAGGCGAGCGCGTAGCCAGATCGCAGGCAAAGGCAAGCAAGGAATGAAGATTGCCTTGCGGCGTGGCGGCCGGGGCAAGGGCCTGCGCCACGAATCGTCGTGCGGCCTCGGTCGTGGCCAGCGGGGCTAGGGCCAGTAGGTCGGGTTCGCGAGCCGTGCCGTCGAGAAACGCGGCTAGGCTGGTGGCAAGGGCTGGCTTTGCCCCGGACTTTGCCCCGCCCAGTTTCTCCCGTACGCGTTCCAGCGCCACGCGATCATGGGCAGCCAGCGCAAGTCGCACCACGGTGGTGGCCGGCGCAGGCACGCCCAACTCCGCCTCGCGCGAGGCTGCGGCGAGCGCTCCGGCAAAGTCACCCCGCGCCTCGGCCAAGCTACGCCAGGCAGCCAGCACGGCCGGATCCTCAGGACTGGCGGCCAATGCCTCTGCCGCCAGGGTGGCAGCCTCCTGCCCTTGTCCGGTTGCTACCTCGGCCAGGGCCGCCTGCAAGCGCGCGCGACCCTGGCCTTGCCAGCGAGAGTCTGTCAGGGCCGCACGCAGCAGGCCCTCGGCCGCCTGAGCTTCAGGGCAGGCGCGCGCTGCTTCGATGACCAGGTCCGCGTCAGACGGCGCGCCCGGGGCCCCGGCCTCGATCAACTCCTGGGCAGCGTGGATGAGCCAGCGCCAGCCGTCGCTTTCCCCTGCGGACAGCAAAGCGCGGCCCAGATCGGCGGCGATCATGCGTTCGTGGGGGCAAGCCTCGACCGCCTTGCGCAGCTCGCGTACTGCTTCGCTGGGGCGGTCGGCGCGCATGGCCAGGCGCCCTCGGGCCGCATGCGCACGACCGCGCAGGTCGGACTGTGAGGTGCCGGAAAGCACACGGCGAAGCGCGTCCCGGGCCGGCTCCTCGCGGCCCAGGCGAGCCAGGGCTTCGCCCAGACCCAGCCATCCATCGACCGCATCCTTGCCCAGGTTCACCGCCCGGCCATAGGCATCGACCGCAGCCTCGTCGTGACCGCGGCGGCTGCGCACCTCGCCCAACGCCAGAAACACGGCGGGCAGCTCGGGATAGTCGTCAGAAAGCCCGAGCAGGCGCGCCTCGGCTATCACCAGCTCGCCCTCGTCCACGCAAGCCAGCGCCTGCGCGATCTCCTTGCGCACGGCCTCGGGCAGGGACTCGCCGCCGGTCAGGGTGGAGAGGATATCGTCGAGCAGACCCATGGCCAGGCGATCATGCCCGATCTGGGAATTTTTCGGGACGGACTATCTAGCCGTCCTCCCAGACTGCCTGCCGAATCTCGGCGATGTGCTCTTCGATGGCTTTAAGCGCCAGCAGCGACTGGTCGAGCGCTTCGGCGCTCGGTGCGACCGACTCGGCGTGGCTCCGGCGCTCGGCCAGTGCACGTTCCAGGACCTCGGCGATCCCGCGCGCCAAAGCCGCGCCCGCCTCGGCGATGAATTCCTGCAGCCGCTGCACAAATTGGTCGACAATCTCGTCTAGCTTGGGCGCCAGTGCAGCCGCGGCTTTGGTCACAGCCTCGGGCGCGGCTTGCCTGGCCTCGGCCTTCACCTCTTGCGCCACTTTGCCGCGCAAGATAAGGGCCAGGACCGGGGCGGCCAGGGTCATCAGCCCACCGGCCAGGGTGTTCACGAACAACAGGATAGTCGTGCCCAGGGCGCCCAAGGCAAACACCGAGGCGTCGTATCTGAAGGTGTCCACCGAGATGTGAAGCCGCGCCTCGGGCGATGACAGGTCGTCGGCAATGGCGCGGGTCAAGCCCTCCACGCGCTGGTTGGCGACTTCAATGGCTTTCTCGGCCAGGCGGTCCAGCTCGGCGGCCATGCGCTCGCCCTCGGCCTCTAGCCAGGCCTTCCAGGTGTCTTGCAGAAACGGTCCCAGGTAGCGCTGCACGTCCGCCGCATCGGTGCTGTCGATCTCGGGTGGAAGCGCGGTGGCGAAGTCACGAGCGAAGTCAGCCAGGTCCTGGCGCACGCGGGCCTTGGCGGCTGCGGCCTCGGTCACCAAGCCGGAGGCGGCCTGGTCGAGCGCGTGGCGCCCTTGCTTGAGCCGTTCCTGGGCGTGCGCCACGCGGGCGGCCAGATCCTCGGGCGGCAGTTCCAGCGAGCGCCGCCGCATGCCCAGACTGTCGCGCACAAAGGCCGCCAGCCGGCCCGCGTCCTGCAGAGCGTGGTCGAGCAGCAGGCGTACCCGCTCCGCACCCAAGGTCAAACGCAAATGTGCCAGCAGCGGCTGCAGGTGCGACCCTGCTATGTCGCCAGCCAAGGCTCGCTTGGCCGAGACCGGAAACACCGCCGGCGCACTCACCAACCCTGACAAGTGCCGCCGCGCAAATTGGGTCGCTTCTTCCAGCTCGGCCTGGTTGAGCAGGTCGGCCTTGCTGACCACAAACACCAGGCGATCGCGACAAGAACGCAGAATGCGTTCTTCGAGAAAGCGGCGCTCGGACGCAGTCAAAATTTGCGTGGCGTCCAACAGAAAGAGCGCTGCATCAGCGCGCGGCACGTAGCCATAGGTGATGTCGGCACGCTGTTCATTGATGTCATTGACCCCTGGCGTGTCGACCACGGTGACTTGCTCGCGCAGAAAGGGCGCCGGGTGCTCGATCTCGACATGGGAAAGGGATTCGTTCGCCGCCTGCGCGCCAGCCACGGTCAGCCAATCCGCCAGCTTGTCCGGGTCGATGGCCTGGCGCCGGCCGTCTTCGAACACAGCCTCGGCCGCGACCCGCTCGCCGTGATGAATGAGCGTGAGGATCGCCGTGGTGGGCGTGATACCCACGGGCAAGAAGGGCTCGCTCGCGGGTTGCGCTGGACTGGCGCCCACAGACCAGGGGTCGTGCAGGGCCAGCAGGGCATTGATGAGGGTCGACTTGCCGTGGTTGAACTCGCCCAGCACGACAAGGGAGAAGCGTCCCTGGTCGAGCTTGGGGATGCGCACCTGGCGAATGTCGTGGGCGGTGGACTCCAGCCCAGTTGCGGCCGCCAGGTCTGCCAAGCTGGTGAACACCTCACGAATGGCGGCCTTGCGCGCGACCGGGCGGTGCTCGTCGCTCACCTGAGCACCGCCAAGAGATCCGCGACCTGGGCGTCGCATTCCTCGCGTGAAAGCCCGGGCCCGCCCGTGCCGTGGCCATTGCCGGCCATGCCACGGAAGTACGCGGTTTGCGAGAACAGGCGCAGGGCCGTCACCCGCGTGGGCAGATAGGGATGGGTGGAGAATGCCTCGCCCAGCCGGCGCAGATCGTCGCGCGCTTCTTCGAACTGGCGCAGGTATTCGTCGACGTTGATGTCGCCGTAGAGCTTGCGTGAGCCGAGCGCCAACTTGATGAGAGCCGCCGTGGCGGTTGCGAGATCGCGCGTGCAAAGCAGCCCGGCCCGGTCGCAGGTGATTTCCGCCCGCCGCGACCAGGCGCGTAGGGCCAGTACTGCGGGCTGGGCGCCCAGGCGTAGGATGACGTTTGCGGTTTGGGTCAGATAGTAGAGTGCAGTCAGATACACGACGTGGTTGTTCTGGATGTGACCGCACTCGTGACCAATGACGAAGAGCAGCTCGGCCTCGCTCAGGTGGTCAACCAGAGCCCCCGAAAGCACCAAGGTGGCATCCTCGCTGGACCCGAAGGTGTGGGCGCCCAGCGACGCCAGCTCGGGTGAGACATAGACCGTGGGCAGTGGAATCTGTAGCACATCGGCGCAGCGGGCGACTTTCGCGTACAGCGCGGGAAACTGGCGTTCACCCACGCGCACGGCGCTGCCGACCAAGCGGCTCTTGCCCACCGTGTTCCAAAAGCGAACCGTGGACTCCATGGCCAGGGTCACTGGCCGCAACTTGTCCATGGTGGCGCGTACACGCAGATCGCCGGCAAAGGCGTAGGCTGCGGCTTCGCGCGCACGCGCCTGCCCTGCGCCTTTGCACGCGGCTACATAGTGGGAAAAAGACAGATCCACATCTGGCATGAGATCAGCATCATAGCGCAGAGTGAGACTTGCGCGTTCAGCGCGGCACCTTGTCCAGCATTTCACGCACCCGGCTGGTCAGCACCTCCAGCGTGTACGGTTTGCCCAGGAACTCGATTCCACGCTCCAGTACGCCGTGGTGGGCGATGATGTTCTCAGTGTAGCCCGAGGTGAAGAGGGTGCGGTTTTCGGGGTGCGCCTGGGCCAAGCGCTCGGCCAGTTGCCGACCGTTCATACCCGGCATCACGACGTCGGTGACCAGCAGGTGGATCGGTGCGCTTTCCTCGCCGGCCACTGCCAGCGCGGCCTCGCCGCTGCTGGCCGAGAGCACGCGATATCCGGCGTCGCGCAGCGCCCGGGACGCGACGTTGCGCACGCGCTCGTCGTCCTCGACCACCAAGATGGTCTCGTTTCCCCCGCTGACCGGCCGCGGGCCGAGCCTTGGGGTCAGCGACTCGGGCGCCCCTGACTCGGCCGGCAGGTAGATCTTGAAGGTTGTGCCCTTGCCCACCTCGGAATAGACCTCGACGTACCCGCTGCTCTGTCGGATGGCGCCGTAGATGGTGGCCAGGCCCAACCCGGTGCCTTTGCCGCGTGGCTTGGTGGTGAAGAAGGGCTCGAACAGGTGCCGCTTCACCTCGTCGCTCATGCCGCAGCCGGTGTCGCTGATGGCCAGCCGTACATAAGCGCCCGGCTCGACCAGCGGGTGGCTGCGTCTGTATTCCTCGTCCAGGGTGACGATGGCGGTCTCGATGACCAGAACTCCACCTTCCGCCATGGCATCGCGGGCATTGACCGCCAGGTTCACCAGCACCTGCTCGGCCAGACCGGGGTCGATCTTCACCGTGGCCAGACCCGGGCCGGGCAGGGTGCGCAGTTCGACATCCTCGCCGATCAGGCGCACCAGCATCCTATGCATGCGCGCAATCAGCTCGTTCAGGTCCACCAGACGTGGCTCGACGATCTGCCTGCGCGAAAAAGCAAGCAGTTGCCGGGTCAGCCCGGCGGCACTCACGGCTGCCGCGCGCGCCTCGCCCAGCAGTTCCTGCACGCTTTCATTGCTCTGCAGGCGATCGCTGGCCAGCTCCAGGTTGCCCAGGATGGCGGTCAGTAGGTTGTTGAAGTCGTGGGCCACGCCGCCCGCCAGCCGGCCGATGGACTCCATTTTCACCGCATGTTGGAGCTGCTCCTCCAAGTGACGGCGGTCCGCCTCGGCGCGCCGCCGCTCGCTGATGTCACGGGCCACGCCTATGAACGCGGGCGCGCCCTCCACCTCGGTCATGCTCGCGGTTAACTCGACCGGGTAGGTGCTGCCGTCCTTGCGCCGCTGGGCTCCCTCGACCCTCACGAAGCCCTTGGAGATCACCTCACGCTGTATTTCGGCCAGATTCTTCAGGGCCTCCGGCGCTACCGTCTGGGCAAGCGGCATGCCCAACAACTCCTCGCGGGCGTAGCCTAGCTGGCGGCAGCCCGCACGGTTGACCTCGATCAATTTCTCGTCGCGGCTGACAATATATATCCCGTCGGTGACCGTCTCGAACAGGGTGCGATAGTGCCGCTCGCTCCGGCGCGCGGCGTGCTCGTTGGCGTGCATGGTCTGCAAGCGAATACGCGAGAGCGCGGCCTGGTGACGGCGCAGGACCAGCACCAGGACGCCGCTGACCAGCACGACGACGAGCATCTCGAAGCCGGCGGTGGCCAGGCGGGGCGGCACGGGGAAGACCAGCAATTCCACCATCCCAACGGCCACGATGGTCGCCAGCACCCCGAGCACCCAGCGGTGGGACAGTGCGATGGCAGCAATCAGGATCGGGATAATTCCCGACGCCAGCATGGCGATTTCGTAGTGGCCCGCCCCCAGGAATGGCACAGTCAGCGGCACCGCGGTCGTGCAGGCGAGATAGAGCGCCACGCCCGCCCGGTAGCGGCCCGCGCGCACCAGCAGAAACGAGACCGCGATCAGGCCCGTGCCGGCGATGATCCCGAAGGCATCCCAGCCACGCAGCACGGTGGTACCCAGAGTTCTTCGCCAGAACAGATCGCTGAGGGCCAGTCCTAGCAAGACGGCCACGACATGGGCCAGCATCAGCACGGCCAGCAGACGTGCGGCCGTGCGCTGCTCGGCGCCCTGGATGCGCGCGTTGGGTCCGATCAGGCGCTGCCACGGCGTCGGGTGGCCGTCCTGTTTCAAGCCGTTCCTCCTTGGCTGCTGATCCTGGCCGCGCGGCAACCGAACTACACCGCAACGACCACGAACAGCCCGGCCTGTGCCAGCGCCGGGTGCCTACCCATGATGGTGCCATGATCGCGTCTGATCGGTCAGATTTTGTTCACGATCACAACCCGCTTTGGCCTATCGCTGCACGACATAGCTCATCCTCGCCGATTTCGCGCTACAATACCCGGCCTGACGATGTCGCTCCTCAGTTCCGCAGAAGCTGAACTCGATACCCCGACCGACCTGGCGCCGGTTGAGGCACACATGCGCCTCGCCCTGCAGGCCGCTGAGCAGGCGGGCCGATCCGGCGAAGTTCCGGTCGGCGCCGTGGTGGTGGTCCGCGGTCAGGTGGTAGCCGTGGCGCACAACCAGCGCGAGTGTCTGAGTGACCCGACCGCGCATGCCGAAATCATTGCCCTACGGGCCGCGGCAGCCGCGCTGGGAAGCTGGCGCCTGGTCGACGCAGATCTCTATGTGACCATGGAGCCCTGCCCGATGTGTGCCGGTGCCGTGGTCAACGCGCGCATACGGCGGCTCTACTACGGCTGCGACGATCCCAAGGCGGGAGCCGCGCGCACCCTCTACCGGCTGCTCGACGATGCGCGACTCAATCACCAGGTCGAGGTGGTTTCCGGCGTGCTGGCCACGGAAAGCGCAGCTCTGCTCAAGTCATTCTTCCTGCGCCTGCGCCGGCCTGAGGCTGGGCTTGGCACGACTGGGTTGAGTTCGGAGTAATCGACACAGCGGTGCTAGGGTCGCGGATCGCTGACGCTCGCCGCTCGTCTGGCCGCGGCGCCCCGGCGCTGACCGGGTGGTGCGGTGGTCATGGGATCTCGCTGCCCGCGCAGTTCGCGGCTGCGCAGGTCCGTGATGGCGCCCGCCAATGCAGCCGCCACGGTCTTCTTGCCCTCTTCGGAAAGCAGAAAAGGACCCTCTTCCGCGTGGTCAAGGAAGCCCACCTCCACCAGCACCGCGGGCATGTCCAGGCCTTGCAGGACGTCCAGGGTCGCCCCGGCCTGTTTGATGCCGCGATCTCGGTCCGACCCGAGGGCGTCAGCCATGCGCCAGCGAATCCGTCGAGCCGCGGCCAGGCTGTCAGCCGCCAGGGTGCGAGCACTATGCGCGGCCCACGCGGCCTGCGCTTCGTCGTCGGCCAGCAAAGCCGCCCGAGCCACCTCCTGGTCAACGTCTGAGGTCGGCAGCACGAAGATCTCGAAGCCGCGCTGGCTTCCCGGTCCCTGCTCGGCCGACGCCGCGTTGGCGTGAATGCTGAGAAACAAGCGCGCGCCGGCCTGGTTTGCACAGCGGGTACGTGCGCGGATGGGAACCAGGAGATCGCCGGTGCGGCAGAGCACGATTTTGAGGCGCGGCTCGCCCAGCAGGCGCCGCTGCACCAAGCGGGCGATCTCGAGCGTCAGATGTTTCTCGTATAGCTCGGGTTTGGCCGTGGGCGCCCCGCGATTGGATCCGCCATGTCCCGGATCCAAGGCCACCACGAAAGGCGACTCGCCAGTCGCGGCCACGAGAAACGCGACCAGTATGCTTGCCGCAGAGCTGTGAAACATCGGTAGGCCGCTCTATCGTGTAGGCTAGCGCGGTGCCGGGGCGCACGCGACAAATCTGAGGCCACAACTCCGAGACCCAGGCCCTATACTGGTCGTCCATGCAGAAAGCCATCCCCAGCCCCAACCTGACCGCCGTGCTGGCCGCGGCCGCGCTGGCCGACCTTCTGCTCTTCCGGCTGGCGTCGCATGTGTTTCTGCCCAGCCAGCCCGCCCGGGGAGTGGCCCGCGTCTTGTCCGACCTTGGGCTCTTCATGTCCAACCTAGGCGGCGTGCTCGGCGTGGTGTTGGTATCCGTGGTGCTGCTCGGCGCTCTGCGGGGCGACACCATCTTTCCGCGTTCGATGCGCATCACGGTCAGCACTATCGGGCTGTTCTTCGTGATCCTGGCCACCGCTGGCGTTCTGGTGCTGCCGGTTCCTGACCGTTTTGTGGCCTACCTTCGCATCAGTCACGCCTTCCTGGCCGGATTCGTTGCCGCAGGGCTGTGGCACAGACGCTGCCCCGTGCGCATCAAGCTTGCGGTGACCTTGTTTGCCGCTCCCATAGTCCTGCAAACAGCGACCATGTTCTGTGAGCGCATGGGATGGTCGCCGCTTCTCGTGGGCCAGGGCGGCCGCATGGCACTGGCCAGCGCGTTCTTCGGCCTGCTGCTCTCGCCTCTCCTGGTTTGCGCGCGCCCGCATCGCAGTCTTGCAGTGGCATCTATGGTCGGTGCGGGGCTGATCTCCCTCGCCATCCTGTCCGTGGCCATGGTGCGATACTTCGGCTTCGCACAGGTGGTGGCTCTCTATGGGCTTCGCTTCGATCTGCCTGTCACCGCAGGCGTCGTGGGCAAGGCCTACGCGGCCACGGTGGTGGTTGCCTATGTGAGCGTGACTGTCGCCATAGCGGGCTGCCTCACCCGCGATGCGGCATCACGACTGCTTGGCTACGGCCTTCTGCTCCTGGCCACGAGTGGTCATCAGATCGTAGCGACCAACCAGACCCTGTTTTCGCTCTGTGGATTGTGCGCGCTGGCCCTAGGCGCTGTGCGTCTAGTGGACGCAACAACGGCAGCCGCCAACCTACATCCTGGTGCGCCAGACAACGCTTTGTCACACAAACTGCACAGAAGCAGCTAGCCAGCGGCGGAGCAGAAACCGTCCGCGTCAAAGTGACTCCGAAAACCGTCTCCCTGGGGCCGGGAGACAGACGCCAACGCCGTCGGCCCCGAAGCCCCTGCAGGGGGCCGGCAGGCTCCTGACGCGCCTAGCGACGCCCGCGAGCGATCAGCTCGCGCTCAGCACGAAGCCAGTTCTCTTGGTCGTTTCCGCCCTCGCTCTGGTAGATCTCGAAGGCGCGAGCCGCGATTTCTTCCTGCGTGGGCTTGTAAGGCGCGCTCGCCTTGGCAGCAGGAGCTGCCGGCTTCGTGTTCTTGATCGGTGCCGGTGCGGGCTTGGGAGTAGTCTTGATAGCCATTTTGCAGTCCTTTGTGGTCCCAAGGTTGGTCACGAAGGGCAGGCTGTCAAGAAAATCCTGACAGCGCGCATTTCGGGCTGGACCACAGAAAGCGCATTGCGGCAACGCATTCGGCTACGGTCTTCCTGGCTGGCGGCTCCTCGCGAAGGCGGGCAGGCGCCGTGGAAGCGTCAAGTACCCTCGGAAGGGAAGCCGAAGCCGCGCGGACGGGAAGCCGCGGACTGGGAGCCGCTTGGTGCTCCGGGCAGGCGCAGGCGGATGCTCGACAGGATCGCGGCCAGCTCGCGGCAGTTTTGCACCCGCGCCTCGGGTTTCTTCGCCAGCAACCTGAGGATGACCGTCTCCAGTTCGGCCGGGATCGCAGGATTGCGCTGGCTGGGCGGCTCCGGCGCTTGGGACATGTGGGCGACCAAAATGGGCATGACCTCTTCGGCGTCGAAGGGAACCACACCAGCGAACATCTGATAGGCGATGCAGCCCAAAGCGTAGATGTCCGCGAGGTGGGTGACACCGCCGAAGTTGTTGGCCTGCTCAGGAGCCATATACTGGGGCGTGCCGGCCATCATGCCCGCGCGGGTCAACCCACGGCTGGTGCTAGCGCGCTTGGCAATGCCGAAATCCATGACCTTGAGCACGCCTTGGTCGGTGACGAAGAAGTTGTCCGGTTTGATGTCGCGGTGGACGACCCCTTGCTCGTGCACGACCTGGAGCGCGTGGCACGCCTGCACCAGCAGGGCCAACCCACGATCGAAATCCAGCGGTGCTCCCTGCATGATCTCTCCCAGGTCATGGCCGCTGAGCAGCTCCATGGTGATGTACTTCTGATCGGCGCAGGTTCCGATGTCGTAGAGCCGGATGATGTTCGGGTGGTTGAAGTGCCGGGAAAGCGAAACCTCCTGCTTGAAACGGCCGAGGGTTTCTTCGTCCACGAGCTGTGCCGCCAGGAATTTGATGGCGATGATCTCGTCGAGTTCCAGGTCAATGGCCTTCCACACCGCGCCCATGCCACCCTGGCCGATCTTCTTTTCCAGGCGATAGCGTCGATTGACCAGGGCGCCTTCTTCCAGGGCGACGCCCTGGGGTCCGAGCTGTGCCTCGACCCCCCAAGTCAGCTCGGGCTCGACCACGGAGGGTGCGGCTGGAGCGGGCAGGTTGGGAAGCTCTGGCAACTCGGGCAGCTCCGGCAGCGCGTCCAGTTCCGCCTCATCGCCTTCCGGGGCTGCGGCGGGTGCTTCACTCCGCTTGGCGGCTGCGCGAAAGGCCAGTTCTTCCTTGAAGACGCGCTCGTAGTCTTTGGCGGCTGCCCCGCGGAAGTCGGTTTCCGCGGCTTTCAGGCGATCCGGGGCATCACGATAAGCGGGCCGCGTGGCCAAGATCTTGCGATAGCAGGCCGCCGCATTTTCCGGGAACTCGTGGCTGTCGAAGAGCAGGGCCAAGCGGTAGCAGGCATCGACCTCATCGTCGGTGGTAGGCCCGGCGTCCACGAACTTGCCCACAAGTTGCTCCAACTCGAAAGTCAGCTCGATGCGGTCGCTGGCCAGCGCGATGGCCCTCACACACGCCTCGCGGTAGTGCGGGTCAGCCGGCACGACTTTCGCCAGGTGCTGCAACTCCCGATCGGCGTCCCGGAGTTCACGGAAGCACACCGCCGCCTGGAACGGCTCACCAGCCTCGGAAAAGAGGCCGGCTGCCTGCTCGACGTGGCCCAGACGCCGCGCCATCAGCGCAGCGTTCGACCACTGCTTGAGTCGCGCATAGGCCTCCAGCGCCGCGTTGAGCTTGCCCGCGTGCTCCAGGTCGCGCGCGGCCTCCGCCGAGGCGGCCGCTTCCGAAGCCGCGGATTCCTGGCTTGCGTACCCCACCAGCTCGACTTGCCCCGTGGGGTCCGCTTCCACGCGTGCGGCGTTGACGAAATCTCCCACCTCCTGCAGCAGCCCCACCGCCCGGCTCCGCTCCCCGGCGGCCAGAAACAGCTCCACCGCCGGTCGCACGTCGCCTGCACGCGAGAAGCAGATGGCAGCCTTGAGCGCGACCTTCCTCTGGTTCGCGTCGAGTGCAAACCGCTTGCGCCGGTCGTACTCGATGCTGCGCAGAAGCGCCTGTCCCGCCTCGACGAAATTGCCGGCTGACAGGAACACTCTCACCGCATCGTCGTGGGAACCGGCGCGCGTGTAGGCCTGCGCCGCGGGTCCCGCTTCACCGCGCTTCTCCAGCGCCTTGGCTTGCTCCAACCATTGCTTGCGCGACAGTTCCATCGCTGGCCTAGATTTCTTCGGGGAGTTCGGCCGCCAAACGCTTGATCACGTCGGGATAGTTGGCCACGCGCAAGCCTTCCTCCAGCGTGATGATGCCTTGCTTGATGTACTGGAAGATGCAGCTATCCAGGGCTTGCATGCCGCTGCCTGGATCAGCGGTCTGCAGATAGGCATCGATCTGGTAGCACTTGGCCTCGCGGATGAGATTCGAGATGCCGATGGTCTGCAGCATGACCTCCAATACTGCCACGCGCCCCTCGCCGCTTGCCCGCTTGCACAGCATTTGCGCGATCACCCCGCGCAGCATGACCGACACCACGCCACGCACCTGCTCGCGTGATTCGTCGGGAAACGCGTCGATGATCCGGTCGGCCGCCTTGGACGCGGAGTTGGTGTGTAGCGTCCCGAACACCAGCACGCCGGTCTCGGCCGCTTGCAGGGCCACCTGGATGGTTTCCAGGTCGCGCATCTCGCCCGTCACCACCACGTCAGGCGATTCGCGCAAGCTGGAGCGCAACGCGCTCGCGAAACTCTCCACGTGACGACCTACCTGGCGTTGCGTGACCACGCTTTGCAGGGGCGCGTGCACATACTCGATGGGATCTTCAATCGTGATGATGTGGCGGCTCGAGGTCTTGTTGATCTCGTGCACCAACGCCGCCAGTGTGGTGGTCTTGCCCGAGCCGGTCGGCCCGGTGATCAGCACCAGCCCATTCTGCAACTCGGTGAGCTTGCGCACCACCGGGGGCAGAAGAAGATCTTCGATGGTCGGCAGTCGGTTGGGGATAATGCGAAATACGGAACCGATGCCGCGCGCCTGCTGGAACAGGTTGGCGCGAAAGCGTCCCACTTCGGGCAACTCGTAGATGAAGTCCAGTTCCTGATCGCGATCGAACGCCGCGTGCTGCTCCGGGGTGAGGATCTCCAACAAGAAGCGACGCGCGTCGCTTTCACTCAAGGCGCGGAAGTTGAGCGGCAGCAGGTCGCCGTCGTGGCGAATCAACGGCACCACGCCCGAGTGGAAGTGCAGATCGCTCGCCTTCTGCTCGACCACCAGACGCAGGAAGGAATCTAGGCGCGCCAAGGTGTTGCCCTCCTGCAAACAGCCTGCACGCTTGCCGTCATTCCGATTTCTCTCCTCGGGCGCCGGCCGCTGCCTTGGCTTCGGCCACCTTGGCCTCAGTCTGGATCCGCGCGCCGTCGGGCCCAGCCACCACCAGCTCGAAGTTCTTCTTGTTGGCAGCTCTCATGTACGCTTCCTCGGCGCTGACCAGCCCGGCCTTGAACAAACGTTCCAAGTCCCCGTCCATGGACTGCATGCCGGCGTCGCGCTGGGTGGCGATCACCGACGGAATCTGGAAGGTCTTTCCCTTGCGGATGAGATTGGCTACCGCCTCGTTGTTGATCATGATCTCGACCGCGATGACCCGCCCTTGACCGTCTTTGCGCCTGACCAAGTACTGGCACATCACCGCGCGCAGGGTGTCGGCCAGCAAGGAGCGCACCTGCGGCTGTTGTCCCGGGGGAAACAGGCTGACCAGACGATCGACGGTGGTGTCGACCGAGACGGTGTGCAGGGTCCCCAATACCAGATGGCCGGTTTCCGATGCTGTCACCGCAAACTGCACCGTGGCCAGGTCACGCATCTCCCCCACCAGGATGACATCCGGATCCTGGCGCAGGGTCGCGCGCAGGGCATTTTCGAACGAGGCGGTGTGGGTTCCCAGCTCACGCTGATTGATCAGGCACTTCTTCTGTTTGTGCATCACCTCGATCGGGTCTTCCAGGGTGACGATGTGGCGCGAGCTGGTGCGATTGATGTGGTCAATGATTCCGGCCAAGGTGGTGGATTTGCCCGCGCCGGTCGGGCCGCCCACCAGCACCAGCCCATTCTTCAGCTCGGCAAAGGTCTTGACCACCGGGGGCAGGCCCAAATCTTCTAACACCGGGATGCGATCCTTGACGATGCGGAACACGGCCGACAGGCCCGGCATCTGGCGAAACACGTTGGCGCGGAAACGCAGCCCTTCCGACTTGAGCGCCAGCGAAAAATCGACGTCGCGCAAGGCATGCAAGTCGGCCACCTGCTTGACGCTGAGACAGGGAGATATGATGGCCTCGATGTCTTCGGAGGAGAACACGTGGCTGGCGAGCGGCACGACCTTCCCCATCTTCTTCATGGTGGGGCGCAGACCGCCCGCCAGGATGAGGTCGTCGCCGTCGTTCTTGGCCAGCCCGAGCAGCAGTCGATCCAGGAGGGAGAGCGAGGCCTCTTCGCTCGCGCTGTCCTGCGCCCCGGCGATGCTCCAGCTTGCCAGTAGCTCGCGCGCGGAGCTGCGCACACGATGATCCGTGTCCTGCACGAGCGGCAGAATCGCTGGCGCCTGGCCGGGCTCGTCGAGTGCGGCCAGGCAGGCAATCAGCACGAGCTTCATCTCGGGGTCGGCGGCGGGCAAGAGGGCTGCCACCTGGGGCGCGGCCTCGTCGGCCTTCATCGCCTGCAGGGCCTCGATGCAAACCCGTTGCAGCTCGGGTTCTCGGTTCAGCAGATCGACCAGGTACGGGATGCTTCGGCGATCGCCGATGGCGCCCACCGCCTCGATGGCGCGCTCGCGCACCCACCAGTCGGCGTCGCCTTGTGCGGCCCGCACCAAAGCCCCCAGCGCCGCAGGATCCTTGAGGCGCAAGAGCGCATCGACCGCGTAGCGCCGGACAATGTCAGACGGATCTTGTAGATAGCTGACCAAATGCCGGGTGAGCTGCTTGCCCGCCATGCTCACCAGAGCGTCCATCACCCGTTCGCGCACCCACCAATCCTCGTCGCGCAGGAAACGCAGAAGGCGCGGCGCCAGCTCGCCCGTCGGATCGCCCACCTTTTTGGAGATGTCCACCGCCATCCGTCGTACGTTCACGTCCTTGCTGCGCAGGAGCCACAGGATGGTGCGCGCCAGGTCCACCTTGCCGGCCAGGGCCAGATTGGTCAGCACCTCGGCCGCCCGGGTGCGCACGTCAATCTTTTTGAAATTGAGCGCCGCAACGACCAGAGGAAGGATCTGGTCACTGCCGATGGCCTCGGCGGTAGCTAGCACGGCGAGCCGGATGGCATGCGGGCCCGCGTGCAGCTTGCGCTCAAGGGCGTCTAGCGCGCGCGGCGAGCTGAAGCGCTTGAGTGCCTCAACCGCGGCTTTGGCCATGTTGAGGTTGGGTGAATCCAGCACCGGAGCAATGGACTCGAAGTACTCATCCTCCGAGGACAGGGCCGCGAAGGCCAGCACGGCCTGCATGGCCACGCGCTCGGTGGAATCGCGCAGCGCTGGAGAGATGGCCTTGACCGCGCCCCGCAGATCTTTGGCCATCAGCTCGGGGTCGGCCAGGTATTGCAGGGCGTGCACCTTTTCGTTGGGGGAACCCACCGCCAGCGCCGCCGCCAGCGCGGGAATGGCCACTTGGCGGCCGATCGAGACCAGTACGTCCATGGCCTCGATTCGGCCCTGAAAACTGGGGTCGCCGCACCAGGCGCTGAGGGTTTGAAAGACGGTGGTACCCCCGATCTGTTTGAGAATGCCGGCCACGCCCCGGCGCAGAGTACCGTCAGCTTCCTTGAGCAATGAGCACAGCTCGGCATGACCATCAATGCTGTTGACCCGCGGGATGAGCGGGCCGAGCAGGGACAGGATCTGTCCGTCGGCACCACGCAAGGCACGGACGTAGGGCAGGAACAGCGCTTTGTCGATCACCCGCTCGGCCAGAGTGCGAAAGACGAAGCAACGGTTGGTCTGGTCACGCGCATCGCCTGGCAACCCCTTGCTGACGAGCACGCCCAGCAGGCGCTCGATGTCGTCGCGCGGAAGCGGGGGCACCTCGGCCAGAAGTGCGTGTACCTGGGTTGGCCCGGGCCAACCGGCTGCCCTGAATCTCCGAAGCAGCTCCTTGCTATCCATGGATGGTCAGTTGAGCGAAAGTCCGTCGCGCGGGCATGCGGCGCCTGCAATCACAACTATCGGATGTCCGCCGACTTTCTACAACTGCAAGGCGACGCGCCGGCGCTGAAATTAGCGCAGCGTGATGCGGTGGCGAGAGTAGAATGCTTTTCCACCACAGAGAGTACAGAGCACACAGAGCCCGGAAGGGCAGGGGGATCGGATTCTGGATCCGATCTCCTTCCGCTTCCGTACCCTCTACCAGCTAGCCAAATTGTCTGAGGAGGAAGTCCCCGAAGGGGTGCCGGGGCCGCGGTGTTGGCACGAATCTGTGGGCCGGTTGTGGGCAGACGCCGCCATTCGAGGCGGCGGGGAGGGATCGTATGCAAGACACTGCCACCTGTTCCGTTATCCAACAGGCATCGCCTCCCCATTTCTTGGGACCATTTCGGCCAACGCCGCGAAATCACGGGCGTCCTCAGATTGATCTTGGCCGCCGAGGCATGCGAGTATCGAAAGAATATTGAATATTTTTCGGAGGATAATAGTAGTTCGACCGACGGGAGCGACATCATGAAATGCCCACACTGCAGAATCACCTTTCACGACCAACCGAGCATGCAAACGCTCGGCGAGGACGTCGACGGTATCCGGTCTATTTATTGGCGTCGCTGCCCATCCTGCAAGAAGTTCGTCGTCAGCCTCCAAACCGTGAAGGCCGGTTTGGGCACCGAAGAACTCGTCTATCCACGGGCAGCCACTCGTCCTCCTTGTTCGCCAGAAGTACCCGAGAGACTGGCTGAAGATTTTCATGAAGCCTGTCTCGTCATCGCTGACAGCCCCAAGGCCTCTGCGGCGCTTTCCCGACGATGCTTGCAGCATCTCCTCCGGGAGTACGCGGGCGTCAAGAAGGGCGACCTGTCTAGTGAGATCCAGCAGGTCATCGATTCGGGAAAGGTTCCGAGTTTTGCGACGGAGGCGATAGATGCAATTCGAAACACCGGCAACTTCGCGGCTCATCCGGCAAAGAGCTCGAAGAGCGGCGAGATAATTGATGTCGAACCTGGTGAGGCGGAGTGGAATCTCGATGTCCTTGAGATGCTGTTTGACTTCTACTTTGTGCAGCCAGCGCTGCTTGCCGGGAAGCGGGCCGCGCTAAACAAGGAGCTGTCGGAGGCAGGAAAACCTCCGATGAAATAGCCGCGGTCGAACATGCCGTTGCAGCGGATCTGGTCGCCGCAGAGGCATCCGCGTAGAATCGCAGCGCCGGCTTTGCGGCGCCCAGACCGCTGAACGGCAAAACGTTCGACGGACCCGCAGACGAAGTCATAATGGCGACAGCGCAAATCGGTCGGGCCAAGTAATGGTGGAGAGCCAAATAGTTTACTCTCCTGTATGCTGCGCCCGCAGTCCAACGTCGTACTCACTGGAGGACAATCAATGAAGCGTTTGGTCATGGTTCTTTCGGTCTCGGCTGCAATGCCTCTGGCGGGCCTCGCGTTCGCGGAGGGCAACCCCGCGGCGGCGCTAGCGCCGGCCGCCAAACCGGCTCCGACCGCCGCGAAGTCCGGGGAGAAGGCCGAGAAGGATAAGGAAGAGAAGAAAGCCAACGGAAAGGAAGCCAAGGAAGAGGCCGAAGCCGCCAAGGTCGCCAAGGCCGAGAAGGCTGAGAAGCCCGCCAAGGCCGCAACGCCAATCACCTGCGAAGCCGTCTTCGCCCACAACAAGGTTTTCCCCCCGCCCACGCCACCGTTCTTTATGGGGCTGTGCGAGCACCGGTCACAGAAAACGCGGGCATGCATGATGGCCGCGAAAGACATCCAGGGCCTCAGCGACTGCGAAAATGCGGCCCGAAAGGAGGCTGGCTTCTGATCGGGTAGCGCTGAGAGATCCACAGCTTCGTTGAGGCAAGCCTCGCGCTGCGGGCGCCGGGGTACCCGCGCTTGACGATCATGTCGAACAGCCTCGCTGCGCACGGGCGGGGATACGCCATCAGCGTGTCGGGGATGAACCCGGTTAAGGGCATGAGCAGCAGCCGGGTGCCTCGGGCTCGTCGTGCAGGGTCACGGCTCGCTCCACCCTTCGGGGCAGTCTCGCCAAGTGGTTTCCATACAAGCGTGGAAGGCCGTTGCAGCTTGAGAGCCAAGGGGGCAAGAGGTCGCGTGAAGGCCCGATTCTCGTCAGAACCCAAGGAGATCCGTACGCTTTGTGTATCTACGAAGATGTCAGGAGACCCAGAATTCCTGGCTCCCGTCTGACGAGATGGCGCGGGTGCGGTGCCTGAGAAATATTCAGAAACGCAGCAAACAGGTGTCGTGAAGAGGTGAATGTAGGCGTATCGTAGGTGCTGAGGATCGTTGGTTTTGTCGACGCTGTCCGGATTTCGGACAACAGTTAACGACGACGAACCTTGGTGAGGTGTGCCCTGTGAACGCGGCCCAACCAATAGGCGGTGCTAGTGATGGTGCCCGCTGCAGCTTTCGCACGCGCCACAACTCGGCGCGAGGTCCTCAGCAGTGGCCGCGCGAACCCCCAACACCTGGACGTCGAAGTTCAGCGTGGCACCGGCCAGCGGGTGGTTGGCATCGACGGTGATGTTCTCGTCGTCGGTTGCCAGCACCGTGACGATGCGCGGTCCGCTCGGGCTGCGCGTCTGAAAGTGCATGCCCACCTGCACGTCTTCGACTGGGAAGTTCTTGCGCGGCACCTTCTGCACCAAATCTTCGTCGCGCAGCCCGTAGCCATCCGCCGGGGCCACCGAGACCTTGAGCGCATCTCCCGCCGACTTGCCGAGCAACGCCTTTTCCAGGCCCGGGATCATGGTCCCGGCACCGTGGACAAAGGAAACTGGCTCCTCGCCAGCAGAGGAATCCAGAACCACGCCTTTCTCATCGGTGAGGGTGTAGTGGATGGTGACGACGGTGTCGTTGCCAATGTGCATCTCGGTACCTCGGCGGGATGTTTAGCTTCAAGGATAGCGGGCCGATTTCCACTTTTCGACCAAAGAGTGCGTCAGTACTTGGCACAGATCGCGTCCAGCTCGGCGATGCTCTTCGCGTCGGCCGCGAAGACGCAGCGAGCGGGCCGGCAATTGGCAAAATACTGCCCGCTGGCGTCGGCTAGCGACGGCTCAGTCGCCAGCCACACCGGCGTGGCCGCAGCTTGCTCGGGCGTCTCACTGCCGCCAAACCCGAGGGCGTTGCTCAAGGCAGAGTTGGCGTCGCCGGGATGACAGGAGTTCACGGTGATGCCGGCATCACGCCATCTTTGGGCAAAGGCCACGGTCAACATGCGGTTGGCCTGCTTGGACTGGCGATAGGCTTGGTCATTGTCGTAGCGGCGCCGCTGGAACTGCAGGTCGGACAGATCCAAATCGCCGGCCCAGTAGCTGGCCACGTTCACCACGCGCGCCGGGGCCGATCGTCGCAGCGCCGCCTCAAAGGCACGCATCATCCATACGTAGCCGAGCACGTTGGTGGCGAACTGCAGCTCGATCCCCTCGGGGGTTTCAGTTCGGCGGCGGGGCGCGATGGCCGCATTGTTGACCAGTACGTCGAGCCGCCCCTGCCAGCGTGCCGCCAGTGCAAACACCGACTCGCGTCGCGACAGGTCGGCCAGCTCAACCCGCAGATCCGAGTTGCCACTCGCCCGGCGCACCTCTTTGAGGGCCTCCTCCGCGCGCTTCTCATCCCGGCAAACCATCGCGACGGCAAAGCCAGCCTTGGCAATGCCCGTGGCAATCGCCTTGCCGATGACCCCATTGGCCCCGGTCACGATGGCGACGGGTTTGTCTGCCTGGTTGGTTGGCATCTTGGAAATTACCAGTGATTCTTGCGTACCAGCTCGCGCAGGGGTTTGCGCACGAAGGGCACGGGCTCGGCCGCGGGGTAGCCGAGCGGGGTCATGGCCACGATGCGCACGCCGTCGGGCACGCCCAGGATTTCCTTGGCCTTGGCCTCGTCAAAGGCACAGATCCAGCAAGTGCCCATGCCTTCTTCCGTCGCGGCCAGGATGATGTGGTCCATGACGATTGCGATGTCCACCTCGGCGGCATTGAAACCGTCGTTGCGCACCCAAGCCTTGGCCGGCTCGACACATCCGGCGATGATCACTGGTGCCTTGCAGAACCAGTCGTGGCGGTACGCGGCCTTGAGCTTGGTGCGCACCTCGGGGTCGGTGACAACCAGAAGTTGAAAGGGCTGGATATTGCAGGCGGTGGGTGCTACGCGGCCTGCGTCCAGCACGCGCTGGAGAACGTCGTCAGGCACTGCAGCCGGCCGATACGCTCTGATGCTGCGGCGGATGCGGATAAGCTCTTGAAAGTCCATGTTTCTCTCTATACCAGGGGTCAGGATTTCTTGTTGCACTCGATTAGAAAACCCTGGCCCGCGTAGGTGGGACGGATGGCGACCGGCTCCAGGCCAGGTCGCGAGAACAGGCGCGCCAGCCCGTCGGCCTGCCAACGGCTGCGATCGCGCCAGGCAGTTGCGAGAACCCGCAACACCAGAACGAGGTTGATCATGCCAGCCACGGCCAGGGCAGGCAGCAGGCCCACGGCACGCAGGAACGCCGGAACCCCGCGCGCCCTCCGCAGGTGACGGACGACAATCACGTCGAAACGGAAACGCCAGCGCGGGATCGTGTGTACCATGCGGCCGCCGGGAACCAGGCAGTCCGCCATGTGCTCAATGGTTCGGCGTGGCTCCGCCAGCGCCCAGAGCAGATTCACGCTCACCACGCGGTCGAAGCGCCCCTTGTCGCTGGCCAAGAAATCGTCGATGTCCCCCTCCACAAAGCGTGGGCCGGCTGACCAGGACCGCCGCCGGGCTCGCGCCAGCATGGCGGGCGAGGCGTCGACCGCCACCACCTCGACCTCGGGATGGCGTTGGGCCAGCCGCGCCTCCAGGGCGCCGGTGCCGCAGCCTGCATCCAGCACCCGCATGCCGGGCCGTAGGTCCAGGGCCGTCACCACCTCGTCGAGCATGTCCTGGTAGGGCGCCAGGCCAGCCACCAGGTCGAAGCAAGCCGAGTAGAGGTTCCACAACACGGCCCGCAACTCGTCCCGACGAGTTCGCCCGTCAAACGAACGGCCGCAGATTCACGGACAAGCGTACCTTCCCGCTCTATCTAGTGGGGGACGCCGCCGCCATAGGGGGAGGGGTACAACTGGCAGCCGGGATTGCTTGAGCAGGTCTCAGGCGAGAGTTGACTACACGGCGTGGCCGTTCCCGTACAACTCGTCACCGGGGAGGCGATGCAGCCGGGGTTGTTTGAACAGGTCGCGGACGAGAGTTGACTGCAGGGCGTGGCTGTTCCCGTACAAGTGGTCACCGAAGAGCAGCCTGGGTTGTACGAGCAGTTTGTCGAAGAAACCTGGCTGCATGGCGTGGGGGTTCCAGTGCAGTCTCCCGAGGACCAATAGCAGTAGGACGACGCGTCACATGTGGTTTCGCTCGTCAGCGCAGAGCAAGGCGTGGGGGTGCCTTGGCACAGGCTGGTGGTGGAGTCCCAGGTGCAGCCAGCCTGGGTGCAATAGTAGGAGGAATAGTAGTCGTAGTAGGAGCAAGGGTAGGCCGTGCCGGTACAGCTTCCCGTATTTGAAGGGGCGCAGCCGGGGCACAGGCTGCAACTAGAGTACTCACCACACAACGAGCAGGAATAGGGCGTTCCCGAGCAGGTCCCTCCAGCGGAGCTACAACCAGGGCACCCGCAGCCGCCGTAGTAGGCGCACGTCGAACAGGAATCCGCCGTTCCCATGCAGGTTGGGCTGGCCGTAAAGATCTTGGTTTGTTGCGAGGAGAGCCGCTGCCAGGCAGACTTGCAGCAGATCTGGTTGGTACAGTCAGTGCTCTGCGTGCAGGTCTTCGCGCAGGTGTCGGAGCAAAGGCCGTTGCAGCAAAGCGGCGCTGACATCGAAGTGCAGTTCGAGGAACTGGTACAAGTCTGGGGGCAGGGCTCGTACAGCGGATTCAGGCACAGGCCCGGTACGACCAAAGTGGGCTCAAGACTGCCCACCGATGTACAGCAAATCTCACCCGAGGTCGTTTTGCAATCGGCGCTGGTCGCGCAGGCATTGGGACATTGCGAAGGGGGCAGGCAAATGGGCTGATTGTAGATGCTGCAGCACGTGTTGCCGATGGAGCAGTCGTTGTCACTCTGACAGAATTGGAGGCCAGAGGCGGGAGAGGCACAGTAATCCTGGCTGATGGAGAGGCTAACCCGCGCACAGACCAAGCCCGAGGTCATATCGCATTGTGTGTCCGTGGTGCACGCTCGCGGACACTCACTCGCTTTCATGCAACTCTTGCCCGCAGGCGAAAGGTCACAGCACAAATCGCCTTGGGTCATGTCGCAATCCTGGTCGGTGGTGCAGTCCCTTTCGCACGTGTCGGAGCAGATGCCGGTACCCGGGGGAAGGGTTCCCCCGCTGCCGCCGCCGCCGCCGGTGGTTTTGCTGCTGCAGGCGCCAAGCCCAAGCGCAGCCACCAGGAACATCACGAAGGCGAGACGTTGCCAGACTTGCCGATTATCCATCTTATGCTCCTTTGTTCGCGCCGTCGATTAGACGTAGGACCCTAGAAACCACTGCTAGACGAAATCGTCACGCGGACGCGCGGGTTCGTCAACTGTTTTTTCACGCGGCGAGCTAGAGCACCGAACGGTTTGCCTCCCGTCGTGAAATCGCGTCGCACTTTGACAACGCCAGTCGTTGCGAACCTGTTACTATCCCCGCCTTGCGCTCACATATGGACGAGGGGTCATGAAACGCGACACGAAATCATCAGGTTCGCGACGTGATGATCCGAACAAGGCCGCCGCGGAAAAAAACAAGGCCGCTGCTGAGAAGTTGAAGACAGCGCTTGCCGCAGCCCAGGCAGAGCCGGCCAACCCGGCGGCTTGGGAAGAGGCGGAATCGCTGGCCAGTCAGCAACAGAAGCCCGACGACATGGCCGCGCTCTATCGCAAGTTGCTCAAGCCTGGCCTCGATCGCGAGTTGGCGACCACGCTCGGGCAGCGAGCCTTGCGCTTCTTCGAGGAATGGTACGCTGGCGAGACCGATCGTGCGGTTGAGCTTCTGCGCCAAGTCTTGGCCGCCGACCCGGAAGCCGACTGGGCGCTCGAACGCATCACCATCTTGCTCTCGGTCCAGCAACGCTGGGAAGAGGTGCTCGCCACTTATGATCAGGCGCTGTCCGGTGCGTCTGAAGGAGCGCGGCGCCATCGCCTCCTGCAAGAGGCGGCCGCGGTCGCCACCGACTCGGGCGCGACGGAACGGGCCATCGGCTACCTGCAAGCGCTGTTCAACACCACCCCCGCGGCCTCCGAAATCGCTTCGGCCTTGGAACAACTTCTCGAACGGCAAGGCCTTTGGCAGGCCTTGGCCGATATGCTGCGCATTCGCCTGCCGCTTCTGCCGGGAAACGAGGCCGACGAGGCCCGCCTGCGCCTGGCCACCCTGTGCGTGGACAAGTTGGGCCAGCCCGAGCAAGCCCTGGACGAGGTCGAACGCATCCTGGCCAACAATCGGATTGCCGACGACGGCGAGGTGTGCGCGGTGGCCGATCGCGTGTTGACCACGCCTGCCTTCCCGCAAACCGTGCGCTGGCGTGCGCTCGACATCCTGCGCACCCGCCACACCCAGAAAAACCGGCCCGACCGTCTGGTGGCCGCGCTGCGGGCAGCGCTGGGCTTCGCCGAAGCGACCGAGAAGCGCGCCTTGGTGCGCGAGGTTGCGGACCACCTGTACCAGCAGGGCGATTTGCCNNCCCGAGGCGTACCGGCGGGGTCTGCTGGCCGCCGCGGGCGCCACCTTGGATGCCAATGTGCGCGTGGCCCATTGGCTGGAGGCGGCGCAGATCGGCGACGAAACGGTGTCAGACGCGCGGGCGCTCTATCGCAAGGTAGTGGAGGACGAGGCGGCGCAACCTGCCCAGGTGCTCGCGGCGTTGCGCAAGCTGACCCAGCTCCTGCAGGGTGAAGAGGACGCGGCCGAACTTCTGGATGTGATGGAACGACAGGCGGCTCTCGAAACCGCGCCGGGCGCGCGGCGGGCGCTGCTGGGCGAGGCCGCGCGGCTGGCTACACAACGGGGCGAGGCCGAGCGCGCGATCAGGTTGTGGGAGACGCGTTTGCGGGACAATCCCAACGACCGCCAGGCTCTAGACGGCCTGGTCGATCGGCTAACCTCGGCCGAGCGCTGGGCTGATCTGGTGGCGGTGCTGCGCCGACGCGTAGGCGCAGACATGCCGGCGGCTCAACGGCGCGCCGACCTCATGCAGCTCGCGCGTGTGCAGAACCTGAACCTGGGCCAACCGGCGGAGGCCATCGCGACGTTGCAGGAAGTGCTGCAGTCCTGGGCTGACGATCCGGAAGCCACCGATGGGCTCCTCGACCTTTTCGCCCAGGTCGAACACTGGCCTGATTTTCTCGCTCTCGGCAGCAAGGCCGGGGAGAAGGAAAAGGCTCACCTGGTCGCGCTTTTCGTGCGCTTGGCTGACCTCTGCCGGACCAAGCTCGGCGATGGTCCGGCTGCCACCTCGTGGTACGCGCACGCCCTGGACGCTGACCCCAACTCGGCCGGTGCGCGCGACGGGCTGGCGGCATTGCTCGCAGATGCCGCTTGCCGGCCGGCCGTGGTCGAGGCGCTGGCTCGTGCCTACCAAATCGGCGGCGACTGGGCCGCCCTGCTCAGCCTTCTGCCCCACCGTCTGGCGCTGGCGGCCGACGACCGGGCGCGCGCGCGTTTTCTTGCTGAGGCAGCGCAATTGGCAGAGACGCGTGCAGGTCTGGCGGAAGAAGCCTTGCCACACTTGTGCGCGGCTTTGCGTTTGGCTCCGGACGACGGCCATCTGGAAACCGAGATCGTCCGTCTGGCCGGCGCGCTTCTCGAGTGGCCTTTGGTGACCGAATCTCTGGGGGCCGCTGCGGCTTCGCTGGCGCCCTCATTGGCGCGGACGGTTCATCTGCGCTTGCTGCAGGCGCGCCTGCTGGAGGAGAAGCTGGCGGACAAGAAAGGCGCACTTGTGGCCTACCAGGCTGCCCTCAAGGGCGCCCCCGACAATCGCCAAGCGCGCGCGGCGGTGATCCGTTTGGCGGCCGACACGGGCGCGTACGAGCTGGCGGCCGACACCGCCCTGGGAGAGCCGTTCTCGCCGGACCGGCTGCTGGCAGAGCATCTGCCCATCGCGGAGAGAATCGTGGCCGCGTCACCCAATGCCGGCGCTGGTTTTTCGGCCCTGGGCACGGCGCTGTCTGCCGCCCTGGCCCGACGCTCATCGCTGCCCGGCCCTTTTGCCCGAACCATTGAAGAACGCATCGCGGGCTATGCGGTCGCTGACAGCGAGGGGTGGGCGGAGGCGGCCCTGCTACGGGCGGCCGCCTACGACCCCATGAACCTTCCGACTCTGCGCCGCCTGGCGCAGGAACAGCGCAGCCGTGGGGGCCGGCCTTTGCTCGATACCCTGATGCGGATCTCGGCACTCGCCCCGCGCGATCTGGCTGTCATGGCGGAGGCTGCGGATGTGGCTGGCCGGGTTCTGCGTGACACTGAGGTGGCTCGCCGTTGCCTGACTGTGCTCTATGATCGCGCGGTCCAGCTTCTGCGCCTGGCTAGCCCCGCCGAGGGTCAACTTGCGCCGGCCGCAGCAGTGTTGCTAGCGGTGGATGGGCTGACAAGTCCGCTGCTTGCCAGCAAGGCCGAGGCCGACCTGCGACAAGCCGTGGATCTTCTCCTCGATGCTAGCCGGCTGCCGTTGTCCAAGGATGACAGCAAGGCATTACGCGCGCGCGCGGGCCAGATCGCGATCGACGTTGACAAAGCGGTGGCGCGTGATGTCTACCGGCGTATCGTCGACGACGAGCCCGACAATCGCGAGGCAATGGCGGTCTTGGCCCGCCTCTACGAGCAGGCTGAGCAGCTCTCCGAGTTGCTCGCTCTGCGCTGTCGGCAACTGGACCTGCTTTCCGACGGCGAAGCGCGTCTGGCTTTGCGCCTCGAGATCGCGCGCGTGGGTGAAGTGGTCGAGGGACGCACCGGCCGATTCGAGGTGCTGCTCGCCAACCTGGAGGAATTGCCCGGCCACCCAGCCACCCTGGCCGCGCTGAGCACCCTGCTGCGCGCGCGCGGCCGATGTGGCGAGTTGGCGGACATTTTTTCCGCGCAAGCGCGCAAACTGGAGGGAATGGGCGACAGCGCGCGGGCCGCTCGTCTTTGGACTGAAGTGGCGGCCTTGGCCGAATCCCCCCTGGGCGATAGCGCGCGCGCCATTGCGGCCTGGGAACGCGTGGTCGCGCTGGAGAACAGCTCGGTCGCTCTCGATAGTTTGGCCCGCCTGTGCGTCGCTTCGGGCGAGCCACTGCTTGCGGCGCAATGGCTTGAGCAGCGCATGTCGCTGGGCAATCCGGCCGAGCGGCGCCAGTCTGCGGCCCAATTGGCTCGGGCCTACGTCGCGGCTGGCCAGCACCATCGCGCGTTGGCCTCTCTGGAGGGCGCACTGGCTGAAGACCCGACCGCCGACGAGCTCTGGGTGCTGCTCACCGAGTTGTACCGGGATGGCGAGCGCTGGGAGGCCCTGGTGCGGGCTCTGACTGATCGTTGCGCCCAGCTTGTCAGCCCCGAGGCGGTGGTGGCCTGCGCGCGCGAAACCTTGGCGGTCTGCCAAGAGCATCTGCACAGCCCAGAACGGGCGGTGCCGGTATTGGAAAAGGCGCTGGCCCTGGCGCCGGCTGATCGCAGCCTGCGCCTCGCCCTGGCCGACGGCTTGCGCAGAGCCGGTCGTTTGCCCGATGCGCGCGTGGTCTTGCAAGGGGTGCTCGAGGAGTACGGCCGCCGTCAGTCGCGCGAGCGGGCCGCCCTCCATCATCAGATCGCGCAGGTGGCGCGCGCCGAGAAGAACCCCAAGCTGGCCTTGCAGCACTTGGAACAGGCGTCCTCGGTGCTGCTCGACAATATGGAGGTCCAGCTCGCCTTGGCCGAGGTGGCCGAGGAAGTGGGTGAGTACGACCGCGCGGAGAAGGCCTACCGCGCTCTCGTGGTGCTGGCTCGTCGAGGTCAGCCGGCCGATACTGCGATCACCGCGGGCGAAGTGCTTTTGCGCCTGCGCCGGGTGGCCCTGGCCCTAGGCCGCAAGGAGGCCGCTGCCCAATCGCTGGATTCGGCCCTGGCGCGCGCCCTGCACGATCCCGCCGAGGCTCGCCACGTGCAAGCGGCCCTGCTCGCCGCCGGGGATGGAGAGATCGTGCTCGGGTTGCTGGAGAAACGGCGGGCGGCCGCCAACCTGGCTGCAGACGAAGCCGCGGTAGTGTGCGAGCTTGCCGAGGTCTTGGAGAAGCTTGGCCGTGGTGACGAGGCGCTGGAGGTCTTGCTCAAGACCGTCGAGAAAGTGCCCGAGAATGCGACGGCGCACACGCAGGCGCGCGCNNGGGGAGGTGTCCGAGCAAGATCTGCGCGACGTTGCGCGCGCCACCGCGTTCTATCACCGGGTTGAGCAGACCGGACAGCGGGTGGCCGAGGCCTTGACCGGTCTGGCCCGGGTGAGCCTGAAAGTCGGCGACCAGGCCGAGCAGAGACGGGCAGCGGCGCAGTTGCGTCGCATGTCCCAGCTCGCGAGCAACCACGCCGAAAAGGCTGATCTTCTTTTTCGCGTGGCCGAGTGTCAGTTTGGGCTGCAGGGCCCTGGCAATGAGGGACTAGACGCTCTGGCCGAGGCGGTGGACCTTTCGCCTGACCTGACGCGAGCCATGGCTCTGGTGGAGGCGGCCCATGTGCCCGAGGCCGAGCTGGCGCGGGTGATGCCGGTGTACGAGAAGGTGGCGCGGGCGTCCTCCGACGAGCATGTGTTGCTCGACTTCTACGAGCGGCGGGCTGCCCTGCCGGGTGCACGCAGCGAGGACGTGCGCGACGGGGTGGAGTTGGCTGTCTCGTTGGGTGGGGGAGCGCGGGCCGAGAAACTGCTCGAGCGCGCGGTTGCTCTGGCACGAGGTGTGCCGGGCGGGCTGCGCGATGCAATCTGGGCTATCCTGGACCTCGTGCGCCGCCTGCGCGGTCGCGGTGATTTCACTGGGGTAACGCGGATTTTGGAAGACACGCGCGAGGCTTGGCCCAATCCGCGCCTGGCGCCGGTGGTGCGAGAAATGGCACGCGCCGCTGCTGAGCATTCGGAAAGCGCCCCAGCCGCAGCTCGGCTGTTCGAGCATTTGCGCACCCTTCATCCCCTGGACCGCGAGGTCTGGGAGCCGTTGCTGCACTTGTACGCTGGGTTGGGAAACCAGGCGGCCCTAGAGAGTCTGGTGCGCGAGCTGGTGGAAAAGCTGATGGCCCGATCCGACCGCAATGCGGCCCGCATGGCCTGGGCCAAGTTCCTGATGGGCGACAGCAAGACCGAGGACGCGGCGGCCACGGTTCTGCGCGAGATCCTGGCCGAGGAGCCGGGCCACCCCGAGGGGCTGATGCTGCTGGCTGACCTCCATGAACGTCGGGGTGAGATGAGCCGGGCGGTGGCTATCCTGTCCGAGGCGCTGGCTGGTGGCGAGGGCGCGGCTACCGGGGCCGGGCGGGTCTCTCTGGCGCAACGGTTCGGTGATCTGGCCAAGAAGATCGATCCAAGCGAAGCCAAGAAGGTCTACCGCCAGGTGCTGGCTGCACCCATCCCCGATGCAGCGGCCAGGCGATCGCTGCAGCTTTCCTTGCTCGATCTTCTTTCCGGTAAGGATGAGCTGGCGGAACGCGCGGCGCTGAGCGAGGAGATCCTGGCTGGCGAAAGTGAAGCCGAAGCGGCGGCGCGTGCGCTGGATCTCGCGGAGATGCGCACACACCTGCACGACGACGCCGGCACGCGACGGGCCCTGGAGCTGGGTCGCAGTCGCTGCCCGGACAGCGCGGACCTCTTCCGCTGCCTCAGCACCTACTACAGCGATCGCGAGTTGTGGCCGGAGTTGGTGGAACTGCTTTCGCGCGAGGCCGCGCGCGTGGGCGAGGTGGGCAAGGCAAGTTCCCTGCTGCACCGAGCGGCCCACATCCAGCGCGACAAGCTGCGCGACGAAGCGGGCGCTGCCCGGAGTCTACGCCAGGCCATGGAAGCAGCGCCGGGCGATATCGAAACCCTGCGGGAGCTGACTGCCTCGCTCGCCTCTTCCGGGGATATGGCAGCAGCGCGATCGGTTGTCACCGATGCGCTTGCCGGCAGTACCCAGGAGATGCGAGCCGATCTTCTCCGCCTGCGTGCCGAACTGGTTGCGGCGGGCGGGGATGAAGCGGCCGCGGTGGCGGACATGGAGGAAGCCCTCACGCTGGGCGCCCAAGACCTGGTCGAGCCCCTGAGCCAGTCGCTGGCTCACATCGCGGAACGCGCGACCGCTGCCGGCGACCTTCAGGCAGCCCGCGCTGCCACCCTGCGTCTGGCTGAGCTGGTGCGCAGCCATGGCGACGAAGCCCAGTCGGACCAGATTCTCTTCCGCTGGATCGATGCCAATCCCACTGACCGCGAGGTTCTGCAGGTCATGCGGATCCGCTTCGAGGCGGCAGAGCGCTGGGAAGCCGCGGTGAGTGTGTGGTCGCGTCTGGCCCAGGTGGAAGAAGGTGAGGCCAAGGCCGAGGCGGTGCTGGCCATGGCCAATGCCTGCGAGAAGATTGGCCGCGGCGCTGATGCGATCCCATGGCTGAAGGACGCGCTCCACCAGCTACCGGGTCAGGCTAAACTGCTGGCGCGTCTGGCCCAGCTTCTGCAGGCCAGCGGCGATACCATCGAGGCCGCGGAGCTACAGATCCACATGGCCGAGGGCGAGGCCGACGAAGGCGAGCGCTACCGGCTGCTCATCCGTGCCGCCGGGGCCCTGCTGGTTGGCGGCGCATTTCCCGCGGCGGTGCAGGCACTGGAGAAAGCCTCGCCGCTTCGGCCCGCGGAACGGGCCGCGCGCACGCTGCTCATCGATGCCTATATCGGCATGGGCGATCTGGAGCGCGGCTCGGACGTGCTGGCCGAATTGCTGGTCGAATCCAAGACAATGCGCGCCGAGGAACTGGCCGTCCTCTATCAGCGCCAGGCCCGGTTGGCCGCCGCCAAGGGCGACAGTGAGGGCCAATTGTACGCACTCAAGAAGGCGCTGGACACTGACCGCAAGAGCGTGGCCATAGCCACTGAGGTAGCGGACCTGGCCGAAGCGGCGGGCGACGATGAACTGGCCATGCGCGCTTTGCGCGTGGTGACCGCCAACCCAATCAAGGACGCCAAGGCGTGTGCCGTGGCCTACCTCCGACAGGCGCGCATTGCCCACAAATCTCACGACAAGGCTCGCGCCATCATCTTCGTCAAGCGGGCACTGCAAGAAGATCCCGACCTGGCCGAGGCCAAGGCTCTGCTCGACGAATTGAAGTAGCCGGGGCGTGAAGGTCGATGCGCTTCGCGAGCGCTGATCCCCGCCGCTGTCTGATCCCCGCTGATCCCTGATCCAGGTTGGCTGCCGCTGCTGTGCTGATCCCTGTCAGGTTCCGACCCAGGTTGATTT
>PMKP01000086.1:2305-7372 GCA_003157775.1 Myxococcales bacterium | reverse complement strand
CCTGGTATTTTCCGTAGAAGAAGCTCAGGCTGCGAATCTGCACCTTCGGGGTCACCGCGGGCGCGGCCTTCTTGGCGGGGATGCTGGCCGCCGGGTGCAGCGAGACCCCGGAGGGCGCTGGTGCCGGCGCTTGGTTGCTCGTGGAAGAAGAGCTTGATGATTCCATGGGCCACCTCACGATCTGGTGCGCTTCAGGAGCATCCTGGCGGCGATGTTGATGACGAGGATGGTGACGGTTATGAGCAGCGCGCCGGCCCACGCCAGGTGTTGCCAGTCTTCGTACGGGCTCATTGCGAACTGAAAGATCACCGCCGGCAGGTTGGGAAACGGCCGGCTCATGTCAGTGCTCCAGAACTGGTTGTTCAGCGCGGTGAACAGCAGGGGCGCGGTTTCACCGCTTACCCGCGCCATCCCGAGCAAGACGCCGGTCGCGATCCCCGGCAGGGCGCTACGGTACACGATGACGATGGTGACCTTCCAGCTCGGCGCTCCCAGCGCCGCCGCCGCCTCACGCAGGCCATCTGGGACCAGGCGCATCATGTTCTCGGTGGTACGCACCACCACCGGCAAGACGATCAGCGCCAGGGCCACCGCGCCCGCCCATCCGGAGAAGTGCCCGGTCCGCAGCACGATGAGGCCGTAGACAAACACGCCGATTATGATGGATGGGGCGCTCAGCAAGATGTCATTGACGAACCGGACGACGGCCCCGAGGCGCGACGTCCGACCGAACTCGGCCAGGTAGGTCCCGGCCAGAATGCCTGCCGGCGCACCCATCCCCACGCCTGCAATCGTGAGGATCACGCTTCCCACGATGGTGTTGGCCAGCCCTCCGTTGGCTCCCGGGGGCGGAGTGGATTCCAGAAACAGCCTGGGGGCGATCCATCGCAGCCCGTTGCCGAACAGCGTCCACAGCAACCAGAAGAGCCAGAATAGCCCGAACAGCGTCGCCAGAATCGACAGCGAGAGGCCGATCCAATTCACCGCCCGACGGCGTGCGTAGAGGCTCAAGTCCGCTCCCCCTCGCGCGCTCGCATCTTCATCAGCATCAAGCGCGAAATGATCAGGACGATCAGTGTCAGCACAAAAAGGACCAACCCCAGGGCAAGCAGCGATGACGTGTACAGTGGCGTAACGGCCTCGGTGAACTCATTGGCCAGCGTCGACGATATGGTGTTGCCCGGCATGAACAGCGATAGGTGAATGTCGTGCGCGTTCCCGATGACGAAGGTGACGGCCATGGTCTCGCCCAGAGCGCGGCCCAGGCCCAACATGATGCCTCCGATGACCCCCACGCGCGTGTATGGCAAGATCACCCGCCATACGACCTCCCAGGTCGTGCAGCCCAACGCATAGGCCGACTCGCGCAGCGAAGCCGGCACGGTCTCGAACACGTCGCGCATCACGGCCGCCATGAAGGGAATGATCATGATGGCCAGGATGAGCCCGGCGGTGAGCATGCCAATCCCCATGGGCGGGCCTTCGAAAAGCAAACCCAGGATCGGCCACGACCCGATGTGTTCTGTCAGCCACGGTTGCAGGTGCGCCGCGAATGCCGGTGCGAACACGAACAGGCCCCACATGCCATAGATGATGCTGGGAATGGCCGCCAGCAACTCGATGGCCACACCGATGGGCCGCTTCAGCCAGCGCGGCGCGAGCTCCGTGATCACCAGGGCAATTCCGAAGCTGACTGGAACGCCCACCAGCAGCGCAATCACCGAGGTGATCACCGTGCCGTAGAGGGGGGCCAAGGCCCCGAACTGCTCGGTGACCGGGTTCCATTCCTTGCTGGCAAGGAACTTCGGTCCGAAGGTCTTCAACGCTGGCCATGAACCCGCCAGAAGCGTGACCAGCATCCCGAAGACGGACATCAACACCAAGAGTGCGAAGAACGCGGTCAGTCCCCGGAAGAACCGATCTCCAAGCGACCGCGAGCAAACCCCCACGGCCACTGGGCCGGCAGATTCGGGAGGCTTGCCCTCGCGTTCTTGCGTCGCTGCGCCGACCGAGGTCACGATGCCACTTCAGGGCGTGCGTTTCACTTCTTGCTGGCCGGCCAGAGCTTCTGGCCGTCGGCGTCCTTCAGATCCTTTTCCCAGGTCTTCTCGACCAGGTCCACCACGCTCGCCGGCATGGGGATGTAGCCCAGCTCCTTTGCCGCCGTGCCGCCGTTGCGGTAGCCCCAATCGAAGAAGCGCAGCACCGCCCGACCAGTGTTAGCATCCTTTTGTTGGCGGTGAACCAGCACGAAGGAGGCACCGGTGATGGGCCAAGAGGCGGCGCCTGCCTGGTCGGTGAGAACCATGTAGAAACCGCGAGCGTGTGTCCAGTCAGCGCCCTTGGCAGCGGCCTGCACACTGTCATCCGTGGGATCGACGAACTTGCCGTCGTGGTTCCTGAGCTTGGCGGGGGCCATGTGATTCTGGATGGCATAGGCCGATTCGACATAGCCAACGGCGCCGTTGATGCGCTGAACATATGAGGCTACGCCCTGGTTTCCCTTGCCCCCTACACCAGTCGGCCAGGCAACCGATTTGTCGCTGCCGACCGCCTTGGACCATTCGGGGCTGACCTTGGCCAGATAGTTCGTGAAGATCCAGGTCGTACCGGAGCCGTCCGACCGGTGCACCACGGTCACCGCCGTGTCGGGCAGCTTGAGACCAGGGTTGCTCTGCACCAGCCGCGGGTCGTTCCACTTCTTGATCCTGCCCATGAAGATGTCCGCCAGCACGTCAGGCGCCAGCTTCAATTCACCCGCCTTGATGCCGGCGACATTGATCACCGGAACCACCCCACCCATGACCACCGGAAACTGGATCAGGCCGGCCTTGTCCAACTCCTCGGGTGTCAGCGGCGCATCGGAAGCACCGAAATCGACTGTCCCCTCCGTGATCTGTTTGATACCGCCGCCCGATCCGATGGCCTGGTAGTTCAACTTGATGTGCGTCTCTTTCGCGTATGTATCGGCCCACTTCGAGTAGACCGGGTAGGGGAACGTCGCTCCGGCACCGGAGATGGTGCTCGCTTCGCCCGCAAGCGCTCCTCCACTCAGCAGTGTCAAGCCGAAGGCGGCGGCGAGCAGTCCTATGGATTCTAGCTTGATCATGCGGCTACCCTTTCGTGCGTCTTGAAATACGAGGCGGGAGACGTCCCACCTTCCGCACGGCAGTCTGGGGCTTCGATGCTCAAGGGGGTGTGTCAATTACGTTACAAATCCGACGCATACGATCTGCGTCTTGGAGTTGGCGCAAGATTTGAATGTCGCTGCGGGTCCTGTCCCATTTCACAAAGGCAAGGGGACTAGCGAAGGAAAACCTATGCACGATCGTCACACGACTTTCACGCAGGCCATGTGACACTGCGCCCCTCGGGAGCGAAACCATGCAACGATTTCATGCAAGCATCGCAGTCGCCCTTTTCATCGTCGCCGCACCAGCGGGCGGGTGGGCCCAGGACACACTCTCGTACAGTGGGTCTTCGACCATAGGAGTCGGCATCATGCAAGCGGGCGCGGTCAAGGTCTTCGAGGCCAGGACTGGCCTCAAGTTCACCTCGGTCGACGCGATCGGCTCAAGCAAGGGGGTCAAAGCGCTGATCGAGGGCAAGGCAACCGTGGCCGGGGCGTCGCGGGCCCTGACCGGCGAAGAGAAAGCAGCCAAGGTCATCGGCAACGTCATTGGCTACGACGCCATCGCAGTGTTCGTGCACGCGGACAACCCGGTGAAGAGCCTGTCCAAGGAGCAGCTCAAGGGGATCTTTACCGGGAAGATCACTCGCTGGAAGGAAGTCGGGGGCCCGGACGCACCAATCTATCCGAACACGGAGATGCTGGGCCATGCAACCGTGCAGGTTTTCCGCGAGCTAGCCCTGGACGATGAGCCCTATGTCAAGGGGTTGAAGGAGTTCGATCAGCCACAGGACCAGATCGTGGAGGTGGCCTATGACGCCAGGGGAATCTGCACGGTCAGTCAGGGACTGCTGGCATCAGTCAGCCCGGACTTGCGCAGAAAGGTCAAGCCCATCCTGATTGACGGGGTGGAGCCGACGGAACGGAACATCCGGTCGCGCTTGTACCTCCTGTCGCGTCCGCTGGTGCTGGGGACCATGGGCCTGCCCAAGGGCGACGTGAAGAAGTTCATCGACTTCATGCTGTCCCGCGAGGGTCAGCAGATCGTGGCGCGCAATTTCGTTCCACTGAAGCGATAGCAATGCAATGAGCGGTCCCACCTATTTCATGGAAAGCGAGGAGGAGTCCCTTCGGCTGGACCTCAAGACCGACCCCGGAACGGTCGAAGAGCAGGCTCGCTGGGCCGGGGTCGTTCCGGGTATGCGGGTGGTTGACCTGGGCTGCGGCGCCGGAAAGACGAGCCATATCCTGCACCGCCTCGCCCAGCCGGGAGGCGAGGTGGTGGGGATCGACCACTCCCAACCGCGGATCGATTACGCGGTGGAGCACTACTCGGCGAGCGGCATCTTCTACGCCCTCAGAGACGCTCGCGGATCGCTCTCTGATCTGGGTCGGTTCGATCTTGTTTGGATTCGCTTTTTGCTCGAGTACTACGGGCAACTGTCTTACGGAATCGCAAAGAACGCTTATCAGTTACTGAATCCGGGCGGCACCATCTGCCTGCTCGATCTCGATCACAACTGTCTGGGGCACTTCGGTGGGTCCGAACGCCTGGAACGAACCATGCGGAATATGGTGCTCGCCACCCAGAGGCAATACGATTTCGATCCCTTTGTCGGCAGAAAGCTCTACGCCTACCTCTACGACCTGGGATGCGTCGACATCGAGGTGCGGATGTCGGCCCATCACCTGATATACGGAGAGCTGTCCGAGACCGACCGCTTCAACTGGCTGTCCAAGGCCGAGGCGGCGCGGAATGCTCCGGGGCTCTTCGCGGAGGACTACCCAGGCGGATATGAGGAGTTCCACCGCGAGCTGGTCGCCTACCTCGAGCACCCCAGGCGGTTCATCTACACGCCCCTCATCATGTGCAAGGGAAAAAAACCCACCGCCGCGACATGATCTCATGATCTAGGCGATCCTCAGCGCGACCGGCG
>PMKP01000086.1:0-2272 GCA_003157775.1 Myxococcales bacterium | reverse complement strand
GATGGCCTCGAAGAAGTCGGCCACACCGATGATCCGCGCTCCCAGCGGTATCTCCTCTCCCTTGAGCCCCCGCGGGTAGCCGCTGCCGTCTATCTTTTCGTGGTGCGCGCCGGCGATGGCCGGGACCTGCCGGTAGATACCCTCGAAGCTGATCTGGCGAAGGATCCTCTCGGTCTGCTCCGCGTGAATCTTCACCAGCTCCCGCTCCCGTGGGTTCAGCCGTCCGGGCTTGCGCAGGATCGCGTCCGGCACGGCGAGCTTGCCGTAGTCGTGCAAGAGCGCCGCTGTGGAGATCACCTCGCGCTCCTCTGGCGAAAACCCGAGCTCTTCGCAAATTCCCTGCGCGTACTCCGTGACCTTCTCCGAGTGGCCCCGGGTCAATGGATCGCGCGCGTCGATGCTGGCGGCCAGCCCTTGCAGGATGGAGCGGAACTGACGGTCCTTGGATTTCAGAAGCTCCTCGTTGCGCAAACTGATACCGACCACGGAGGCCACGCCGATGAGCAGGCTGCGATCGGTTTCGACCAGGGGCCGCTTGGTCTTGACGTTGTCCACCACCAGAACGCCGATCGATTCCCCATTGCTCACGATGGGGCAGCAGATGAAGGACTCTGCGCCCAGCTCCTGGGCATAGGACATGCTCTTGAGAGAGAGATCTCTTTCGATCTCCTCCACGTTGCTCACCAGAAACGGCTTCTGCTGCTTGAAACAGAGCACGAAAACGCCCCGCGATCCCGGCTTGTCCAGATGAAAGGCGGTCTGCCGCAAGAGCTTGCTCGCTCTTTCGTCGTGGCCATATCCGGCTCCGTAGACGAGGCGGTTCTTCCCACTATCCGCTAGCAGGATCATGCAGCGGTCGTAGTCGAGCCACTTCTTGCAAGCTCTAACCACGTTGGAAAGTACATCCACCGATCCAGATCGCCTGCTGATGGACTGGCCGATCTCGCTGGTCAAGACCGCGTTGTTGTGGTTCACCTCGATCTGGTGGACCAGCTGATGGGTCGAGTCGAACAGGCTGCGCAGGCTCGCGGCCATGTCCTTCTTCTCGAGCGAAAGGTAGAGCGCGGTGAGGAGCGCCAGGATCGCGAGCGCCCCCGGCAACACCTGGGTAATGCCGCAACGGGGAGCATGCACGACGGACAAGACAACCAGCGGGAGGAGGAATGCGGCCACATAGTTCCGCGCTCGTTTGAACAGGTCTGCCTTGGAGGCTCTCCAGGAGATGATGTACCGGCAGATTTGTCCGCCTCGGAAGATGCACTCCGGGTGCTCGACCTCCGGCGTGCCACGAGCGAACAGGAGGGAGATTGCTTCGAAAAAGCCCATGCGATTCTCGCATTGATAGGGCTTTTCCTCCACGTTCTCTTCGAAGGTGGTAGTGACTTCGACCCGGTTCGAGTTCAGGCTCCGCGATGCAAAGGTTGAGGAACGGGTCAATCTGCTCGCGCCTCTTCCTATCAGCTCGTAGGCCCTACCGGGCCCGACTGCTCCGAGAATGAGGAGCTTCATGGCTCCCATGGCATCCGGGGACGCGGCATAGCGGCCGGCCTCGCGCGCTATCGACGCGTTGTTCGTCAAGAAGGATAGCCTCTTGTGGAACCGGTCAATCTGGTCCTGGGTGAACCAGTGCCCTTCGTCAGCCACCTCGTGGGCGGTCATACCGGCGTACTCCAGCAGACTCGCAACCCGGACCTGCGGATACTTCCGCTCGATCAGTCGTATGTAGTTGTCGATGATGCGACTATTATACAGATGGCGACCGTCGCTTGTCATTGGTGCCCCCGTTCCTTCTGCCCGCTCGAAGAATCGCGTTCATAGAGCGGTAAAAACTATCGGAATGGTCATGAGGCATCAGAGACCACATCACGTAGCGCTTCTCGACCGGTATCTCCAAGCTCTTGGCAGCAGCTTCGGGATAGATCAGGACAGGGATCTCTCGCTGACCAAAGCGCGTCATCAAGACGGATAAGGCATTGTAGATAGTCTGATCGGTGAGCTCGTGTTGATCCAGCACAAATAGGGTAATCGAGTTGGTCAGATCGGAAAGGTTCAGTCCAATATCGGCGAGATTGACCATGGCGACGGCCTGCAGGCGGTCGTTCGACTTGACCGCGTAGAGCTGGCGTTCTCGTTTCAGTCCCAGCTTGCGGAACTCCTCGCCCAGGTCGTTGTGCTCCCCATCGCCCGGTTCGAGGTCGAGCGCGCTGATCATCAAACCACCAGATTCGTGTTGGCAGAAGCTAGATAGCTCGCGCAGATCGTCGTCGTCTGC
>PMKP01000266.1:10697-16102 GCA_003157775.1 Myxococcales bacterium | reverse complement strand
AGGCTTCCCCCCTTCCCCCACTCGCGCCTTGCGCTCGCGTGCTGCCCGACAACACGCTTGCGAGCCCTTCAGATTCTTCTGGCGGGCAGCACTAGTTGCCCGAAAGGACAGCACACCGGACTGGCTTCCTGCCTGAGGCAGTGGGCCGCACGAGCGCAGGGGCCGGCCGTCCTGCTCCGCCCCTGCTTGCTACAGCATTCGCCGGTCAACTACGCGTTTGGCTTTGCCCTCGCTGACCGGCGGGCCAGCCACGCGTCGGAACATTCTGGAGTCTTGGCGGCGCGACTGCAACCGCCTCGAAATTGTTGAGGGAGTACAGAGGATCGCGAAACGCTCCGTGCGCGCCGCTATCTCAGATACTGGGCCAGCCCGATATTCTGGTCCTTGATCGCCTGTGCTACGAGGCCAGCGAGTTTGTAGCCACCTTCCATGTCTGTATGCGTCGTGTCTGAATGGTCCGCCTTGTAACTGTGAAGGGTAGTCATGTCGGGGAGAGTGTTGTACCAGGCGGTCGAGAGGGCGGTGAGATCGATGAATGGCACGGGCGGGTTGGCGGCCGCAGCGGCATTCTTCGCCGATATCGCATGAAGGCTGGACTGATCGCCTACTGGAATACTACCCGCGCGCGCTGGAGGAGAAACCAGAATGATGTTGACCTGCGCGGCCTGCGCGTCGTTCACATACTTCGTGAGGTTGGCCTGCACCGTAGTATCCGCAACACCCTTGTCGTTGTGACCAAATTGGACAATCGCCCAGTCGCCCGGAACCCAGGCCTTCTTGATGGCGCCCCACATTTTCGAATTTCCGTAGAACGACGAGGAGCTTTCGCCGCTATCGCCATAGTTGGCAATGTCGACCGGAGCGTGGAAATACGCAGGAAACATCTGACCCCAGCCACCGAAGGCCGAGCTGGTCTGGTCGCACTCGGTGGAGTCGCTGGCCATATACACCATGACCGGCTTGGTGTCCGCCGTGACCAAGGCATAGCCAATCGCGGTGACCGGCGGGGTGGTTGGGCCGGAGAAGAACAAGTCGAGTCCCGGATAGCCGCCCGCGGCGTTTGATTCATCCGGCTGCCCCTCCAGCGCGCGCACATTGACGGCGAACGCGTACTCCAGGGTCTTGCCCGCCGGAATGGCGGTAAGCGCCAGAAGGTTCCGATTTGATTCGGTACCGATATAGATTGAGGTGTCGGTCGCCGCGCCGCCGACAGTGACGGTCACGGCGTAGTTTCCCGCCTCCGAGGTCGCATCCGCGGTCGCGGTCATCGTACTGTTGTAGGTGCTGCCGCCGAACAGGCACTCGGTGCAGGCCGGCCCGAAGCCGCCACCGGGGCAGTAGCTGCCGCTACCCCCAGAAACCGGCGACGCCGACTTGCATACGGCGTAGTTCGTGGCGGTGGGGGCCGGATAGCCCGTCGGAATAGTGTCGCCCCCGCCAATGGGTGCGGTCGAGCCTCCCGCGCCACCGGCCGCGCTGGTGCCTCCGGCACCGGTCTTGCCTCCCGTGGCAGAAGCACCTCCCTTGGCAGAAGCACCTCCCGTTGCTGAAGCGCCGCCCGTTGCTGAAGCGCCGCCCATTGCAGAAGCGCCCCCCGTTGCAGAAGCACCCCCCGCGCCCCCGCCTGATCCTCCGAGCGAGGTCTTGCCCCCCGATGATGGGAAGGTATCAAAACCGCCGCTTGCAACCGTGCCGCCATTCGAGAATCGGCCACCCGTGGTCGCTGTGCCACCGGCCGAACTGGTTCCTCCGGAACTCACGACAACCCCGCCCGTGCTTTGCATCGTTCCGCCGGTCACGACAACCTGGCCGCCAGTAGCCGTTCCGCCAGTGCTGCTCGCCCCGCCCGCAGCACTGCCGCCATTCGCACCAGCGCCACCCTCTGTTGAACTGCACGCCACTCCAACACAAGCCGCCGTTACCACGGCGAGCAGGAGGTCAAATGAATGGCTTTCACCGCATCGGCCGAAACCGCTGCGAACTGTTTTCTGGTCGCTGTTGATGGTTTTCATCATGCTAAATAGTGGCGCATTTGGGCCTCGCAGTTCACTTCTTTTTTCACAAAAGTCGCTAGGACGCCTGATTCATCCTAACCAATGCCGCAATGCAGCGTCCTGAATATAGGCCCATTGCGTCATATGCCAAGCCTCGATCGCCCCTGATGCGATCCGCTTTTCGCCATCCGGGTGCCGTTGGGCGTTCCCATCTTCCGACCGCCTCCCGGCCCCCGCAGCGAACCGGTACCTGTACCTGAGCCTCAAGGATCACGTGCAGTGCCCAGGCAGCTCGGTATGCACCGTGCGTCGCCTGCGAATTCCAGCGCCTTTTCGGTTGGCTTGCGCGCCCTGGCACGCTATCACTAGCTAGGATAGCGAAACAGGACTGGCGGAGGCTTCTTTCCATGCATAGAAGAAAGATCGCACTCATCGGCGCAGGAAACATTGGCGGCGAGCTCGCGGCCCAGGCCGCCCGCCTGGAGCTCGGCGACGTCTATCTATTCGACATCCCGGACAAGCTCGGCATAGCCCAGGGCAAGGCCCTGGATCTGGAGCAGAACGGCTCTATCTTGGGCTACGACGTGCGCATCAAGGGCACGTCCAACTGGGACGACCTGGTGGGAAGTGACGTGGCCATTGTGACCGCGGGCATACCCCGCAAGCCCGGCATGTCGCGCAACGATCTGTTGGGGGTCAACCTGCGCATCATTCGTGGCGTGGCCGAGAATCTCAAGGTACAAGCCCCCGACTGCTTCGTCATCGTGGTTTCCAATCCGCTCGACGCCATGGTGCACGAGATGAAGCGGGTCACCGGTTTTGCCCCCGAGCATGTTGTGGGCATGGCGGGCCAGCTCGATTCCGCGCGCTTTCAGCTCTTCTTGGCGCGCGAGGCAGGCGTGGCAGTCAAGGACGTGCGCGCCATGGTGCTGGGCGGTCACGGCGAGACCATGGTCCCTGTGCTCACCTACTGCACCATCAACGGCATTCCGGTGCGCCAGCTCATCCCGCAGAATCGGCTGGACGCGATCATCCAGCGCACGCGCGACAGCGGCGCCGAGGTGGTCAAGCTCATGGGTTCGAGTGCCTACTACGCCCCGGCTTCAGCGGCGGTCCAAATGGCGCGTTCGTACCTCTACGACGAGAAACGCCTGCTTCCCTGCGCAGTGTACCTGCGGGGCGAGTATGGCGTGCACGACGTCTACATGGGCGTGCCCGCGGTCATCGGCGGCCAGGGTGTGGAGAAAGTAGTGGTCATCGAACTCGACGCCACCGAGCGCCAGATGCTGGAGAATTCAGTCCAGGGGGTACGTGACCTAATCGCCGCAGCCGAGAGCCTGTAGCGGCGACCAGCTAGATATCAGCCTGAGCGAGGGAAAACTTGTTGTTCTTCTCGTAGAGAACCTGGAAGGAGTCGCGCGATTCCGGGGGCAGCAGCCGCTTCACCTTCTCCTGTCGACCCCGTTCGAAGAGCACGAACACCCGGCGGCCGCGGTGGTTCTTCACCCACTCCTCCATTTTCTCGTCGGCGTTGTCGGTGTCGAAGACCGTGCGTTCTTCCTGCGGGCCTTCGTAGATCTCGTTCTTGGTGTAGAAGGTCTCACCCCGCCAGTACATGGAGTAGGCAATGAGCCGCTCGTCAGGCGAACGGCGGTGCCGGTAGTACTCCGCCACGGTTTCCTTCTGCGACCAGAACGGTGCCACCTCCCGCATGAACACGTCCAGCAGGAACCAGGTAAAGAGTACCGCCACTGTGCACAACCCCACCACGGCAGCGCGCAGCGATTTGCGCCAGCACAGCGCCAGCAAGGTCAGGCCGAATAGCACGGCAAATACAATGATCGGCGCGCGGAAGTCCAGCTCGTGGGGCCAGGGCCGCCCGGTCGGGCTGTGCACATAGTCGTATGAGAACAGCCACAGGAAGCGCTCGCTGGCATTCTTGGCGTTCACCAAATCTGCTATCACCAAGAGCAAGAGCGGAACGCCCAGAAGAACGGATAGAAACCCACGTCGCGCATCTCGCCGGGCGAGGAGGTCGTCGAGGAAACACCCGATGACGATGCCCAGCCCGGGAATGGCGGGCATGACGTAGTGGTGAAACTTGGTCATGGACATGGACACCACGGCGTAGCCCGCCACGAACCAGATGGCGCCCAGCCAGTACACCGATTGCCGTCGCACATCGTCCGCCTTGCGCATGACCATGGTCGCAATGGCAGCCGGGGCCAGGGCCACCCAGGGCAAGGTGCCGTAGCCCAGCTCGCGCAGGAAGTACTCGAACGAGCCCCGATCGCCGTGACGGCCCAGCATCATGCGCCGCCAGTGGTTGTCGCCGAACAGCTCGTTCCAGAAGGCCCACCCGTGGCGCGCAATCATGGCGTGGTGCCAGGGCGCTGCTACCACCACCACTACGACGATCGACAGCAGCACTGCAGGCAGAAGCTGTGCGCGCCGCAGCCGCTTCCAGTTCCAGGTGAAGAGAAGGTAGGCAAGGAAGATGATCACAGGCAGGCCCAGGCCAGCAAAGCCTTTGGCCAGCACCGCCAGGCCGCACAGCATGGCCGCGATGTAGAGGTAGAGCGGGGCGCGGTAGCGCGCGCGTGCCGCAAAAAACAAGAATGCGATCGCGCCGAGGTAGTAGGGAATCATCAAGACCGCGCCGTACATCAGCACTTCGCCGCCGCCCCATGGCACCTTGACCTTGAGCTGGACCGAATCGACGATCAATTGCGGCAGGACGATGAGCAGGAAGAGGCCGACGGTGGTGTAGAAGAGCGGGTGATGGGGCCAGCTTCGCCAACCGCGGCCCCGCCGTGCCAGCACCTCGTCGCGGTCATCGAGCAAGGCAAGCGTTCCCAGTGCCAAGGCCATGGTCATGGGCCCGACGAAGGCCATGTCGGTCATGGCCTGACGAGCAATCAGGCTGAACATCGGGCATGTCCCGGTCACGAGAGCCGCCAAGAACCCGGCTCGGCGGTTCACGAAACGCGACACCACCAAGTACACTCCCCAGAGGGCCAGCACGCCGAACAGGCAGAAGGGCACGCGTACCGCCCATTCCGTGCGTGAAAGCAGAGCCATCTCACCCGGGTCGTTCCCAGGAAGGCCGATGCCCGCGATGTACATGCCGATGCTCATCAGCCAGAAGCTCAGTACCGGCTTGGACCAGAACACGTCAGCGTCACGCGGCGATCCGGGCCACCACAAGCTGATGAAGTCGCCTCGCTTGGTCATCTGGCGCGCGACCTCTGAGTAGTGGGTCTCCCATGGATCCCACAGGCCGTAAGTACCGGCGAACGGGATGTAAAGCAGGAGGCCGACGACAATTACCAGCAGGGTCATCTGCCGCTCGCTCAGGCGGTCAAACCAATTCACATGGGAACCCTCAAGGGTTCGCTCCGCCCTTCGGCC
>PMKP01000266.1:0-10677 GCA_003157775.1 Myxococcales bacterium | reverse complement strand
GTCCCGAAGTCCCCTTGGGGGCAAAGCCGGCGGGCTCCCCACGCGAATTGTCCAGGCGCGCGGCCGGGCCTGCTGAAGCCGGGGGAGAGACTGTCGATGGTTTTTCTGGCGTGGTCACTTGGCGTCCTGCGCAGGGGCGAGACTTACATCTATCACAGGGCAGCCTTGCGGCCGAAACCAAAGGGCGTGAGGCGAGAGAAGATCGGAAAACCAGACCGATCCGGCGGCGCCGCACTTGCCTCTCTGATCCCTGCCCCTTCGGAGTTGCGACACCGCCGGACCCCCCACCTAGCTTGCGGATTCCCGGAAATCCCCTTCTCACCATCGAAGCCTCCACCGAGACGTCCCCACAGCCCACCGCCCACTCCGCCTCAGCCGCTGACCGATCCCCATCCACGACTACCCACCATCGGCAGATAGCGCCGCTTCTTGAGGGGAAAGCCTCAGCCTGAGTCGCATGGGGAGCCCGCCGGATTTGCCTGGCCTTTGCGCGTGCTTTCCCTTCGTTCCAAGGTCAAGAATCCGCCCTTGATGTCCGTTTCTCCCAAGGTGATCTTGCGCAAGAACCTCGGGCGTGCCCTGCGCCAGGGACACCCATGGATCTTTCGTGATGCGCTTGTCGAGGCGCCCGCTATCCGAAGCGGAACCGTCGTCGTGGTGGCTGGGCGGGACGGCAGGACCCTGGCGCATGGTTACTGGGATTGCACCGGGCCTATCGCGGTACGTGTCCTTGACCCGCATCCGGTGGGCGACGCGCGCGCGCTGGTCTGCGATCGTTTGCGCCTGGCGTTGGCCAAGCGGCTGGCGCGTCTCGACCGCGGCAAGACCAACGCCTTTCGCTGGGTCCACGGCGAAGGTGACCGTTTGCCGGGAATCCACGTCGACCTGTATGACTGCGTGGCCGTGGTGCGCTTCGACGGCGCGGGCGCCAGGGCGTTCTACCGAGATCTCGATGGCATGCTGGCCGAGTGCTCCGCCCCGCTTACCCTGTCACGGTTCGTTGATCGTGAGCAGCGCGGTGGCAACCTGGGCGAGATCGAGGTGCGTGAGAACGGCGTTCGCTTCATTGTGGACCTGGGCCGGGGACAGAAGGGTGGGCTGTTTCTCGACCAGCGCGAGAACCGGCAGGCGGTGGCGGGTCGCGCCGCAGGCAAGTCGGTGCTGAATCTCTACGGCTACACGGGCGGCTTTTCGCTGTACGCCGCAGCAGCGGGTGCAACCCACACCGACACGGTGGACATCGCCCGGCCAGCGCTGGCGACAGCGCGACGCAACTTCCAGCTCAACGGCCTGTCCCTGGAACATGCCGGGTTCCACGCCACAGATGCGCTGGCGTTTCTCGACCAAGCGGCTCGCCGGGAAAAGCGGTGGGATATCGTAATCTCAGACCCTCCCAGTTTTGCGCCGTCCCGGCTCGCGTTGCCCAAAGCCCGGAGCGCATACTTTCGCCTGCATTGTCTGGCCGCTACCGTTGTTGCGCCCGACGGCCTGCTGTGCGCAGCTTCCTGTTCCAGCCATTTTCCCCGTGATGAATTTCTCGCCAGCGTGGAGCGAGGTGCGGCCTCCGCTGGCCGCGGGTTCCGGCTGGAATCCGTGAGCGGTGCCGGATTCGACCACCCCGTCTTGCCCGCTTTCCCCGAGGGCGACTACCTGAAGTTTGCTATCGGACGCGTCGTCTGACGTGGCGCCGAAATTCGCGGGCGCAACTATGTTGCGCTTGCGCGTTCACGCGCCTAGCACTACTGTGTTGAGTTCGGATCGAGTCGGCGCGTCGCGAGGAGCCCCAGCCGCGACGAGGAACGAGGGAGGATACTCGACGTATCTGCCCGAGGAGCGAGGCCGCGGATGGGGCCCGCAGCAGCGACGACGACGGGAGAAATCAACACAGTAGTGCTAGTCTCTTGCGCCTAGGAGTTTCCATGGCCATTGAACGCACATTCGCTATCGTCAAACCCGACGCGGTGGCAAAGAACGCCATCGGCGCCATCATCGCCGCTATCGAACACGCCGGCCTGCGGGTCATCGGCCTACGCTACCTGCGCATGAGCCAGGTCCAGGCTGAGGGTTTCTATGCGGTCCACCGGCAACGCCCTTTCTTTCGCGACCTAGTCGCGTTCATGACCTCTGGTCCCTCGGTGGTTATGGCTCTGGAGGGCGACAACGCCATCCTTCGCTGGCGCGAGCTGATGGGCCCGACTGATGCCACCAAGGCGCCGGCCGGCACCATCCGCGCGAGCTTCGGAACCAACATCGAACGAAACGCCGTACACGGCAGCGACGGCCCGGACACGGCTCGCTTCGAGCTCAGTTGGTTCTTCGCCGGCGCGGACCTGGGACTGCCGGAACAGGCAAAATAGATACGTGGGCTGCGCCGTGCGACGCAAGACGCCCATCTTGTCATTCGGGCCGGCGTTGCGCTGATCCGTGGCTATACTTCCCGCCGTTGGATCTCCGATCGCTCACCATCGAGGAGTTGCGGGAGCGCGTGGCGCGCCAGGGTGAACCCCGGTTTCGCGCCGAGCAGGTCTTCCGTTGGCTGCACGGCCCTGGGCCGGGCGGCGTGGGCGGCGTACGCGCATTAGATGCTGTGACCAACGTTCCCCGCTCCCTGCGCGACGCCCTGCTGGCCGAGGCGCCCCTGCAACCCATCTGCCTGGACGGCGTGGTAGCCGCAGCCGATGGTACCCGCAAGTTCCGCTTCCGCACCCACGACGGCTACGCCATCGAGTCGGTGCTGATCCCTGACGACAAGCCCGAGCGGGCCAAGCTGACCCTGTGCCTGTCGTGTCAGGCAGGCTGCGCCTGGGGTTGCAGCTTTTGCGCCACCGCCACTCTCGGCTTCGGCCGGCACCTGTCGGCCGGCGAGATGGTCGAGCAACTCTACTGGGGCATGGAATCGGCAGGGCACAAGCCCAGCAACGTGGTCTTCATGGGCATGGGCGAGCCACTGCACAACCTGGATGAGGTGGTGCGCGCTCTCAGGATCTTCGAGCATCCTTGGGGTGCTGGGCTGTCGCCCCGACGCCTCACGGTTTCGACCGCCGGGGTCGTGCCTGGGATCGATGCCCTGGCGAAGATCCAGCCGGCACCCAATCTGGCCATCTCGCTCAACGCCACGACCGACGAAGTACGCGACCGGCTCATGCCCATCAACCGGCACTGGAATATTGCCACGCTGCTGGGCGCCGCGCGCCGCTTTCCCCTGGCCCACCACCGGCGCATCACTTTCGAATACGTTCTGCTCGCCGGTGTCAATGACAGCGACATGGATGCGGCTCGCCTGCCGCGCCTACTGCGTGGTATTCCGAGCAAGGTGAATATCATCCCGTACAACCCCGTGCCGGGCCTGCCCTTCGAGAGCCCCAGCGCACAGCGGGCCCTGGCCTTTCAGAACGCGATCCGGCTGGCGGACATTCCGGTCTACATCCGCACCTCGCGCGGCTCAGACGCCGCAGCGGCGTGCGGGCAACTGGCCGCGCGCGCTGATGAACGTCTGGAGAAGTGTGAACTGGCCGCCGTGGCCAAGACAGGACGCGCCTCATGAGCGGGGCCGCGCTCCACCGCCGCGGAAGCCCTGCCCCGGGTGAGCCGCTGCTTTCCGCCGCGGAGGTGCTGGCCTTGGTCAGCGATCCCATGCAGGCGGTTGAGGCGCGGCTTCTGGCTCAGATGGACAGCCCCATCGGGCGCATCCCCGAGGTGGGCGGCCACCTGCTCGGTGCGGGTGGCAAGCGCTTGCGGCCGCTCTTGGCGGTGCTCGCTTGCCGGGCGACCGACGCGCCCTTGAATGTGGCCATCGCGGTCGGTTGCGCCGCCGAGCTCATCCACACCGCCACTCTCTTCCATGATGACGTGGTGGACGGCGGGGCGGTTCGGCGCGGGCGGCCCGCCGCGCGCATGGTGTACGGCAACGGCATAGCGGTGCTGGTGGGCGATTTCTGCTTGGCGCGCGGGCTCGGAACCGTCTCGGCCACCGGATCCTTGGCCGCGGTCGAGTCCCTGGCCGCAGCCGTGACCGAAATGGCTGAGGGGGAAGTGGCACAATTGGAGGGCGCAGGCGATCCCGAGGCCACCGCCGACAGCTACTTCGACGTCATCGACCGCAAGACCGGATCGCTGATGGCGTGGTGTGCGCGAGTGGGTGGGGTGCTGCCTGCGCCACTCGACGCGGCCCTGGCCCGCTACGGTCGCCTGCTGGGGCGCGCGTTTCAGATTACCGACGATGTGCTCGACTGTGCGGGTGACGAGACGGCGAGTGGCAAGTCCCCAGGTCGCGATCTGCGCGAGGGCAAACTGACCCTGCCCGTGTTGCTGGCCTGCAAGGCCCGCCCGGCCTTGCGCGACGACATCCGTTCTGCCATGGGCGAATCGGGCGTATCGATAGAAGACGCCACCCGCATTATGCGGGCGACGCGCGCCGCGGGCGGCATCGACCGCGCCCGCGCCGAGGCCATGGCCCTGGCTCGTAACGCCGTTGCCGAGCTACACGCCGTGCCCCCTTCGTCCTACCGGGATGCGCTGGCCGCGCTGGCGCGCCTGTCGGTCGAGCGGGTGGCGTGATGGCCCAGGCCGCAACCGACGTGCGCGCCATGTTCGACCGCATCGCCGGCCGGTACGATACCGCCAATCGGGTCATGTCCGCTGGTCTCGACGTGCTTTGGCGGCGCCGGGCCATGCGCCTCCTGCTCGACCGACTGGAGCAGTCTCCCTGGGTGCTGGATCTGGGAGCAGGCACGCTCGACGGCGCGATCGAGATCTTGCACCAGCGGCCGGACGCGAATGTGGTGGCCGCGGATTTCACGCGCGCGATGTTGGTCGCTGGTCGGCGCAAGCCGGGCGCTGCTGCAGTGACCCTGCACGCAGCCGATAGCCGCCGGCTGCCCTATCGGGATGGCGCGTTCGGCGCAGCCTTTTCGGGTTTCTGCGTGCGCAACCTGCGCGACCTTGCGCTGGGCCTGGCCGAGTTGCGCCGGGTGGTGCGCTCCGGCGGCCGCTTGGTGATCCTGGAATTCTTTCAGCCCGCGCAGCCGCGCCCATTCTGGGACGGGCTGGTCACCAATCGCCTGCTACCCCTCTTGGGATGGGCGGCAAGCGGCGATCGCGAGGCCTACCGCTACCTGCCCGACTCGATTCAGCGTTTCGATACCCGGGCTGATTTCGAAATCCGGCTCCGGGATGTCGGGTTCGCCGAGGTGCACGGTCAGGACCTGTTTCCCGGCGGAATCGCCTCGCTAGTGGAGGCGCGATGAAACTCTTGGTCGCGGTTGGGGGTGCTTCGGGATCGCTGTATGCGCGCCGGCTGCTGGAAACCCTGGCTGCCTCGCCGGGTGTCGAGGTGGCCACGTGTTTTTCTCAGTGCGGCCTGCAGGTCTGGCGGTATGAGCTCGGTGGCGAACCCAGTTTTCCGTTCCGGCGCTACGCGGTTGACGACTTTGCTTCGCCCTTCGCCTCGGGCTCGGCCCTGTGGGACGCGGTAGTCGCCATTCCTTGCTCGGTGGGACGACTGGCGCGCATCGCCCATGGCGTGGGCGACGATCTCATCAACCGAGCTGCGGACGTGGCCTTGAAGGAACGACGCAAGCTCGTGCTCGTGGTGCGCGAGACCCCGCTGTCGCACATCCACCTGGAGAACATGCTGGCGGTGACGCGCGCAGGGGCCGTGGTCTTGCCGGCAGCGCCGTCGTTCTACTCTCGGCCAGTTACCATCGAGGACCTGGCCGACACCGTGGTGGCGCGCGTGCTGGACCAACTTGGCCTTTCCCACTCGCTTGCATCCCGCTGGGCCGAGGAGCAAGCGCGACGATGAGTGCCGGCGTCGCGGCGACGGGCCAATCCCCTGAGCTGTTCGTGCTCGGCCGCACGGCCCAGGCGGCGGCCCGGACCGCGACCGGCGGCCGCGGCTTCTTCTCTTGCAACACCTTCATCGCGACCTCCCTTCCCATGCTGACCGAAGCGACGGGCCGCGGGTTGCGCGGCTTGCTCCGACTTTTCCTGTCGGCCGACGAATCCGTGGACGAGCAAGAGCGGCGCCTGGCCGAGCTGGCGGACCAAGTTCGCAAGGGTTTGGCCCTCGACGGCGTCGCGCCCACGCCAGAAGAGGATTGCCTCGGCCTTGCAACCTTGCGGTTTGTCGCCCGCTGCCGGCTGGCGCTGGCTGGGGTGCCGCATGTACTCGTGGATCTGGAGCGCCTCGGCCCCAAGTTGGGCCAGCTTGCCCTGGGCTTCGGCGCTGACGAGCTTTGCGGACCCATCGTAGAAGAGCGTGCCCTGCGCCTGGGGGACAACGCCAGCAGCCGTGCCATCACACGCTCCGAGGCCGCCCAGCTCCTGCGCGGGGCCGGGCTGCGCGCCTTCGAGCGCGTGGCAGGAGGTGGGCTGGAGGAGTTCGCCCCGTGACTTTCGCCTCCATTTCCGAGAAGGTGAACGCTGGGGTTTCGCTCGCTTTCGAGGATGGCGTTGCGCTTTTCCGCGAGCCCGATCTGCTCAAGCTGGGTGCTTTGGCCAACCAGGTGCGCGAGCAGCGCTACCGCGATCGCACGACCTTCAACCGCAATCTGCACATCAACCCGACCAACCTGTGCGTGGCGAGCTGCAAGCTCTGCTCGTTCTCGCGCCCCAGCCCAGAGCAGCCCGGTGCCTACACCCTGAGCTTGTCGCAGGCATGGGAGAAACTGGAGGCGCGGCTGCAAGCGGGCCGCTTGACCGAGGTGCACGTGGTAGGCGGCCTCAATGACCGCCTGCCTTTCGACTACTACATCGACCTTCTGGCTGGACTCAAACGTCTGCAGCCGTCGCTGCACATCAAGGCCTTCAGCGCAGTCGAGATCTTCCACTTTCACAAGCTCTTCCAACTGGAGGTGCGCGAGGTATTGCAGCGCCTAGCTGCGGCCGGGCTCGACTCGCTGCCCGGGGGTGGCGCCGAGATCTTCGCGCCTCGAGTGCGCCAGCGCATCTGTCCCAATAAGTGCGACGCGGAGGAATGGTTGGATGTGCACCGCACCGCCCACCAGATGGGTTTGCGCTCCAATTGCACCATGCTCTACGGAACCATCGAGACTATCGAGGAGCGGGTCGAGCACCTGCTGCATTTGCGGGCGCTGCAGGATGAAACCGGCGGGTTTCAGGCTTTCATCCCCCTGGCCTTTCACCCCGAGAACAATTCCCTTTCGCATCTGCCCGCGCCCTCGGCGGTCGATGATCTGCGCGTGTGCGCAGTCGCGCGGTTGCTGCTGCACAACATCCCGCATATCAAGGCCTACTGGGTCTCGCTGGGAATCAAGACCGCGCAGAGTGCACTGTGGTTCGGCGCTGATGATCTGGACGGCACCGTGCAAGAAGAAAAGATCTATCACCTGGCTGGCTCCGATGCGCCGCAGGCCCTGGCTCCGAACGAAATCGCGCATCTCATTCGCGCCGCCCACCGCACGCCCGTGGAACGCGACACATTCTACAACGTGCTGGCAGAAGGCGAGGCGCTGCTGGCCGACGAGAATGAGATGCCCGTGGGAGGGTTGAGATGAGCCAGCGGCTGCGCCTGGCCGCAGTTTCCTTCCTGAACGCGAGGCCCATCACCTACGGGATCGAGCAGGGCCTGGTGGGCGCAGAGCGCTTTGACCTGCGTTTTGGCGAGCCCTCGCGCTGTGCTGCCGCAGTTGCCGCGGGCGAGGCAGACCTGGGGCTCATGCCCATCGCCAGCTACGCGGCCTCGATCGAAGAACTCCGCGTGGTGCCCGGCATCGCCGTGGCCAGCCGCGGCCCGGTGCGCACGGTTGTGCTGGTGGGCCAGGTGCCCTGGGAAGAGATGGCCGAGATCGCTCTCGACGGAGCCTCGCGCACCTCGCAGATGTTGGCGCGCCTTCTGACCAGGGAGCGCGGCCTTCATCCCGAGTTCGTCGAGGTGCCGCACGCCCAGATTGCGGAGGCGGCAAGCGGCACGCGCGGCGCGCTCATCATCGGCGATCTCGGCCTGCACATCGACGGCCGCTTTCGCCATGTCTACGACCTTGGCCAGGAATGGCACAACCTGGTGGGGCTTCCCTTTGTCTATGCGGTCTGGGCTGGCCGGCCGGGCGTGGTCTGCACCGAAGACGTGGTGCTGTTGCAGGAAAGCCTGCGGCTGGGGCTGCAGCGCCGGAAAGAGATTGGACGGGCCTGGGGGCTGGGCAACGGTGTCGACCCTGCGCTGGGCGAGAACTATCTGCTGAAAAACATTCGCCACCGCCTCGGCTCCGACGAATTGTCCGGCGCCACGGCTTTTCTCGCGCGCAGCTACCAGGCGGGCCTGCTGGCCAAATCCATGCGCGTGCGCCTGTTCGACGCCCTGGCTCCGCCGGAGCCGCGGCCACGCCCGGCGCGATCGCTGGATACCCTGCTCCACGACGCTGCCGCGGGCGAGCGGATAGCCCTCGAGGAAGGAGTGCGCCTGTACTCGGAGACAGACTTGGTCGACTTGGGCCAAGCCGCGGATCTTCGGCGGCAGGCGTTGCATCCCGACGGAGTGGTGACCTACATTATCGACCGCAACGTCAACTACACCAACATCTGCACCACCTGCTGTTCCTTCTGCAATTTCCACCGGCCCCCGGGCCACCCGCAGGCCTACACCCTGTCGCGAGAAGAACTGGCGCAGAAGCTTCACGAGACGCTCGAACTGGGCGGGGTGCAGGTATTGCTCCAGGGCGGCATTAACCCGGATCTGTCGCTGGCGTATTACGAGGATCTCTTCCGCTACATGAAAGCGAACTTCCCCCTCGCCATTCACGGGCTTTCTCCCGAGGAGATCCGCTATCTGGCCGAACGCGAGGGCTTGCCGGTGCGGGCCGTGCTCGAACGCCTAGTGGCCGCGGGCCTGGACTCCGTTCCTGGCGGTGCGGCCGAGATCCTGGACGACGAAATCCGACGGCGTATCTCGCCCAGGAAATGTTCTGCCGACACCTGGATCGATGTCATGCGCGAGGCGCATGGGCTGGGGCTGCGCACCAGCGCCACCATGGTCTTTGGTTTCGGCGAGTCGCCGCGCCAACTGGTCGGGCACCTCGACCGCCTGCGCCGCCTGCAGGATCAAACCGCGGGCTTCACCGCCTTCATCTGCTGGAGCTTCCAGGCCGAGGGCACGCGCCTGCCGCTGCACGACGACACTGGCAGCCTCCGCTATCTGCGCGTCCTGGCCCTGGCGCGACTGTACCTCGACAACTTCCCCAACCTGCAGGTCTCGTGGGTCACCATGGGACCGGCGGTGGGACAGGTTGCCCTGCGCTTCGGCGGCAACGACTTTGGCTCAGCCATGATCGAGGAAAACGTGGTCGCCACCGCGGGTACGGTATTCAAGATCTCCGCGGCTGACATTGAACGCTGCGTGCGTGGCGCGGGTTTCGTTCCCCGCCGCCGGAATATGCGCTACGAGCTGCAGAGTCAGCCCTGTGCCTGAAGCCCGCAACTCGGTACAATGGTGGCTCCTTTCCCCTGAGAGCAAACACCTGACCGACCAAGGCGAGACACGGCATGAAGAAGAGCGACCTTTTCATTCCTGGTTTTTCTCACAGGACGCATGGGGCGGTCAGAGCCGCCATGCCGGAACGTCTTGCGCTTCTGGCGTACGAGGCAGCGCTTGGCAGCTAGGCTAGCCAGGGTCGCGGATCGCGAACTCGGCGCGCTGGCGCGGGGGCTGGGGGGCTTCGCTATCATTGGGGCGTCGGTAGGCCTGGCCATCGGACAGATCGCCAGCGCAGCGCTGCCACGCTTCGCCTCCGAGAACTGGGCATCCGTGCGCGAGCGGCAAGTGCTCTTGCGGGACCTCGGCGTGGGTGCGCTGCTCGGTCTGCTGTGCGCCGGGCTCATGTTTTTTCGACGGGGAGCGACCCTTGACCGCCTGACTCGGGCCGCGCGTCTCTTGGCTCCGCTGGCGCTAGCCGGGCTGGTGCCCGGGCTCCTCGGGCTTAGCGGCTGGTCCGACACCCTGATGGTCTGCCTCTTGCTCACGGCGTTCATTGTCGGCATCGAGCCGCTGTGGCGTCTGCACTTTGGCGCCTACGACACCATGCCTGCTCGCCGTAACGGCCTTCCCATCAGGCGGCGGCTGCGGGCTCTCTGGGCGCGGATCGCCCCTGCGGTGCAAAGGCGCGGCCCGGCCGTGATCGTGGCGGCCGCGGCCATCGGCTACGCGGTGTTCATGGGGTTTCTTGCCCTGCGCAGCCACGCCAAGTTCAACACCTTCAACTGGGATCTCGCGCAGCTCGACAACCAATTCTACAACGCCCTTCACGGCCACCCCTTCCGCTGCACGGTGCTGATTCGCGAGGGGAACTGGAGCGAGCTGCGCAACCACGCCGAATTCTCGCTCTTCGCGCTGTTGCCCTTCTATGCGCTTCATCCCTCGGCCAGCACCCTGCTCGTGCTGCAGGCGCTTCTGCTCGGGTCCGCGGCCATCCCCCTGTACCGAATTGGCGCCCGACGGCTGTCACCGTGGCTTTCGACCATTATCGTCTTGGCCTACCTTTTCTACCCACCCCTGCATGGTGCGCAGCTTTTCGACTTTCATTTCCAGCCCGTGGCGGCGGCGTTCTTGCTTTGGGCCTTCGATTGTTTGGATGCCCGGCGGATGCGCCTGTTTGGGCTGTTCTTCCTGTTGGCAATCGGATGCCGCGAAGACGTCTCCGCCGGGACGGCGGTGTTCGGGATCTT
>PMKP01000470.1:2727-2897 GCA_003157775.1 Myxococcales bacterium | reverse complement strand
TCGATGTCCCTTTGCACGCCGGCATTGTTGACCAGGATGTTCAGGTCCTTGAAGCTCGCGCTCGTCCATTCGGCCAGCGATTTGCAATCCGCTTCCTTCGCCACATCGCAGGTCCTGACGTGAAACTCGGGATGCTTCTTGCGCGCGTCCAGGAGCCTTGCTTCCCTTCG
>PMKP01000470.1:0-2647 GCA_003157775.1 Myxococcales bacterium | reverse complement strand
AAAGCACGCGCTGATCGTCACGCAAGTTCAGCTTCGCAGAAAGCCCCGACCTGTCGCAGTTGTGGAACCATGCTGCCAGGCCGACGGAGGCCGCGAAAAAATACACGTTGGCCGCAATCAGGCCCGTGTCGACGAAGTAGTACGACCGCTGGACATCGGGATCGCGAAGCCCAGGTTCCTGGTATCCGGCCGTGTGGGCCAGCTTGTCGATATCCGCGACGTAGATTATGCGAACGGGAGCCTTGGCGCCGCTGCTGCCCTGGCCCCGGCCGATCGCCAGACTTCGCAGANNGCTCGCCGAGGCTGCGGTCCTGCCCGGAATACCGAATGGACCCTTCTTCCGGTTCACTCCGCAGGCCGCCCACAGCAGATCAGAAAGAACCTGCAAGGGAAGTTTCTTGTCTCTGATTTCGCGGATGGTCCTCCTCAGTCGCAAGATCGTCGCGAGCGACCTGCTGGACTTGAGCGCGGGTCTCGGTAGTTCAATCGGCTGAGCATCGCGCGAAATGCCTGGTCTCCGTTTGCTGGGCCGCTTCTGGGTCATCGTGAACTCCCGGTTTCGTTCGAAGTGCTGATCCCTTATACCTTGTTCGGCCGAAACCGCGCCGGATCACGATCCCGATTCCCCTCACCGGGCGCGACGGATATCATCGTTGCCGGCCGTGACAGAAGCATCGAAGCGAAGCGTCTTGTCCGTCCTGACCAAGGGACGACTGGAGGATCTGGGGCGCGAGTTTGGGGTTCCTGTCCAGTCCACGGCGACCAAGGACGTGCAGGTGACGGTTCTGGCCGACTCGGCGCTCGATCTGTCCAGCGTGCTTGGGCGCCTGCGCCGGGATGAACTGCGGTCGGCTTGCCGTGCCCATGGGCTCGATGCCACGGGGCGCGGACGCAATGATCTCATGGCGCGGCTGGGCGGGCCGGGGATGGCTACTGGCGCCCGCGAGGCCGGGCCGGCTTGGCAGCGTTCGCACCGGGCGGACGGGTTGCCACGCGAGGGACAGGTTGTGCAGGTCCGGCACCGGCAGTACTTTGCATGGCCATGCATTCGAGGACCACGCCCGGTTCGGCGTCCTGCAGTCGCGCACGGCTGCTGTCGTCGTCGATGCGAACCGCTCTCCGCTACAGTGCCTCGGATTGCTTCGACACCTTCCCATTCCCCGCCGTCGAGGCACTGGCCCCCACCGGCGACCTGGAAGCCATCGGCACCCGCCTCTACGAAACCCGCGCCCGCCTGATGGCCGAGCGCAACCAGGGCCTGACGACAACCTACAACCAGCTCAAAGACCCAGCCTGCGACGACCCCGACATTCTCGCCCTCCGCCGCCTCCACGAAGACCTCGACCGCGCAGTCCTCGCCGCCTACGCCTGGCCCGACATCCCCGTCCCCGCCTACGAGACCCCCACCACCCCCGCCGCCCGCGCCGCCCAAGAAGCCTTCGAAGACGAAATCATCGACCGCCTCTTCGCCACGACATTCGGCGTAGGAGCGGGTACAAGTTCAAGCCTACCGATGTTCTCGACGATGACTTTGCACGCTTCCTGCGCGCCGCCCAGTTCGAAAACCAGCAACTCGGAGCGGGCGACGTCATCAGTCTCGAATCCGTGGCAAAAACCGCCAAGCTGGAGATCAAGACGGCGCGCTCTTGTCTGGCGCATCTAGTCGATGAGGATCTTGGATACGAACCCCAACCGGAGGACGTCGACGACGAAAAGGAGTGTTTTCAAATCGACCCTGACCGAGTTGAATTCAGGCTGGCCGAGATGGCTCGAACTCCACCGGGATCTGCGCAGGCAGCGGTCCATCCTCCTGATTCCGATGAGACATCATCTCCTTCCACGGCCGCCGCCCACCGGCATCTCATAGCCGACCTTGAACGTTTCCATCGGGACGAGCCATTCGACCAGAGTGTCTTCGTCATGATGAAGTTTCCCGACCTCAAAGACATGGAGGCGTGGCAATGTCAGTGCCTCGAAGAAATCTACGGAGCCGTGAAGGACGAACTCGACCGCCACGGTCTGGCTGCCCGCAGAGCGGACCAGAAGACCTATGCCACGAGCAACCTGCTCTGGGACAATCTGTGCATCTACATGCTTGGCAGCCGATACGGCGTCGCAATCCTGGAAGACCACGTCGGTAACGAGCTGAATCCGAATGTGGCGCTTGAATATGGCTTCATGAAGGGGCTGGGACGGAAAGCGGCGCTTCTGAAGGAGCGACGCTTCAAGCACCTCCGCGCAGACCTGGTGGGCACGATTCCCAAGGAGTTCGACATCGGCACCGACCACGCCCCCGACAGGCGATCAATACAAGACGCCGTCTCCAACTGGCTCATAGACATCGAGGTGCCGCCGAAGCGCGCCCGGTAGGCCATCTGTTCGACGCTGAGGCTGTGGCCGCGGGAAAAATCGACGCGGCAGGCCCGGTCAGGTTGTCGTGTACGACTGCTCGGCTGGATCGGCCATGTCGAGGGCAAGTCTCTTGAGTTCCGCCACCTCGTCGACTTCGTTCAGGATCCCTCGGTAGTCCTCGCTGGTGGCGCCGTCCCCGTCAGCGCTCGTAGCCTCTGCGAGCTTCTCAAAAACGATTTCAAAGTGGAGAGTTGCCATTGCTTCTACCTTATCTATACCACGATCTTCTTCTTGG
>PMKP01000074.1 GCA_003157775.1 Myxococcales bacterium | reverse complement strand
TGCAGGCAATCGACAGGGGTGAGCGTCCTCTTGGCGAGAGGCTGACTCTTGAAGAAAAGCCCGGAGCCCAAGGGTTTCATTCCGAGGACGCCGATCTCCTGCCGGACCAGGACGGGCAAAACTTTCTGCTCGAAGCTCTGGTAGTGAGCGTCCATCACGTTCAACGGCATTTGCACCGTGTCGAACCTGAAATCGTGCGCCGACGCAGTTGCGAGCATCTTCAGGTGGATGTCAGGACTCTTGTGGCCGGTGAAACCGATGAAGCGAATCTTGCCAGCCTTCCTCGCTGCGACGAGCGCTTCAATCGCGCCGCCGCGGGCGAAAACCAGATCGGGATCCGTGTTACGGATGATTTCGTGAATTTGGACAAGATCGATCACGTCGGTCTGCAGACTGCGCAAGCATTGCTCGATCTGCGCTGCAGCGCTTTCGCGCGTGCGGCCATCGATCTTCGTCATCAAGAACACACGCTGACGATAGCCATCGCGCAGCGCCTGCCCCATCCATTCCTGACTCTTGCCATCGTTGTAATCCCAACAGTTGTCCATGAAGGTCATGCCGTGGTCGACAGCGGTGCGGACAATCTCGGTCGCGGTACGCTGGTCCTTGGCAAGCCCAATGTGGAATCCGCCGAGTCCCACCACAGACACTTCCACGCCGGTTCGGCCCAGTTTGCGTTTGGGCATGGTCCCGCTCGCTGGCAAATCGATATCGTTGGGTCTCGGCGCTCCAGGCTGCGGTCTATTGGGTACTTCGCCCCCAGCCGCAAAGACCCTTCGCCCCGCCTGCCCCAGGGTCGATCCCAAAAGCGCCGCGACCGGAACGTACGTCGACCTCGACAAAAAATCCCGCCGCCTCATCATGCCCGTCCTCCATGTCCATGAGATCTTCCTGTCTGTGGTTTGATGCGGCTGCAAAGGCCCGCGTTACGCGCCGAAAGCTTCACGGTCCCCTCACCGCTTGCACGCACATACCGTCGGTGATATACGGCTGGGGTTCGCCATGACCTTGGGCCAACCGCTATCAGGCCGCGGGCCGGCTGGCTGGCACCTCCGACTCAGCGCGCCTCCGATCGATTTTACTCAAATCAGCATCTCCGGGGCTCACTGAGCGCCCTGGACCTCGCCGCCACCTTCCTCGCGGCCCGCGCGCAAAACGGCGCGCCCGACGCTTACCCCACTGCCCACGACCGTCGCAATCCAGCTGCCGCTCACGTACGTGTTGAGCTGGCCCAGGTGCTCGTGGGTGAACCCGTCGCTCTTGAGTTCGAGGAAAACATGGCACTTGAGGATGCGATGGTAGAAGACCAGGTCGACGAAGAAGTGCTCGTCGCCGAATCGCTTAGGCACATTATCGGACATTCGGAGATGTGATGACACGCGGAGAAAGGCGGGTCTGTTTGTCCTATGGTCCCAAGACCCGCGGGTGTCGGTACACCATCATGACGAGCACTGAAAATTTGCTCTGAACTGACCAGGGCACGCCATCAGTCAGGTTCGGTCGGAACTTTCCGGGATTCAAGGAAGGGAATCTCATGACGAATCCAACGATCGTTTCCAGAGACTTCTCCTCACTCAGCGCTTCGGCCAGGTTTCTTCTGCTGGCAAAGGGGTACACGAATATTCCATTTGCCCGAAGAGTCGCGGAGCTGCTGGAATATCCGAAACCCTACGTCCCGGACTTCCAAAAGAAAAATATGACTCTCGCGGCGGCGGCGTTTCATTTCGAAAGCCGGTACCTCAGCGTCGACCAGCTCTTGAAGGATTTGCCCGTCAAAAACATTCTGGAGCTCTCGTCAGGGTATTCTTTCCGGAGTCTCGATTTTGCCCGGCGAGAAGGAGTCCACTATATCGATACCGATCTGCCGGAAATCATATCCACGAAGAGGAAATTCGCTGCGAGGTTGGAAGAAGAGGGGGCCGGAGTGAAGGGGACGTTGGAACTGCTCCCGTTGAATGTTCTTGATCAGAAGAGCTTCCGCGAAATTGCCGGCCATTTCCCCCAGGGTGAGTTGGCGGTCGTCAATGAAGGGCTCCTCACCTATCTGAACAAAGAAGAACAGGAAAAGGTCTGCTCGACGATCCACGGTGTCCTGAGGGAGCGAGGAGGCTGGTGGATCACCGGCGACATCTATTTGAGGAACAAACAGCCCAAACTCCAATTTCAGTATCCCGACGAGATGAAGAAATTCTACGAGCGACACGGCACGGAGAGCAACAGCTTTGTCAGTTTTGAAGAGGCGGCAAGATTCTTCAGGGGAATGGGCTTCGTGCTCGACAGGGAGGCGTCGGTGAGGCGCTCGGAGGTGAGTGCTCTCAAATATTTCATGAGGAGCGTCACCCTCTGGCAGCTGCTGAGGTTTATGTGGGTCGGGACGTTGCAGGCTACGTGGCGATTGAAAGCCGTATAGTCCAAGAATCTTGGCGCGGCAGAAGCCAATCATCTCAAATCGTCATTCCCGGTGTCACCCGCGCGAGCGTGGTACCCTGGAGGCAAAGGATAGAGACCGTGGCGCGCTCCGCGGATCATATCGCTCAGACGCTGGAAGAGGCCCTGATGGCCCTAAAACATGATCCCTCGCAGCCGGTGAAGGCGCACGTCGGCGATCTGGATGTCGAGCTGCGCGTGGTGAGCAAGTCCAAGACGCCTCTTGGCGACTTCATGGCCGAGGGCGGTGGCTGGAAGGGCGAGTCACCCGAGGAGATCTTGCGCATCTTGCGTGAAACGGGCGCCGCAGGCGGCAGGAGCGAGCCACCGAAGCTATGAAGTGGCTGCTCGACACCAACACGATTATCCACGCGCTGAACGGCGTCCTCCTCGGTGCGCCGCCGGCTCAACGAGGTCGAAGAGCAAGGCGAAATTCTGACCAGCGCGGTGGTAGTGGGCGAGCTGATCTGCGGCGCGGAATCCTCGGCCCGCTGCGAGGAGAACCGCGAGAATATTCGGCGCAAACTGGAACGCGTCCGCGTTGTGCCACGGGATGCACAGATTGCGGACAGGTGGGGGACGCTCAAGGCGTGGGCTGGTGGCGCGTATCGAGATCCTTGACCATCTGTATGAGGATTCAGGTCAGGCATGAAACGCTTGCCCGAATCATAACCCATCGCCGAACTTTCAGCCCCGCCCGCGCCGCAGGGGCCGGTCGCGAGGTGGCGCACCTTGAGCGCCCGATACGCACGCAGCAGCGCCTCAGCTACCGGTCGCTGCAGAAACGCTCGCGCCTCGGCGTACAGCTTGTGGCCAGTGAAGCTGTTGGTCGTTGCATAGCGGATGTCGGGGTGGATGCTGGTATCCAGCCGCGAAAGCTCGACCAGATCGGGAGTGCGAAATTCTTCGCCCTCCGTCGGCTCAGCAGTCGCGGGCAAACACCACAGGCTCGCGATAAGAGCGGCGAGACGACGCGCGGCCGGTTGGCTGACTCTTGTCACCACAGAGCACGGAAACCACAGAGTCGGCGCAAGTGCAACTGTCGGCCTGAGACTTGCCTGGCGACACGCCGGCGCATATCGGCTACACTCGGTGCCGTCTCCTTCAAGAAGGACCGAACTCGATGCGCAGTTCTTGTGCCGGCAGGATCCGGGTCGCATCCGTCGGGACTGTCAGCCCAGGGGACATTCTGATGCGCGGCCTTCTCGCTCTCGTCGGTCTTTTCGCCTTGGTCTCAAGCTGCGGCTTCAACCCGCAGCCGAAGGGCGGAACCTCGACGGGCGGGGCTGCCGGAGTGGGCACGACCCCCGGATGGGGAATGCCCGTGCCTGGCGGTCCCGCGGGCTCGGGGATCCCGGCCACAGTGACGGTGGACCCCAGTACCACGGTAGGGACGATCGGTGCTGACTTCACCGGGTTCAGCAGCGAGAAGACGCACATCATGAATGGCTCGCTCACCAGCTCCAACACGAATCTGATTGCGCTATACAAGCTGCTTGGTTCTCCGATGCTGCGGCTGGGAGCCAACGATGTCGAACGTTGC
>PMKP01000340.1:5446-5772 GCA_003157775.1 Myxococcales bacterium | reverse complement strand
TTGCCTATGATTGCGGCCTCGGCGTCCGCACCAGTACCTCCCAAGCGCAACACGCGACAGCCTCGGCGAGGACCCGTCGCGACCAGTCCCTGCACGGAGGCATTGGCCAGATGGCCGAGGGTCAGCTGCTGGTCCTTGTCTTCCCCCGTGAGCTGCCCCAGGTAGCGGGTGACCTTCCGGCACACGGCACGCGCCAGGCGCGCAATGTCCTCGTCGCGGGGTGCGGGCAGCGGGTGGAACAGCATGCTTCCATCGGGTTGCTCCGCGTACACGCCATCCATCACGATGGCGTGAAAGTGAACATTCAAATTCAGCGACGATCCAAA
>PMKP01000340.1:0-5421 GCA_003157775.1 Myxococcales bacterium | reverse complement strand
GAAGCGCAAGGCATAGGGTAGCGACAGGACATATTGCCGAGCAGGCACTTGGGGAAAAAGGTGATCTACACAGAAAGCCGCCGTGTCGGCCATGCGGCGACCGAGACAGCTTGGGCAGAATCCACGTCGCTTGCACGCGAAAGCCAGAACTCTGCTGTGCCCACAGTCCTTGCATCGGACGCGAAGAAAGCCATGGGCCGGAATGCCGCAACGAAGGTAAGCCTCGAACTCGTCAAGCACGAAGGCGGGCAGTTCGCCGCCTCCGGCTTCCAGATCCGCCAGGAACGTCGACAAGTGATCCTGTATCGTTCGGTAAAGCAAGGTCGTTTCGGGGCAATGACGTTGGTACGGGGCCGCGCCCGCGGACGCGTGGGTGTGACAGCTTGCTCCTGGTTGCGTGGAAAGCACCAGCAGGAGTTGTCGGCAACGGGGCGAAACCAGTTGCTAGCTGAACGCAGAATTCAAAGCAATCTCTGGCCCGGGGTGTCTCCCGGTCTTGACTCCACGATCGCCCGGTACAGCCCTTTCAGGTTGTACTTCGCGCCCGCTTTCAAGTCACCGGAGAAGAAGCCGTTCACGCGATCAAGCGCGCAATCAGGAACGCGGCTGCGGCAGCCAGGCCGCCGACAGCCAGGGTCTGTAGCCCGCCCCGCAAGAGAGGCATGGCGGTCACACGGGCTTTGACGAAGCCGAAACCGAACAACGCTGCGGCGGTGAAGGCTGCCGAGATCACTATCACGATGCGGTTGGCAGCCGCCGCACCCGACAGACCGGCGGCCAGGGCAAAGGGCACGGTCAGCCCGTCGGACATGCCGATCACCACGTCGCGCACGGCCTCGCTGGCGGTGAAGTGCTTCTCGATGTGGGGCGTGCTGGGCATGATGGGCGCTAGCATAGCGCAGATGCGGCGGAACCTGTGAAACATGTTAACATAGGTGCATGACTCGGATGACGGTGCGCGATGTGCGACTGCACTGGCCTCAGGCAGAGAAGGCCCTGGCCCAGGGTGAGGAAATCGTGGTCACACGTGATGCGAAGCCGGTTGCTCGTCTCTTGCCCTTCATTCCCGCGACCTCCCGTACCCGTCCGCGCTTCGACCCGGAACTGCATCTCCGACGACTCCGCCGCTTCTGGAAAAAGCAGCCCACCCAGCCGTCGACGGATGAATGGTTGGCCCGAGATCGTGCGGACGGAGCTGACTGACCCGGCACCGCGATGAGCCTGTACCTCGACACGAGCTGCCTGCTCAAGCTCCTCTTTGCCGAGCTGGAGAGCTCGAGAACTTCGCTGTTGGTTGCCGCCGAGCCGCGTGTGGTGGTGTCGTCGCTGGCCCGTCTTGAAGCCCTGGTCCAGATCCAGGGCCGCGCCGCGGGCGGACTGCTTACGGTGCGCTCGGCGGCCACTCTCGCCCGACTGCTTGACCAGACCCTTGCGTCAGCGCCCTTTGATCTCGTGACCACGCCGGCCGGAATCGATGGTGTGGCAGCCGGCCAGCTCTTTCCCCTCGGTCGTACGGTCCACTGCCGAACCCTCGACCGGCTGCACCTGGCCGCCATGCAGGCGCTGAGATTGCGCCGCCTGCTCACCAACGATGACAGTCAAGCCCGCGCCGCTTCCGCGCTCGGCTTCGAGGTTCTGCGTCCGCGGTAGTATTCCTGGTCCCCGCGGCTACGTCCGCACGCCGGCCGCGGCGCGCAGGGCCTTGATTTCGCCCTTGCTGAGGTCGCGCCAGCCGCCCATTTTCAGGCCCTCAAAGGACATCTCGCCCAGACGCACGCGCGAGATCTTCAACAACTGGTGCCGGATAGCCTCACCTGCTGCTTTGAGAGCGCGCGGCCGGCTCTCGGGCACCACCATTTCGATCCACATGTTCTTGCCCGTGGTGGCCAGGGCCTCGACTTTGATGGGGCGCACAGGACGGCCATTGAAGCGCCAGCCTCGTTGCAGGCGCTCCAGCTCGGATTCACCAATCGTGCCTTGAAACTTCAGGTGGTAGGTCATGGGCACTTGGCCACCTGCACGCGACATCCGTTCGGCCAGAGCGCCGTCGGTGGTAAGCAGAATCACGCCTTCGGCCAGAAAATCGAGCGGCGCCACCACTTGCCAGCCCAACTCACGGTCGGGCACGTAGCGGGCCAGCGTCGGACGCGCAACGTTCTCGCGGGGGGCCGACTTGTCAGGATTGGCCCTGGTCAAGGTCGCAAGGCAGCCCCTCGGCTTGAGCAAGAGTCGATACAGCGGATCCTCGAGGTGGACGCGCCGGCCATTCACTTCGACCCGATCGCGGCGTTCCTGCACCTGCACGCCAAGCGTGGTGATCACTTTCCCGTTCACCGTGACGTCGCCCGCGGCAATCAGCTCCTCGGCGCGGCGACGGGACGCCACCCCGGCGGCAGCCAGAAGTTTCTGTAGTCTCACGATAGCACCCCTTCTCCCTGCGTTCCTTGACCCTGGACAGTTGCTTGCTCCGCCTACGAACCGCTACCCGGCTCTCTCGGCGGCGTGGCCGGCGTAGGCTCCGGCTCAGAAGCCGCTTCACCTGCCGGCTCACTGACCGCACCCAGGATCTTGGATGCGACCTTGCTGGCGCTCTCCAACTCGTCGAGCAGCGGGTCGTTCTCCTCGGGCTCGTCAGGAAGCTGCGAGCGCCGCACAAAGTTCAGGTTGTACGACGAGTTTGCCCCTGCCGCGGCGCCTGCGCCGGCCTCGCCTCCCGCAGCCTGGGATGCATCAGCCCCGGACGCCGAAGTCCCCGACTCGGACGCCGGACCATGCTCGGCCGCCACACGCGCCTGTTGCTCGGAGGACAACTCGGCGTATTCGCGCAGGGTGGGCAGGTCACTCAGCTCACCCAGACTGAACACGCGCAAGAACTCGGGCGTCGTGCCGTAGAGCAGCGGCCGCCCAACTTCTTCTTTCTTGCCGATGATGCGAATCAGACCGCGGTCGAGCAAGGTCTTCAGCACCGGCCCGCAGTCCACGCCACGGATATCGTCGATCTCCGGCCGGGTGACTGGCTGGCGGTAGGCCACAATGGCCAGAGTTTCCATCATGGCGCGCGACAGGCGCATGGGTCGGCCGGCCAGCAGCTTGGACACCCAACGCGCGTGCTCCGGATTGGTGCGCAGGTGCCAGCCGTTTGCCACGTGTACGACTTCGATGCCCGAGCCCTCACGCCGCTCCCGCAATGCCTCGACCGCAGCGGTCACCTTCTTGCCATCGCGCTCGCCCAACAGGCGCTTGAGTTCTGCGAGGCCCAGCACCTTGTCCGAAGCGAAGAGCAGACTCTCGATGATCGATTCCATCTGCGAGGCGTCGAGCAGCGCGTCTTCGGCATTCTCGTCACCCGCCAGGGCAACCTCGCCCTCGGGTGTTTCCCCAGCCGTGGGTGCTCTCTCGTCCGCGGGCGCCTCCCCGCCCGCGGCCGACTCATCCCACACCGCCCCGTCCGTGGCGTGCTCTTCCGGCTTGAGGCTGCCCACTTCGGCCGAACCGACACGATCCTCGGCCCACACATCGGCCTTCTCGTCCCCTGCCATCTCGCTCGCCGGCTCTGGCGCGCTCGCCTCGGCTGCGGCGGTGGGTTTGCTCGGTCCCTGCGCCTCGTCGTGCTTGGCGCGCTTGGGTTGCTTAGGTTTGGTCATCGGGCTCTCCCCCACCCTTCCTGGGCGCGCTCTCTACCACACCGGAGGTCGGCTGCAGAACCCGGGCCTGCTCCAAAGCGGCGCCCTCTACCCGGGTGACCAGGAACGCACCGCTGGCCAGATCTTGCAGCACGCGGATCACCTTGAGGCGTGCCAGCTCGAGGATCGCCAGCAGCGAAACCACCACATTGTGGCGAAACTGAGCCTCGCCGAGGTCGTGCCCGACGATCTCGTCGAACCCGACGGTGCCGTCTCCCGCTTCCAGCCTGTCGATCACCTGGTTGATGCGATCGGTGATTGAGATGCGATCGATCACCACGTCGTGGGTATGCTGGGGCGCTGCCTTGGACAGGATCTGCGCCCACTGCTCGATGAGCTTCCACACCGAGTGCTCAGCGTAGCCGGCCTCGCCGCCGCTCTCCAGCGGGACGCCGCGAGCAAAAACCGTGCGACCCTCGATGGGTCGACTGCCCAGTCTCTCGGCCGCGTCCTTGTACTTCTGGTATTCGAGCAAGCGCCGGATCAACTCCCCGCGCGGGTCGAGCGCCTCTTCCTCCTCGTCGACGGCCTCCAGGGGCTCGGGCGACGGCACCAACTCGCGTGACTTGAGATAGACCAGGTGCGCGGCCATGACCAAATACTCGGCCGCCACCTCCACTGCCATGCCCTCCATCATGTCGAGGTATTCGCAGTACTTTTCCGCGACGAAGGCGATGGGAATGTTGAGAATGTCCAGCTCGTGCGTCTGACAGAGGTGGAGAAGCAGATCGAGCGGCCCCTCGAACTCGGGCAGGGTCAGGCGGCAGCTCGCGCTGGGGGAAACCTCGGCGCTGCGTCTCTCGAAGGCCGGTGACCGGCCGGCCATGGGATGCTCGTCGCTCATGGGTTGATCGCCCACACAAGTCCTGCGTGCCAGATGCCGATCACGATGGCCATGGGATACATGACAATGCTCAGCAGGGGCAAGCCCAACATGGGGCTTAGCACGAGCAACAGAAGCATAAAGGAACCGTAGCGCTGCAGAAAATCGACCACCCCCTGCCAAGAACGCGGCAGCAGCCAGGCCAAGACCGCGCCTCCGTCGAGCGGAGGAATGGGCAACAGGTTGAAGCACATCAGAACTAGATTGAGCTGCACCAGGTAGTTGAAGATTCCAGCCTGGAACCGCGGTGATACTCCCGTGTGAGCGGCGATCACGATGACCATCGACGCGAGCAGGGCCATGAGCAGATTCATGGCCGGCCCGGCGATCGACACCAGCATGCGGCCAGTGTTCATCTTGAAACGGCGCGTGTAGGCCATGGGATTGGTCTGCACCGGACGGCCCCAGGCCATGAGAGGCAGAGCCGCTGGGCTGATGGCTGAGATGAAGGGAATCAGGATGGTGCCGATGGGATCGATGTGGTGCAGCGGCGACAGGGTCAGCCGACCCTGCATGCGTGGGGTCGGGTCGCCCAGGCGGTTGGCCACCCAGGCGTGGCCGAACTCATGCACTGACACGCAGAGAATGAACGCGATCAAATAGAGAATCGCTTGCTGAACTTGATCAACGCTGATGTTCAAAAGAGATCCTTGCGTAGTGCCTACCCCGGATATAGCCGACGCCCTCCTGGGTGGTCAACGAGCGTTTGGGCCCGCATCACGTTCCGCGCAGGGGCGACCTGCGGTTGCCCGGCACCGTCCCGCGCAAGGAAACGCACCGGCTCACAAGGGGCGACCGCAGGTCGCCCCTACCGGAAATCCACCTGGAGAATCACGCTCGCGGGTGGAAGCGGTC
>PMKP01000314.1 GCA_003157775.1 Myxococcales bacterium | reverse complement strand
CATCGCCTTCAGGGGATTTCTCACGGTCAGCGAAGCGGCGACGGTGCTACTGCCCGCCATGCGGGGGGTGGCCGCCGCCCACGCACAGGGCGTGATTCACCGCGATCTGAAGCCGCAGAACATTTTCATTTGCATTGGGCCCGACGGGCGCGTCGTGACCACCAAGGTATTGGATTTCGGCATCTCGGTCATGGTGGAGCGGGCAACGGATCGCTCGGCAGGGCCGAGTTTGGCATTGGGCATGGGTACCCCGGCCTATATGTCTCCCGAGCAACTCTTGGGTTGGGCACGCATCGATGAGCGTGCCGACGTGTACAGCTTCGGCGTTTTGCTGTACGAGGCGTTGACCGGAGAGATGGCGTTTCCTGGTCAGCCAGGACCTGAGCTCTTTCATCGAATCGTGAACGACGCCCCACCACCAATGACGCTGTTCCATCCTGAATTGCCGCCTGGCTTGGTTGGCATCATCGAAAAGGCCATGGCCAAGAGGCCCAGCGATCGCTATGCGAACCTGAGCCTGCTGCTGGGCAGTATTGAAGACGCGCTGGCGCCGGCCACCCCTGCCCCGCGCCTAGTCACGCCAATCGCTGGTGTGCCCGCGCACGCTCTACGCGAGTCTTCGTCGGGAAAGGTGCAAGCCGTTCTCAAGCAGGAGCCATCGGGGCAGTTCCCGAATACGCAGCTCTTCGTCGCGCGGCCCACGGAGAAGGACATCCCGGTGGTTGCCGCAGATGGGCCGGCTGACAATAAGGGCTTGGAAGCGGCAGCGCCTCCGCTGCCGACGGATCCTGAGAAAGGTGCATCGTCTCCGGGTACTTCGCCGACCACAGCCCAGGTCTTCAGCCGCAGAACGCCCCACGTTTTTCGGTACTGGCGTTGGTTCGTGGGCGCAGGGTGCACGATCGTGCCCCTTTTCGCGGTGTGGATGATGGCCGCAAGGATCGCCAATAAGCCTGCAATGAGAAACCCCTCCGTGCCGCCAGAGGTTCCCACTGTGCTGCCAGCAGCGACCAAACCCGCTGTGGCTGACCCTGCCGTGATGCCAACCGCGACCAACCCCGTTGTGGCGGTTCCTGATCGGTTGTCACCCCCGCCATCCCCACTCCAACCAAGCGCTCATGCGGCGGCTGAACATCGCGAGTCCAAGCACCATGTGCGCAAGGTTCCGCTCGGGCGGCACGCAGAGCGCGGTGCGTTGGACCAGGATGCACCGGCGCTGGACCAGCCGCCGGCGCCAACCGCTAGCTCCTCGGAGGAGTCGGCGCCGCTGGCACCACCGGCTAGCTCATCCTCGAAGTCCAAACTGCCACGTGCGGGTGGGCTATCCGCGGACGAGTTCTAGCACGAGCAATCACACCATGTATTCCCGCAGAAGAAAACAACTCTCGCCATTTCCGCCTGCGCGGGGCATCGCCGTCGCGCTTGCAGCTCTCGGTCTTGTGATGTTTCTCCCGACCGCACATGCTGACCACATGGTTGCCAAGGCGCGGTCTGCGTCGGATGCTGCGGACGCGCCTGCCTACCGAAAAGCAATCGAAGAGGGGCTAGCCGAATGCGACGCCGGCCATTTCGAGGAAGCACGTAGTCTTTTTCGACGTGCCCACGAAATCAGCCCCAACGCGCGGACCTTCCGTGGCATCGGCATGACTTCTTTCGAACTTCGCGACTATGTCTCCGCCGTTCACAACTTGTCGGCAGCCCTGCAAGACGTGCGCAAGCCTCTCTCCTCTGAGCAACGCGGGCAAACGCAGGATCTGCTCGAGCGCAGCCGCATATTCGTGGATGTGTATACGCTGACGATTTCGCCAAAGAATTCGCGCGTGCTCATCGACGGTCGTGCGCCGGAGTTTGAGCCCGATGGGACTTTGATGTTCGGCATCGGCCCGCACACGGTAGAAGTCCGGGCGCAGGGCATGACAACGCGCTCACTTCCTATCGAGGTCCGCGGTGGTGAGCGAAAGGAACTCTCGATAGCGCTCGAACGCGAGTCGGCCGCGCCTTCGGCCGGCGCCAAGGCGGGCCTAGTAGTGAGTGCCGCGAAACCATGGCCCTCGGAGGCGTCGAATGGTCATGCGGCTGCGTGGCTGTGGGCAAGCGGAGGTGCCGCGCTGGTGGCGGTCGGCACCGGCATCTATTGGTCCACCCGAGAAACCCAGCTCGATCACTGTCACGATCCCGCGACCGGCTACGGGTGCACGAACGAATCTACCCTCAAGACTTTGCGAAACGTGGCCATGGGTACGACGATCGGGGTCGGGGCCGCGGCCCTAACCATGGCCGCTATTGGCATATTCTCGTGGAATTCCCGGCCCGCCGCCCGCCAGACCCACAGTGCACTCGCCTGCATCGTGAGCCCGCTCGGGGTTGCTTGCGGCAGGTCATTCTGAGGCGAACGGCTTCCCTGGAGAACGATTGGCCCATCGATGCAATCCCGTCTTGTGCACTGTGTGACGCCAGCGCAATTCGTCGTCCGCGCCGTGTAGCCCGGCGGTGTTCAGCTCTTCTTGCGCTTGCGGCGCCGGGACAGTCGCTTGGGCTTGGGCTTCAGCTTGACCTTCTGCTTGCGTATCTTGACGGGCGCGCGTCTGCGGGTAGGTGTGGCGGCGGGAGGGTAGACAGCTCATCGACAAGCTACCAGTCCCGACTTGAGAACCCTATCAACCCAGAGTGTCCGTTGACCCATCCCTCTGGCGCCACCGCCGAGTACAGGAACGGCACGCGGATGCCGTCGAAGTTGTACGGGCTACCTACTCGCCCACTTCCTTCAACACCTCGGCGCAGATCCGATCCGACAGGTACATCCCGCCCTGGCGCAAGCGTTCGAGGGCGTCGCGGGCCGAGTCGATGAGTCCGCCTCGTCGGGCGCGCAGGACGAGGCCAACGGTGCCACGCAGCGGGATGTCCAGCGACTCGGCGCAGCGTCTGCCTTCCAGATCGTCGATGACGGCGCGTGTGCCAGGGTGGGCCAGCGCCCACGCGAGCACGGACGACTCGCCGTCGCCGAGATCCCAGGCCAGGATGCCCGGCGGGATGGCGGGATTTTCCACCTGTTTCAGCCAGGTTGAGCTGGCCAAGGTGACTGCGGTCACGTCGCGCGGGCCGCGGGCCAGGATTTCGCTTGCCACTGCCGCCGGCACGATGATCGCTTGCGCTGCTTGCCGAAGCAGATCCGCCAGGCCCGCGCGACTCAAGCAGATCAGCGGTGACGCGTTGACGATGGCTGTCTCAACCATCGGCCAGTTCTCGCCGGAGCGAGGTCATGTCCACCGCAAAGGCCTCCACGCCCTCACGCGCGAGCGCCAGGATGAAGTCTGTGCGGTCAAGCCCAGCTACCTGCGCCGCGCGTTCCTGGGACATCAGGCCGCGCGAGTACCAGTGAACGGCGGCGGCAAGGCGCAGATCGCCTGCCATTTCGTCGGGCGACCGGCGAAGCGCCGAGAAGGCTTCCTCGGGAAGCTGCACGTGGACAGTGACCATGGCCTTGTGCCAAGCGTACCACGGATAGATGCAGGCATTCATCATCGCGGAGACCATGGGTTTTGTCCCGGCGCCCGCCCGGGTCAGACGACAGGTGCGCAGTTACCAGCTTGTGGGCGTTGCAGGATTTGAACCTGCGGCTTCCACCGTGTGAAGGTGACACTCTTCCGCTGAGTTAAACGCCCGATAGGTTCCTGGAAATAATAGCAAACGCGCCGCCTGTCAATCGTTGATAGATGGGGACTAGAAGGATGGGGCCAGCACGCCATCCTCGTCCATAGGTCTGTGGCCTTTCCCGCGGGGACCAGGTCTCTCTAGCCGTGGCGGGCGAGTAGGGTGGCCAACGGTTGGCGTGGCTTCCAGCGTCGCCTCCAGGAAACCGGACTCCGAGGGAACGATGGAAAGCGGCACATCCTTGAAGTTCGCCTTCTTGAAAACCACCGCCAAGGGAGATTTGCCCTGGGGGACTTCGATCTCAAAGGGCGTCACTCCCAACTGCTCTCCCGTGTCCTTGCGGGCGACTGCGGCGCCGACCGGCTCAGAGAGGAACTTGATGGTGACCTTGGCTGGCAGAGGGGGAGCAACCGGAGGCACAGGCACAGGCGCAGGAGCAGCCGTGGCCGCGGGCTCCGGGTTGGTCACTGCCGGTTGCACAGGCCGCTCACTCGATCCGGCACGCACCACCAGGAACGCCGCCACACCACCGGCGGCCAAGGCGGCAACCAGGATGCCAGCCAGCAATCCCGCGCGCGACTTCGGAATCTCTTCGTCACGTTCGAGGGCAACCGCAGAGTCGCGGAAGGTCGTCGGCGCCGGGGTCACGCGAGCGCTCAAGTCCTCGTCGACACCGAGAGCGACCTTGCCGGTGACATGGCTGTCGACCAGCCGCGAGGGTACCGGCGCCTTCTGCGCACCGTACCCCACTAGCGGGCCAGGCGTAGGCACGATCGAGGCCGCCAGCGCATAGCGGTCTGGATCGAGCATCGCCGCGCGGAAGTCATCCATGCCGCGGAATCGCTCGTCGCGGTTCTTGGCCAAGGCACGCAGGAGGATCGACTCGCACGCAGGAGAGAGACGTGGGTTGATAGCACGCGGCGAAGGAAGCTCCGCAGTGATGTGCTTGACGATGATCTCGCCATAGCCTTCGCCACCGAACGGCACCTTGCCCGTCATCATCTCGAACAGGATGACGCCCAACGAATAGACGTCGGCCCGATGGTCGATGTTGGGCCTGCCCTCGCATTGCTCGGGCGACATATAGTAGGGCGTGCCCATCACGGAGCCAGTGCGCGTCTTGTGAGAAACCTTGTCAGCGCCCAACGTCAGCTTCGCCAGGCCGAAGTCGAGCACTTTCACGAAGTCGTTTGTGCCGCCCTTTTGGATGAGGAAGATGTTTTCGGGCTTGAGGTCGCGGTGGATGATGCCGTGCGCATGGGAAGCAGCAAGAGCGTCCGCGACCTGAGCCCCGATGTTGAGAGCACGAGCGGGATCGAGGGGTGACTCGCGCCTTAGGCGATCCGCCAGGGCCTCGCCCTGCAGGAACTCCATGATGAAGTAGAAGTCGCCGTCAGCCGTGGTTCCAAAATCGTGGATGTCGACGATATGCTCGTTGCCGATCTGGTTGACCGCTTTCGCCTCGGTCACGAAGCGAGACACCACCTCCGGATTGCGCGACAGCTCAGGGTGGATCGCCTTCATGGCGACCTTGCGCCCGATGACCGGGTGCTCGGCCAGATAGACGACACCCATCCCGCCCTCGCCTAGCTTGGCCGTAATCGTGTAGTTGCCGATCGTCTGACCGACCGCGATCAAGGGTGATGATGCAGGCGAAGCCACGCTAAGAGTCCTACAAGAGCGTATCTCTAACCTTCATGGATTTCCAGATTTCCGTCAAGGTCTGGGGGCTGGAAGTTATCAAGTCCGAACATCTTTTCAACCACTTGCGAAGAGAACCGCGGCGTTCTTTGGCAACGACTGAGTTCGGCCTCTTCCGACACTCGTTAGACGGCGCAGGTGAAAGATTCATCCAAAAAAGATCGACCGCCGCTCAAGCAGGAGGTCGGCGATCATGCGGTCAACAATGCTCCGCACCTGCTCCGCGACTTCGAGTGTATCGCGGTCCGGCTGCGACATGGGCGAGATCGCCTCGCCGATCTGAATGCTCCATTTGGCTGGCACCGGGAGCAAGCCAAGTGGTCCGAGAAGCGGGAAGGTGGGTGTGATTGGGATGTACGGCAATCCAAGGGGCTTGGCTAGCCGTGTTAGTTTGGCCACCACGGGATGGGCCTCCTCGGCGCCTACGATGGCGACCGGGATGATCGGCACCTTGGCCGTGCGCGCCAGACGAACGAATCCGCCGCGTCCGAAGTTGGTCAAGCGGTAGCGCTCGCGGTACAGCTTGCCGACGCCGCGCAGGCCTTCGGGGAAAATGCCTATCAAGTGACCGCGCTCACACAGGTCAAGGGCGTTGCGCATCGACGCGCGCACGCCTCCGATGCGCGCCACAACCGGCCGCATCCACGACGATCGAAAGGCGAAAGTCGCGACCAGCGGCCGCAGCGGCCGGTGTGCGGGATGAAGCGAGTGGCAAGCGTGGATGAGCATGGCCCCGTCGTAGGGCAGGCCGCCCGAGTGGTTGGCGACCAGCAGCGCGGCTCCGGTGGCGGGCACATTCTCCAGGCCGCGCAGGAGCACACGGAAGTAGCGCGACCATAGAAATTCGAGAGCAGGGGCGGTGCGTTCGAGAAAACCAGGGTCGAAGCCGTAGTCGGGCAGGGCGGCCGGATCAGGCATGGGCTGGCGCATGGCCTCGACGATCGCTTTGAGTGCGTCCTTGATCGACGGGTCCATGATGGTCGAGCAGAGGCCGGGTTCTCACGATTCGATGAGAGTCCGCAGCCTTTCGGTCCAGCGTTGCACGATATCGTCCAGGGTTGTGTCCGCAGGCAGGGCAGCCCCGCCTTGCGCCATGTCCGGCCGGCCGCCGCCCTTGCCACCTAGATCCTGCAACAGCAAGGTCACGATCTTCCCCGCGTTGAGCTTCTTTTGCGCGGCCGACGTGACGGCGCACACCACCGCGACCTTGCCCTCGGCTGCGCCGAGCAGGACCAGCACGCCGGGGTCCATGCGCAGTTTCAGCTTGTCCGCGGTTTCGCGCAGGATCTTCGGGTCGCCCACGCCCACGTCGTGCACGAGCAGCCAGTGCTCCCCAACCTGCTGGCGGTTGGCGAGCGGATCGCGCGAGCCGCCGGACGCAATCTGCGCCTTGAGCTTGCTGATTTCTTTCTCGCGATCGCGTAACTCGAATTGCTGCTTTTCCAGCCGCGCGGCAACCTCAAAAGGACCGGCACGCAGGATCGCGGCGGCATCGCCGAGCTCGTTCTCCATGCGCCGCACGAGCACCAGCGCACCCAGGCCGGTCACGGCTTCCAGGCGCCGCACACCCTGGGCCACGCCGCTCTCCTCCACGATTTTGATGAGTCCGATGTCACCGGTCTGGTGCACATGCGTGCCGCCGCAAAACTCCTTGGACTCGCCCATGGTCATGACCCGAACCGTGTCGCCGTACTTCTCGCCGAAAAACGCGATGGCTCCGCCCTGCTTGGCTAAAGCGACGGGCAGCACGTCGGTGGTGACCGGCAGGTTGCGCAGCACGCGGACATTGGCCAGGTCCTCGACCTTGTGCTTCTCCTCAGGCGAAAGCGGCGCCAGGTGAGAGAAATCGAAACGCAGACGGTCGGGCGCGACCAGCGAGCCTTTCTGCGCCACGTGCTCGCCCAGCACGGTCCGCAGAGCCCAGTGCAGAAGATGGGTTGCCGAGTGGTTGCGCCGAATGGCGTTGCGGCGTTCGACGTCCACCGCCAGGTCGAGGGTGTCACCCACCTGGATGTGCCCGCGCTCGATCTCGCACAGATGAACGTAAAGCGGTGAGAGCGGCCGCTTGCTATCGATCACCCTGAGGGCGCCTTGCGGTCCCGTCGCGCTACCCGTGTCGCCGAGCTGGCCGCCCTGCTCGCCGTAGAACGGGGTTTCGCGGCAGATGACAGCCACCGGAGCATTGCACGGGGCCGCGACGTAGGGGACCTCCTTGCCCTCGGCCACGATGGCCACGATCTCGCTCTTGGCGGTGGTCGCGTCGTAGCCGAGAAACTTCGTCGGGCCGACTCGGTCGAGGATGCTCTGGAACACGCCCTCCACCGCCAAGTCGCCCGAGCCCACGAACTCGGCGCGGTGGCGCTGCTCCTCCATGCTGGCCTCGAATCCGGCTTCGTCGACGGTGAACTGGTTGCCGGCGGCGATCACCCGGGTCAAATCGAAGGGAAAGCCGTAGGTGTCGTAGAGCCGAAATGCGACCTCGCCGGGAATCACGCGATCCGGACGTTTGCCCATCTCATCGTCGAGCATGCGCATACCGCGGGTCAGGACGTCGCGGAAGCCATTCTCTTCCTCGCGGGTGATGGCCTCGATGACGCTGCGGCGATCGCGCAGTTCAGGGAAGACGTCCCCCATCATGTCGACAACCATGCACGCGAACTTGGGGAAGTGGCTACCGTTGCGCAATCCCAACAACCAGCTGTGATAGATAGCGCGCCTCATGATCCGGCGCAGGACGTATTCGCGACCGGTTTTTTCGGGAAACACACCGTCGGCGATGAGAAACGCGGCGGCCCGCGCGTGGTCCGCGATGGCACGCATGGAAACCGCGACCGAGCCGGCGGTGTAGTCCGCCGGTGCGAAGGTCTTTCCCGTCAGGTTTTCTACCTCGGTGATCAGGGGCCGCAGCAGATCAGTCTCGTAGTTGGAACGGAAGCCACCCAGCACGGCACACAAGCGTTCCAGCCCCATGCCGGTGTCGACCGAGGGTTTGGGCAGCGGCCGGCGCGTGCGATCCGGGAGCTGCTCGAACTGCATGAACACCAGGTTCCAGATTTCGACCCAGCGGTCGCAGTCGCACGCCGGCCCCAGACAAGGGCGACCGGCCGCAACTTCCGAGCAGGGGATATCGTCCCCCTGGTGGTAGTGAATTTCGCTGCACGGGCCGCAGGGACCGACCTCGCCCATGGTCCAGAAGTTGTCCTTGTCGCCCAGGCCCAGGACCCGATCGTCGCCCACCCCGGCCACCTTCTTCCACAACTGGCGCGCGTCGTCGTCGCTGCGATGGACGGTGTACACCAGCCGCTTGGGGTCGATGGCGTAGCCCTGGACCAGGAGTTCATGGGCAAAGCGGATGGCGTCGGCCTTGAAGTAGTCGCCGAAAGAGAAGTTGCCCAGCATCTCGAAGAAGGTGTGGTGCCGGGCGGTCCGGCCGACGTTTTCCAGGTCGTTGTGCTTGCCCCCGGCGCGCACGCACTTCTGCGAGCTGCAGGCGCGCGTGCGCGCCCGCTGCGTCTTGCCGGTGAAGATGTCCTTGAACTGGTTCATCCCGGCGTTGGCGAAGAGCAGGGTCGGGTCGTTGGCCGGCACCAGCGACGAGCTGGGAACTTCCTCATGGCCCTGGGCCACGAAGGCGTCGAGGAACTTGCGGCGGACTTTGTGTGAGATCCAGTCTGACATGGGCCGGGGAGACTAGCCTGAGAGACCGCGTCCGTCGACTGCCTTGCTACTCCTTGCCGAACCGATCCGCGTTGTACCCCCCGGGCGGCACCGTGCCGCTGCCGGGCTGGCTGGTTGTCGCGTTGAAATCTTGGCCCACCTGGCCGCCTTTGCTGACCCCGCGGAAGAAGAGGGCGAAGTCGTCGGGGTTGGTCGACGCGGCGACGGCGTCTTCGTAGGTGACGAAGCGGTTGTTGACCAGCTCGGTAAGCGACTGATCGAAGCTGATCATA
>PMKP01000152.1 GCA_003157775.1 Myxococcales bacterium | reverse complement strand
CTAGAGGGCGAGGCCCGGCGTCTGCTGACCACGCTGGGGCTTTCGCACCGCTTGGAACATCTGCCACATCAACTGAGCATTGGTCAGAAGCGTCGGGTAGCAGTGGCGCGCGCGCTGCTGCTGGAGCCGNNACGAGCCCACCAACGATCTCGACGCCGAACGCGCCGGCCAGCTAGGCGAGCTGCTCTACCAATTGCCCGGCCAGGGTCGAGCCTTGGTTCTGGTCACCCATGATCGTGGTCTGGTGGGCCGGGCCGACCACACGGTCGATTTGAGTGGGGCGCGGACGTGAGCCTCGGCACTACAGTGAGACAGTCAATGGCCGCCGCGCTGCTGTTGGCTCTGCTTCTGCTGTCTCGCCAGGCCGGTGCGGCCGCTTGCTGCCTGTCCGCCACATCGTTCGGCGTGGGACGCCTTCTGGTTTGGGAGGATTTCGCGATAGGGCTTTCTTTGGGACACGCGCGCGTGCTGGGCGAGTGGGACGCGCAAGGGAACCTTCATTTCAACCCACCCGGATATTCGGAGGGAATCACGCGCGCGCAGCTCTGGATGATTCTGCGTCTTCACGAGCGAGTGCAGGCGCAAGCCTGGGCACCAGTGCTGGTCAACGATCGCTGGTCCGACGATCAGCACCAGATTGCGGGAGGCCTGGGCGATGTGGGGGGCGCGGTTCGCGTGGAACTCGTGCCCATCGGCGCCTTCAAGAACCTGCCTTCGTTGGCCATGACCTTGGGCGGGGCTTTCCCCACGGGAGAGCGGGTCGAACAAACCTCGCCGCCGTTGTTCGCGGGCGCCACAGGACTGGGAGCCTGCGCAGGGTCGGTCGGTCTCGAATCTGAATACGCCTTCTTGCCGTGGTTCGTGCGGCTCGAATTTAGGCTAACCGGGTACTTGTCCTTTCGCCGATCTGACACTGGACAGCGGGAGCAGTATGGTCCGCTTGTGCAGACTACTTTGTCCGCAGGGCGCGAAGCCTTTACCGAGCGGATGGTCATCGCATTCACTTTGCACGGGGAATGGCAGGACCGCATCGCATTCGACGGAATGTCCGTGCCTGATTCGCGGGCACGGGCCTTGTCTACTGGTGTCTCGCTCTCGTGGCGTGCGAATCCGCACTGGACGTTGTTGGCCACGGGCAGCAATGCCGTCTGGCCCAGCGGCGTGGGCATGAACCGAGATGCGCGGGTTGGTCTCGACCTGGGGGTTCGCTATGGGCATTTCTAGGAAGGACATCTTGGCGGCGGTCCTGTTGGCCAGCGTTGTGGCCGGATGCGCCTCGCAAGAAAGCGCAAGACGTGGGCAGGTCGACGAGGTCATCCTGCTCACCGGCGAGGGAAATGCTGTGCCACTGCGCGAGATCTGGCGTGGGCATCGGGCCACCGTGCTGATCTTCTGGGGCGCGAACTGTCCTTGTGTGCGTCGGTATCAGGATCGCGTGGAGACCCTGCTTGAACAGTACCGGGCCAAGGATGTGGCGGTTCTCGGCGTGTCCAGCAACGCCGACGAGACCTTTGCCGAGGTCCGGCGCGCCGCCAGTGCGCGAGGCATTCGTTTGCCCATCGTGCGCGATGAGGACGGCCTGTTGGCCCAGGCATTCGTCGTGCGCAGCACCCCGACCGTCGTGATGCTCGACGAACGAGGTGAAACGCGCTTCCTGGGCTGGTTCGACAATGAACGCGCGCCTGGTGAGGCGAATCGCGAGCCTTGGCTTGAATTGGCCTTGCAGGGTGTTCTCGAAAATCGAAGCGATTTCGCGACACGCACGCCGGTTTTCGGCTGCACCATCGCGCGTCGGCTTTTCGGCGCGACACAGGGCCATTCATGTTTGGCCCCCAATGAACCCACCAAAAGGAGTCCTCAATGAGTCGTTCTGTTCCGTCTTTGATCTTGGTCGCTCTTGTTTCGGCTTGTGGATCGAGCGCATCGCAGGCGCCCACCACCACGAAGACGAGCCTCGGCCAAACCACCGTGGATGGGCTATCGGTTGAACTGTTCACCGACAGCCAACTCCACACCGGCCTCTCGCCTCTCTATCTCAAGCTCACCGACAGCGGGGCGCACGTGATCACCGATGCCAACCTGACCGTCACTTTGCAGATGACCGTGTCCGGGGGCATGCAACATGGCGCCCCTGTGCTTGGCGATCCGTCGGTCGACAGCAGCGGGCTCTATTTCGTGGACGTCGTCTTCCAGATGGCCTCTTCCGCCACCGATATCTGGGCCGTGTCGGTGGAAATTGCGCGCGCAGGGGCCGCTGCGGTCCAGGCCCAGTTCAACCCGCTGACCGTGGTCGACAGTGGACGCGCGCTCTCCTTTTCGTACACGCCCACAGGTGGCACGCAAAGCAACTATGTTGCCAGCTTCAATCTCACTGGCGCAGCCAAGGTGGGGCTCAATCCGGTTGTGTTCACGCTTCACCAAGCTCAGGACATGATGCCCTTCGCACCGGTCGACGATGCGACCCTGGTCCTGGATCCGGAAATGCCATCAATGGGCCATGGCGCCCCTGGCAGCGTCAACCCGACCCTTGCTACCTCGGGACGCTACAGCGGTCAGGTCGCCTTTTCCATGGCCGGCACGTGGCAGACCACCGTCACCGTGAGCGAGGCGGGCCA
>PMKP01000212.1 GCA_003157775.1 Myxococcales bacterium | reverse complement strand
TCGCCATCGAGATCCCCTGGGGCTCCATCGCTAGCGCTGTACGAACCGGACGGCGGCGTCAGCGGAATGCTGGTGTATTGCTGCGCCCAGGGCGTGACCCCAGCAGATTGCGGCCCCTCGGTCCCCTTGATCACGGCGCTCACCGAGTACTTATTGCTGGCACTGCCGGCCGCATCCAGGTAGTTGGTGCTATCGGTCACGTTCGCCAGCTTGGCGCCGTCTTTGTAGAGGTTGTACGTAACGTCGGCGTCCGTTCCGGTGTACTCGTAGCCAAACATGCGCCAGCCGACATAGACGCCGCCTGTAACCTTCACCGCAACCACGCCGCGATCCAGGTTTTCCATCTGATAGTGGCCGGTGCCTCCCCCGGTTGGCGGTTTCGTGGCCCCACCCGCACCCGTGACGCCACCTGTGCTCGTCGCACCACCGGAGGTGACCGCACCGCCCGAGCTGATGGCACCGCCCGAGGCGGCCGCGCCGCCCGAGCTGGTGGCGCCGCCTGTTCCCGTCGTGGTATTTCCATCACCGGAGTTGCCGCAGGCGGGGAACAGCATTCCCGCGCCGATGGCGCACAGAAATAGCGCAGGAATCTGAATTACCTTAGATCGCGTTGCGTGGTTTGGTTGCATGGATTCCTCCCTGCGGTCGAGCTCACAGATCTGAAGTTTCTAGGATGCAGTGACTTCAGGTTCTCGCACGGCTCACAAGATATGGAAAGGCCGTGGTTCCGGCTGGGAAAGCCAACCGCAACCACGGCCTGTTCACACTCGGAAACTGTCTATTTCACATAGATATTGGGCACGGGTGGAGCGGGCATGCCGGGGTTGATTTGGAACCCAGGGTGGGGCGGCTGGTTGTAGCTTGCGTTCTCAAACGCTACCTGCGCCCGGTAGGTCGGATCGTGCATCAGCGTGTAGATTCGGCGCTTGGTCACCTCTGTCGTCGTGTACACACGCAGGTTCGCGCCGGCGGTCTCGCGCCAGATAATCTCCTCGCGCCAATCGCCCAACAGGTCCGCAGTCAGCGTCGGGGTGTTCTTGGTACTGTTGTTCCCCGAGCACTGGGCGCAGGTCAGCAGGGTGCCGCCGCCAGCCTTGGCGATGGAGTTAGCGTTTTCAGTCTCACGCCATTCATCCGCGTCCCAGTACATGACGAAGTTGGTCCCAGGCGAGAGTCCCGCTGCGGAACCGTCGATGCACAAGGCCTGATGCGTGTTGCACGATCCACAGTAGCACGAGGCGCTGGTTTCGTTGCCCACGCCGACATAGTCGGCACGACCACGGTTGGAGTCGACACCGGATTCCGTGGTCTTGAAGTAGAACGCGCAGGTGTCAGCGTTATGCGCATCCATGCCCCCTTGACCCTCGTGAATCGAAAACGCGGTCATGCCCTTGCCAGGAACCAATTCGCTCACATCGAAGGCATCGCCATGGCCCATTCCCGAGCTGCAGTGCCAGGTTCCGTCGCTGCCGATGGTCAACGGGCCGGTGAGGATCTCCTGGGCAAGGTCACCGTCCACATCCGCCGCCATAGCTGCGTGGTCGCCCTGGCCAGCGGCTTTGCTATTCGCGGCGTCATTGCTGTCGAAAATCCAAACCTTGCTCAAGGCCCCATCTCGCCAGTTGTACGCCGACATCGTCAGACGCGTGTAGTACCCACGCTGCTGAATGATGCTCGGCCGCCCGGTCGCGGTCTTGCCAGTGCCAGTGTCGCTAACGAACGCGATTCCACCGTTGTATCGGTCCAACCGGTTGCCGTACGAGTCGCCCCAGGAGGACACCGTGCCACGTGGCACCGGGTAAGCTACTGTAGCCAGTTCCTTGCCAGTGTCTCCGGCAAACACGGTCAGGTACTCGGGGCCGGTCAGAATGTAGCCAGAACCGTTGCGGTAGACAGAGCTGTCATCGTCGCTGGCAGCCGGTCCCGTGCTCAGATATGCGCCGGTTCCGTCCTTGGTCCCGGGTGCGGTCTTGCAGGCAAATTCTGCCTTGCCGTCCCCGTCGAAGTCGCCCACTGACATCTGCGTGTAGTGTGCCCCGGCACGAATGTTCGGTCCCAAATCGATGCGCCAGAGCTTCGTCCCCGCCAGCGTGTATCCATCAATATAGACGTCGCTAGTGACGCCCGACTGGGAATTGTCCTTCGAGTCCGACGGATCCCACTTGAGCACGAGGTCGAGTTTGCCGTCGCCATCGAGATCCCCCGTGGCTCCATCGCTCGCGCTGTACGAGCCGGACGGCGGCGACAGCGGAATGCTGGTGTATTGCTGCGCCCAGGGCGTGACTGCAGAAGACTGCGGCCCCTCGGTCCCCTTGATCACGGCGCTCACCGAATACTTGTTGCTGGCAGTGCCGGCCGCGTCCAGGTAGTTGGTGCTATCGGTCACGTTCGTCAGCTTGGCGCCGTCTTTGTAGAGGTTGTACGTAACATCGGCGTCCGTTCCGGTGTACTCGTAGCCAAACATGCGCCAGCCGACATAGACGCCGCCTGTAACCTTCACCGCCACCACGCCACGATCCAGGTTTTCCATCTGGTAATGGCCGGTACCTCCCCCGGCTGGCGGTTTCGTTGCTCCACCTGCACCCGTCACGCCACCTGCGCTCGTCGCACCACCAGAGGTGGCCACGCCGCCAGCGGGGACCGCGCCGCCATTCCTTGTCGCACCACCGGCCCTGGTTGCACCGCCTGCGCCGACGCCGCCGTCGGTGACCGTCCCGCCCAATGGGGGAGGCGTGGCGCCGCCGGTTGTGGTAGTGCCACCCGCGGTAGTCACGCCGCCATCGGTGACCACGCCACCGTTGGTGATCACGCCGCCGTTGGCAACAGTTCCGCCTGAGGTCACGACGCCACCGCTCTTGGGCGCGGCGCCGCCGTTTGAGGCTGACGTGCCGCCAGAGGTGGCAATCGAGCCACCGCTGGCAGTTCCGCCGGTTTGGGCAGCTCCGCCGGTTTGGGCGGCTCCGCCGGTTTGGGCGGCTCCGCCGGTTTGGGCGGCTCCGCCAGAGCCTGACCCGCCGTTTGTCGCTTGTGAGCCCGTACCGGTCGAGTCGCAGCCCTGAAGCAAGCTGACGGTGCCGGCAAGGAGCAGAGACAATGAGCCTCGTGCTAGAGCCTGGCCCCTTTTCCGAGTTCTGGTTCGCATCGCATCCTCCGTGATGGCAATTTGGAGATCTCTACAAATTCACAATGCAGAGAATTGTAAGGCAGTGCCCAGCTGAATAGCAACGGCCTATCAAATGGCAAGACGCGACTTGTCACCCGCGTCGTTCGCATTTGGTCATTGGGACCCTGTGCCGAATTGACCGCGCTTCACGCTGGCAGATGACGGCATGGAATCACAACCGGCTTGTGCCCCCTCTTTTTCCAGATGCGACCAGCCGCCAAGGCAGATATGGAAAGGCCGTGGTTCAGGCTGGGACGGGCCCAACCTGACCACGGCCTCTCGACGTATCAGAGCAACTTCAGACGAGTCTACTTCACGTAGATATCGGGCACCGGCGGAGCAGCCATGCCAACGCCGATGTGGAATCCCACATGGGGCGGCTGGTTGTAGGCTGAGTTCTCAAACGCAACCTGCGCCCGGTAGGTCGGATCNNGTCGGGGTGGACTTGGTGCTGTTGTTTGACCCGCAATCGCTGCAGCTCAGTAGGGTTCCGCCACCGACCTTGGTGATCGACGTGCCGTTTTCGAGTTCACGCCACAGATCGTCGTCCCAATAGATGAGGAAGTTGCTGCCAGCATTCGGGGTGACGGTGGCACCGGTTCCGCAATTGAGGTTGCCGGTGTGGCTCGACGAACACGATGCGGCAGTCTCGTCTCCCGTGCCGACATAGTCGGCGGCGCCGCGCCCGTTGTCCCCGCCCCCGGTCACGACAAAGTACGTTTTGCAAGTGGCTCCGTCATGACAATCTCCGCCCCCTAGCGTCTCGTGAACCGAGAACACTGAGATCCCCTTGCCAACCACCAGCTCGCTTATGTGCATGGCATCGCCATGGCCCATTTGGGCATCGCACTTCAAGGTTCCGCCGCTGTCGATGGTTCTTGTTCCGGTGATTATCTCCTGTCCACCGTCGCCGTCAGTGTCTGCCGCCATCTCCGAGTGGTCGCCACCGCCATTGGGGCAAGCGGTCACGCTGTCGTAGACCCAGTTCTTCGCCAACACCCCAGCGCGGAAGGTCAACGAAGATACCGTCAGACGCGTGTAGTACCCGCGGCCCTGGATGATGCTCGGCTTCCCGGTAGCAACACCGCCTTCCTTCACAGCCGCAATCCCGCCGTTGAAGCGGTCCACTCGGTTGCCGTAGGCGTCACCCCAAGCCGACACGTCGCCGCGGGGCACCGGATAGTCAATCGTCGCCAGTTCCTTGCCGGTGTCTCCGGCGAACACCGTGATCCACTCGGGTCCGGTGAGAATGTAGCCGGAGCCATTGCGGTACACAGCGCTGTTGTCGGCGCCAGCAGCAGATCCATTGCTCAGATACGCGCCGGTTCCGTCCTTGGTTCCCGGCGCGGTCTTGACCGCCAATTCCGCCTTGCCGTCGCCGTCAAAGTCGGCCACCAGCGCNNTTTGCCGTCGCCATCAAGATCCCCGGTGGCTCCATCGTTCGCGCTGTACGATCCGCCCGGTGCTGTAAGAGGGATGCTGGTGTAGTTCTGCGCCCAGGGCGTGACCGCAGGAGACTGGGGCCCCTCGACCCCTTTGATCACGGCACTCACTGTGTAGCTCGAACTGGAGGAGCCGGCCGCATCCAGGTAGTTGGTGCTATCGGTGACGTTCGCCAGCTTGGTGCCGCCCTTGTAAAGGTTGTACGAAACATCGGCGTCCGTTCCGGTGTACTCGTAGCCAAACATGCGCCACCCAACATAGACGCCGCCGGAGACCACCNNGCGACCACGCCGCGATCCAGGTTTTCCAGCTGGTAGTGGCCGCTGCCTCCCCCCGGTGCCGGTTTCGTTGCTCCACCCGCGCCCGTCACGCCACCTGCGCTCGTCGCGCCTCCAGCAGTGACCATGCCGCCAGCGGGAGCCGCGCCGCCAGTCCTTGTCGCACCACCAGGCCTGGTAACACCGCCGGCACCGACACCGCCGTCGGTGACCGTCCCGCCCAATGGGGGAGGCGTAGCGCCGCCGGTTGTGGTCGTGCCACCTGTCTTGGTCACACCGCCGTTGGTGGTCACGCCGCCGTTGGTGGTCACGCCGCCGAATGTAACAGCGCCGCCTGAGGTCACCACGCCACCACTATTGGGCACGGCGCCCCCGTTTGACGCTGACGTGCCGCCGGAGGTGGCAATTGAGCCACCGCTGGCAGCCCCGCCGGTTTGCGCGGCCCCGCCGGTCTGTGCGGCCCCGCCAGTTTGCGCGGCCCCGCCGGAGCCTGAGCCTCCGTTGGTCGCCTGGTTGCCAGTACCGGTCGAGTCGCAGCCCTGAAGCAGGGTGACCGTGCCGGCAAGGAGCAGAGACAAGAAGCCTCGTGCTAGAGCCTGGGTCGCTTTCCGAGTTCTGGTTCGCATCGAATCCTCCATAGTAGGAACAACCATTCTGGCATGCTCGCGGATACGCGATTCTTGCGCGATTGTAACCCCAGCAGTGCCCGGTAGTACGATGACGGCTCACAAAATCGCACTACGCATTCGGTCACCTGTTGGCTGTTCATAGCTGGTCATGTGATAGCTAGTCTCGCGCGGAAGAAACTGTGAGCCGCCGTGGAGCTGCCGCGACACTGCGATATGAGAGAAGAAGCCAGTGAACCGACTAGCCCAATCCAATGTCTGGCCGCGATCCTGGTACGCTGGTACAATAGGGACCGTGTCCGACCTGGTCATTGATGACGGCGGTTCCGGTTCTATGCCGCTGCCTGCCAGCGGGAAGACCACAGTTGGTTCAGCCGGCGAAGAGCGGGTTGGTGCCGACGCTGACGACGCAATTCTGGCGCGCGTGGCATTGGTGGGCCAGGTCTGGGCCCAGCGTGAGATTTGGTATCGGTTCGCGCCGATGGTGTATGGCCTTCTCCGTCGGGCGCTCGGCCCGCGGCATGACCACGACGATCTGACCCAAGAGGTTTTCCTCCGGGTCTTTCGCAGGTTGCATACGCTGGAAAAGGCATCAGCCATCCGCAGCTTCGTGTATTCCGTGGCCGTTCGCGTGGTGAGTGAGGAAGTCCGCCGCTTCCGCGTGCGCCGTCGTATTTCTGAACAGAATCCGGATTTGTCGGCGCCTTCAGCGTCGTCACCGGCCGATTTCGAGATGCGCGAGACTCTGTCGTGTGTCCAGCGAAGTCTGGACGGGATGTGCGACAAGTACAGGGTTGTCTTTGTCCTCCGATATGTAGATGGAATGGACCTCAAAGACATCTCCCAGGGCCTCGGCATCTCGCTTGCCACGGTGAAGCGGTACCTGGCCAAGGCCTTGGGCTATGTCCAGAAATCCGTTTCGCAAGAAGAACGCAGAGCACGGGCCCGTCTGGCTCCGCCGGCGGCCTCCCGTCTGTTTGGGGGTGGGCGATGACGAATGCGCGGCATCCGGTGACGGTTGAGGAATTCGCTGCCCTGGCCGGGCAGGGTTTGGGGCAAGTGAGCGAGGCTGAACTGAACCGGGGCTGGCAGCGGCTGGCGAGCCGGCTGGCACAAGGACATCATCTCGAGCCGTCGATTTCCCTGCGTCCGCCATTTGCTTGGGGCAAGTGGGCCTTGGCAGGTGCGGTTGCTGTCGTACTCGGCATCGCGGCGTATCGCCTGCCACTTCAGCCGTCAGATCGACCCCTGCATTATGTTGTCGAGGGAGCGACGGTTGAACCGACTGAAACCATCACCGCTGCGTCGGCCGCGCGCGTGCTCTTCTCCGACGAGTCCCACCTGGGAATCGAACCGTTGGCCAAGATCAAGGTGCTCGGCACCGACGCGCATGGCGCCCAGGTG
>PMKP01000130.1:1766-48556 GCA_003157775.1 Myxococcales bacterium | reverse complement strand
GCGCGAAAGACCTGCTTCAGGCCGGTGGTCTTGCGGGGAGGCGTTGGTGATGGCACAAGCAGGGCTCACAGCTTGCGGGGCGAGGGTATCGTACCAGGGAAGATACGGGGCATGGCTGAGGAGGATAGCATTCGCCAGGAGCCGACGGGGTTCGGCGGCACCCACCGGGTCGCCCCGGACCGTGAGTGCCTGCCCAGAGCCGCAAGCCACTAGTTTGTTCCCACGTGCTAACATTGCCGCCGTGGATCCCTTGGTCGATCAGGCTGCGAAGGCCGTGCTGGCCAGCGCCCCTTTGCAGGGGCGTCGCATCGTTGCGTGCTGGGCATTCGGCTCCAGGGCCAGGGGCGCCGGCAAGGCGGATTCGGACCTGGACTTGGCTGTGCTCTGCGAACCAACCCTTGGGCTTGAACGCACGCGAATCATGGACATCGTCGGTCGCGAGATCGGCGTCGACCTGGACCTCATCGACATGGGTAGCGCGCCACCGGTTCTCAGATGGGAGGTCATCACCACGGGCCGTTTGCTGATCGAGCAGGATGAGATGGCGGTTGCGGCCTTCGTGCGTCGCGCACGCTGGGAAGCCGAGGACGACGAACAGCGGAACCGGATGATCCTGCTGGCTCAGGCAGTCAGGGCGGGAGAGACGACGCCGTGACCGTCAGCAAGCCCGTTGTGGTAGCTCGGCTTGCTCACCTGGGCAGCGTCATTCGCGATCTTGAACGGCTGCGGGGTCTGCCGCGGATCACGCGCGAAACGGATGCCATCGCAAACCTTGCCCTTGAACGGGCCATGCACATCGCTGCCGAAGCGATCTTCGACATAGGTCATCACATCCTGGCGGGACGCGGCCTGGCTGTTCCTGCCACCTACCGTGAAGTGCTGCCTGCGCTCGCACGGGCTGGGATCATCGACACCGCTTTGCTCGGTCGCCTGGAGGGGTTGGCGGGGCTGCGCAACATACTGGTCCATGACTACGCGGCAATGGAATCGCCTCGACTTTGGCAGCTCCTCGACGAACGGCTGGGAGATCTGCGCGCGATCTACGTGGCTCTTGCAGCCATTCCCGAAATCCAGTGACAGGCCCCTGGATTGGGTCTTGCACGCTCCCTTTGATCGCCTCTCGGTCGCGCGGTCAGGGGTAAACGCAGGTCGCCGCTAAGACGACCCAGACTGCACAACATCACTTGCGCCCGAGCTTCTCAGGCCCGATCCTGTGGCCATGCAGATCCCCATGGTTCGGCTGGCGCTCGGCGATGCCGAGGTCGAGGCGGCCAGCAGGGTTATCCGTTCGGGCTGGGTCGCGCAGGGCCCGGAAGTGGCGGCCTTTGAGCGCGAGTTCGCGGCGGCCGTGGGCGCGTCCTTTGCGGTGGCGGTGTCCAACTGTACCGTCGCGCTGGAGCTCTGCCTGCGTGTGGCGGGCGTGCGACCGGGCGACGACGTGGCCACGGTCAGCCACAGCTTCATCGCTACAGCCAACGCGGTGGTGGCAGTCGGGGCGCGACCCATCTTCGTCGACGTCCAGCCCGACACCTACAACATGGACCCGGCCGCGCTCGCGCGCGCCATCACCCCGCGCACCCGTGCCATTTTGTGCGTGCACCAGATTGGCTTTCCCTGCGACCTGCCCGCCATCTTGGCCATCGCTCGGCCGCGCGGCCTGCCCGTCATCGAAGACGCGGCCTGCGCCATCGGCAGCGAGATTCGCATCGACGGCGACTGGCAGCGCATCGGCCGGCCCCACGGCCGGCTGGCCTGCTTCTCGTTTCACCCGCGCAAGCTGGTCACCACCGGCGACGGCGGCATGATCACCACGGCCGACCCGTCGCTGGCCGAGCGTCTGCGCTTGCTGCGCCAGCACGCCATGTTGGTGCCCAGCACGGCTCGCCACGAGAGTCGTTCCGTGACGTTGGAGAGCTTCTCCGAGCCGGCCTTCAATTTTCGCATGACTGACCTGCAGGCCGCAGTTGGCCGGCCGCAGTTGGCGCGCCTGGCGGCCATCATCGCCGAGCGCCGCGCCCTGGCAGCTCGCTACAACGAGACGCTGGCCGACCACCCCTTGCTGGCTCCGCCGACCGAGCCAGCGTGGCTGCGAAGCAACTGGCAGAGCTACCCCGTGACCCTGCGGCCGGGTGGGCGCATGTCACAGATCGAGATCATGCAACTCCTGCTCGACCGTGGCGTGGCCAGCCGGCGCGGCATCGGCAACGCCCACGCCGAGCCTGCCTACGCCAAGGCCGCCTGGTCCTGCGGCCAAGAACCCTGCGATCTCGCAGCCCACGCCGCCGGACGCTGCCTGCGCCTGCCCGTCTCGGAACACGCCCGCGACAACACCATCCTGCTGCCCCTGTTCCACGGCATGTCGCCCGCGGAGCAAGATTTCGTCGTGGCTACTCTGCGCGCCCTGCCGGGGTGAGAGTGCCTCCCGACCGGCTAGCCCTCCGTCCACGGTCGTCGTACACTGCGCTCCTCATGCTCGACATCCGACTCATCAGGGACAAGCCCGACGAGGTGCGCGCGGGCTTTGTCAAACTAGGATCCACGGTGGACCTGGACGCGGTGCTGGCGCTCGACCAGGCCGTGCGCAAGCTGAAGAACGATTCCCAGACCATCCAGGCCGACCAGAACCGCCTGTCGCGTGAGATTGCCAAGGCGCCAACGTCCGAGGCGCGCGAACAGGCCAAGGCCAGGGGCGCCGTGCTCAAGCAGAAGATCGAATCGCTCAACGCCGAGCTGGCCCAGCAAGAACAGGCCCTCGACGAGAAACTGCTTGAGCTGCCCAACCTGCCGCATGCTTCGGTGCCCGTGGGCAAGGACGAAAGCGAAAACCGGGTGGTGCGCGAAGAAGGCGTTAAACGCAGTTTCGCTTTCACGCCGCAGCCGCACTGGGATTCGGGCCCGCGCTGGGGCATCCTGGACTTCGACCGCGGGGTCAAAGTCTCCGGTTCGCGCTTCTATATCCTCAAGGATTGGGGCGCGCGGCTGCAGCGGGCGCTCATCAGTTTCATGCTGGACATGCACACCAGCCGCCACGGCTACACCGAGATTCTGCCGCCCTACATGGTCCGGCGCGAGGCCCTGGTGGGCACCGGCAACCTGCCCAAGTTCGGCGACAACCTGTACCACGACGCCGTCGAGGACTTCTGGTTCATCCCCACCGCCGAGGTGCCGGTTACCAACCTTTATCGCGACGAGATCCTGGAGGGCGACAAGCTGCCCATCAAGCACGTGGCCTGTACCGCCTGCTTCCGGCGCGAGCAGATGGCCGCCGGTCGCGACACCCGCGGCATCAAGCGCGGCCACCAGTTCGACAAGGTCGAGCTGGTCAAGTTCGTGCGCCCGGAATCTTCCATGGATGAGCTGCACGGCCTGCTCGCCGACGCCGAGGATGTGCTCAAGGCGTTGGAGCTGCCCTACCGGGTGGTGGAAATGTGTACCGGCGACCTGTCGTTTTCGGCCATGGTCAAGTTCGACCTGGAGCTATGGGCGCCCGGCTGCGGCGAGTGGCTGGAGGTCAGCTCCTGCTCCAACTTCGGCGACTTCCAGGCCCGGCGGGCCAAGATCCGCTTCCGTGACGGCCAGGAAAAGACCCGCTTCGTGCACACCTTGAACGGATCCGGCCTGGCCCTGCCCCGCACTCTGGTCGGAGTGCTGGAGACCTACCAGCGGGCAGACGGAAGGCTGGACGTACCGGCCGTGCTTCGACCATACTTCGGGGGACGCGACGTCCTTGGGTAGACGGACTTGGAAGGCAAACCCCTTGCTCTTGCCGTGCTGCTGGCTGGCGCCCTGGCCATCGGCGTTGGTGTGTTCGTGCTGCATTCGGCCACTGCGCCGCCACCAACCCCCGAGCGCCCGCGTCCGCCGCCGCCTGCCGCGATGATGATCCATTCCGACTTGCGTTTCTCGCCGGTCTACTATCGCACCCTGCTTGAACAGGACGCCAAGGCATACGGAATTCAGGCCCCAACCTGGGACGAAATCACGCAGCCCAACGCGTATTTCGACGAGCTGAAGGGAACGCAACGCCTTCGACTCAAGGCCCCCATCGAAACCCGCCACCTCCGGGTCTCGCTGGAGATCAGCAAGGCCACCTCGGTCAGCGACGGCCAGACCATCGCCGAGGACCATCTGATTCTGCGCATCGAGAACCGGACGCCGATGTATCTCGCATACCGCATTCAAACCAGTGTGCCGGACAAGCACCGATGCTCGAGCAAGGGCGAGATCCCCCACAACGCCATGGCTATCGGGCCAGACCAGACTATCCTGCGGACCGAATGTCTGTATCGCAAGGAGGAGACGGTCGACGTGACCCGCATCGAGGTGGTAGAGATGCCGGCCTTGTCCGCCTACTACGTGTCACGTCTTCCGCCCAACGCGACTCTCTACGACCCACGCACCTTTGCCGGGCATGTGGGATTCCACGGCCATGACGTCTGCCAGCAGACCTTTTCGTGGCGCGAGTTCAAGGAAGGCGTCGACGAGAAGCAGTTCGGGTGGCGGGACATCATCGATTTTTACGCCCGCCACAGCTGCAGCGAGTACTCGTTTTTCAAGACCTATCGCTACCGAACCGACAGCAATTCCCCCTTGCCTGCACGCCCTCTCGACTAACGGCGCGTTTTTGGATAGATTACACTTCCTGTGACCATGACCAAGGCCGACCTCATCGCCGTCATCGCGGAGAAGCTCAAGTTTCCTTGGGCTCGCGCGGAGCTGTTGGTCGATCAGATCTTCTCGTCGATGTCGGACGCCCTGATGCGCGGCGAGGGCATTGAGATACGAGGCTTCGGCAGCTTCACCGTGCGCCAGTACCGCGCCTACGACGGTCGCAACCCGCGCACCGGCGCCACCGTCCACGTCAAGCCCAAGCGCCTGGCCTTCTTCAAGGTGGGCAAGGAGCTGCGCGAGCGGGTCAACGAGAAGCGACGGCCGAGCACGATGCCGGCCGCGTCCGAGCCGGTCAAGCTGGCATGATCGCCGGGGCGACCGCAGGTCGCCCCTACACGCGGTGCCATGCGGGCGGGACTGGAATGCGGCTACGTACGCCGTAGGGGCGACCTGCGGTCGCCCCGGTTGCTGCCTGTGCGTTGGCTATCCCAGTCTCACCACCAGCCCGCGGTCAGCGTCGACCAGCACCAGATCGCCGTCATGGAAGAGCCGGCACGCGCCCGCCGCGCCGACCACCGCGGGCAAGCGCCGCTCGCGCGCCTGGGTGGCGACATGGTCGAGCGGCCCGCCGGTTTCGGTCACCAGCGCGGCCGCGACCAGCAAGGGCAGCTCGCTGGGCAGCAAGGTCGGCGCCAGGAGAATCTGCCCCGGCGCCGAGCGCGGGTTGGCAGGCTGGTGCAAGACCACGCGCCCGAGCGCCCGTCCACCGGTGCCCACGCCCCGCACTGACACCGTGTCTGGCGTCGCCGGCGCAGGAGGAGGATCACGGCCGGCAGCCTCCCACGCTGCGCGGCCGGCTGCTGCCTGGACTTGCAGATTGGGGGGCGGCGGTGCGCCCGCGGCCAAGGATCGCGCGAGGGACAGAGGCAAGAAGAACGCCGCGCTGGGGTCCGACAGCGCAGCCATCCGGTTTAGCGTCTTGCCCAGGTGAACAAGCGCGCGGCGAAGCGCGGCCTGCACCCGAGCGTAGAGCCAGTCGTCATCCTCGCCCAACCCCGCAGCCTGTCGGGCCAGGCGGAGGAGCCGGCGCCATTCCTCGCGCCGTGCAGGCGCGATCTGCTTCTCGACCCGCTCGATTGTCTGCTCCTCGTGCACCACCGCCGCAGGCGCGTCGAAGCGGTCGTTTTCACTGCCCCACAAGGTTTCGGCGGCCTCGCGGCAGGTGGGGACCGCTACGTCCCACACCGGCGTCTCGTCGCCAAAAAGCTCGAGATAATGGTCTCGCGCACGCGCACGCTCTTCCGCGGTTCTGGCTGCCCGCAACCCGGCCGCCCGTTGCCGGCGCTCGCTGGCCATGGACTTCACCCCAGCCAGAAGCTGGCCAAGTGCGGGTAGCGCCGAGGGCGCTGCCTGGCGCAGGAACTCCTGCAAATTCGTGCGCGCCGCACGCAGCGCGGGCTGAATGATCCCAAAGATCGGCTCCTCAACCGCGAGAAGAAGATCGAGCGCTTCTTCCAGCGCCGGCTCGTCGCCCAGTGTGCACAGGCGTGCTTCGACCTCGGCGCGCAGAGCCGCAAAGCGCGCAGGGGCATCCTGCACCGAGATGGGCAAAGGCCCGGGCCGCGCATCGGGCGCGTAGAACAAGTACTGCCCCAGCACGCGCTGGCGGATTCCGATGCGGCAGCGTTCTTCGACCAGCGCAACCAAACCGGCATGCGCAGGTGAAAGCGGCAGGGGGTTGTGCGCCTGGTCCCATTGCCAAAGAGTCTGAGATTCGCCAGCCGCTTCCAGGTCAGCCCAGCCACGCCAGGGGCCAGGCGCAGGCGGGGGCTCAAAGGGTCGCATCTGCAGGAACACGACATTCTCGCCCACTGCCACCCATTCCACCTCGACGTCGCCCTGGGTTTGCACCAGCATGCGCAGGGCATCGCGCAGCCGGGTCGCTGCTGCGGCTGCCAAGGCCCCGGCCCGTACCTGAATGATCGGCTCGCCGGGGCGTTCTGGCACGCAGGCCGCGCCGCCTTCGGCCTCGCCGCAGACATAGGGATGAAGCAAGACCGACAGGGGCGGCGCCGCCGGTCGCAGCCCATGGGCCAAGGCATAGGCCACCGCGCCCGGGGACAGGGCAGAGGCGAGCACCTGGCGGATGGCTGTCTCGACCTCGTCGGTGCGCACCGCCACCCGCGATTCATAGATGCCCGCACCCAGGCCGCCAGCAACGTCCTCGCTGGCGAACGATGATCGCACGGACCAAAGCGCGTCCGGTGCAAGCCGCCCAGCCAGCTCCCGGGAAAAACCTGCCGGGAAGGGTGCCGCCATCAGGTCAGCCCGGGCGCGGTCCAGCGCGGCGAGTGCCGAGTCGTCGATCTTCTCGGGCAGCGAGAGCGAGGGAGCGATCGCGCGGAAGAGTTCGTCTCTGATCACGAATCCCATCGGGGTGCGCAGTCCCGCCGCGGATAGCCGCACCAGCGAGCGGGCCTTGCCACCCAGCGGCGCATCGGCGCCATGCAGGTCCGCGAAGAAACTCATGGGCAGAACTCTAGCTACGCAGCCGGGGCGAAGCAGACCGCCTGCGCCGCAAGCAGGCTGCCCCTGCGACCAGCAAAATAGCGCCGGGAAACGCCGCCGGCCGGCCGCCCATCGAGCACCCGGCTGCCAGAAACGGCCCCGACGAGTAGCACGCCGCCGGCACACAGACATTGCCGGCATCCGCACCAGGCGCGACGCTGCAGGTCCGGCTGGTGCAGTCCCGGGCTCGCGTGCAATCAGACCCCTCGGGCTCGGTTGCGGAACAGATGTTGGTCGAATCGCAGAACAGCCCATCCTGGCAACTATTCTGGACCAAGACCTGGCTGCAGACTTCGCCGCTCCCGGCCCTGGGCAGGCACGTGCCGTCGGCGGCTGAGGTCGCACCCGAGCAGAAACCGGTGGTGCATTCCACGGCACTCTGACACGCGCCCCCGGGAGGGACCTGGGGGCTTACGACGGCGCCACACCCTGTAGGAAGGCCGTCCGCGGCGCTTATCGGCCAAGACGAACAGCTTACCCCCGCAATTCCTTGCAGACACTGGCACGCCCGATCCGGATAGTAGACCGTACGCCCGCGACCGATCCCATCGGAGATCGCCTGGACTCCGGTCTGCAACCCGCTCTCAATGTTCGACACGCAAGTCGCCAGCGACTTCCCTTTCAGGTCGGCCTGGGCGCAACAGGCGAAGTTCTGGCTGCAGACGGCTGTGGCGTACGCATTGGCAAGCTGGTCGAGCGGCACGCTCACGCATCCGCTGTCGCCCGGGACGCTCGCGTCGAGCGCGTCCGGCCGCATGGCCGCGTCCACCGGCCCGCCGCCTGGAGCGTCCGGGGCCGAAGCCGGCGCGTCGGGCGGTGCGGACGCGTCGGGGTCGCGACCGTTGTGCCAGCAGGTATCGTCGATCGCGCAGTGGTAGTCCATCGGGCACTGACCGGAAGGCGTGCACTGGAGATCGCCATCGTGATAGCTCGGCGAATAGCAGCCCGCTAGCAGCAGGCCTGCAACCCAACCATAGCGAGAGCGTGTCGGCATTAGAAAACCATCCGCAAAGTGGCACCGGTGCAACGGGCGGCCATGGCCGGCGAGAGGGTGATTGCCTGGGGTGCGTCCTGGCCAGCGCGGGCGCCGAGAAGGTAGAGGATCGCACCGGTGGCGACCGCAGCCGCGCCAACGCCGATGAAGACGCCCTCGAGCACCTGGTCCCGCCGGCCAGCGCTTTCCGTCGAGGGATCAAACACGCCCCTCTGCTGGTCGAGCTGGGTGAGCCGGTCGCCGGCTTGCTTCGCGAGCACGCCAAAGGTGATGCCCGTGCCCACCAGGGCAAGGCCGCCGGCCGCCAGCACGACCCCCGCTAGCTTCTTGGCCCGGCCTGGCTGCCCTGCCTTAGGGGGAGACTCGTTCACGGCCACCGCGACCGAGCTGCCGGCGCCGACATCCAGCGTGACGCCCGTTCCACCCGGCAGTGGCCCCGGTGGCGCCGGCCCAGTGACAGCCGGCTGGTTGCTTGCGCCCGAAGGAGGCTCCGCTTGCCGCAATTTCTGCCTCTCGACCAGTTCCTTCAGCTCCCGGATCTTCCACTCCACGTCGGCGCGGTTGGCCGCCTCAGGCAGCTTTGCCAGATAGGTCTTGTAGAAGCGCAAGGCCTCGGCCGGGTGGCCCGCCAGCCGGTGAGCCTGCCCGAGATTGAAGAGCAGGGCGGGATCATCCTTGGCCTTGTACGCCGCCACATACTCGACAATCGCCTCGTCATACAGGCCGAGTTCGTAGGCCCGCGTGCCCTTTATGTAGTGGTCACGGGCCGTGTCTTGGTCATCCCCGCGCGCCACGCCGGCCGAAAGCGTGAGTAATGCCGCCATTGCGACAACGTACCGCATGCTTACACCCTAACGGCGAGTCCAGATATCGTCAAGGCAGCAACTTCGCACGGTTAAGGATTGCGCTGAGGCGGTACTAGCAACTCAATACGGAGAGCTCTTGGCGGTGTTTGCACGAACCGCAGGGCGTCCCGAAACCAGCTTGGTTTCGCCGGTGACCGGATCGGCAACCATTTTCACGGGGCCATTGATCTCCACGGCAACGGATTGCAGGCAAATGGAATCAATGGAGACGTGGACGTTAGGAAACACCTGCCTCACGGCCGACACCGCGGCGCCCTGGTGGGGATTTGACTCGGCCAATTGAATCAACTCTTGGCTGACTTTCCGGTATGCCTTCCTCGCGTCGTCGAGCCTGGACTGCAAGCTCACGATCCGGGCCCGCTGAATCGGCGGAATCTGGCTCAGGCGGTCGGTGACATCACGAAAGGGACCGAGGGCCCTTTCGAGGATTCTCACCTGTTCTTGGGTCGACGCGAGAGGCATGCGCAGCTTTTCGGCCTTCTCGGCTAGCGCGGCGTGGTAGCCGGCCGCAATCTTGGTGGGCACACACATCTCCGAGCCGATAAAGCCAGCGTGGACGCTCCCCGCGGCCTGGACGCTGCCCCCGATGATCCCACCCCGGGTCACCGACATCGAGCCGCCCGTGATGATCTGCGAATCATGGCACTCGACCATCACCAGAATGTCGCCGCCCGCGGTTGCCGAGACCTGGTGCAGATAGTGGGCCTTGAGGGTCTTGCCGCAGATGATGCGACCGCGATGGAGGCCGGCCACACCACCCTTGATAGTGACGTCCCCCAGCCCGTTGATGATGCTGTTGCCAACCGTCCCCTCGATCAGAATGTCTTCGGCCGATTTGATCTGGAATCCGTCACACACGTTGCCGTGGATGACGACAGGACCAATGAAATCGATATTCCCGACCTTGTAGTCGAGGTCGCCTTTCACCTCGATGACCTGGTCCACCGAGAGGGTGGGCTCGCCAAAGCGCACTCCCCCCGCACAGACGGCAACTAGCCGTGAGGGATCGCCGGGCACGGCCCGCACATTGTTGCCCGGCGTGACGGGAGGCTTTCCCGGGGAAATGGGCAGTCCAAACACGTCGAGTCCGCCCTCGGTCGGGCTGAGTTCGCACAAAGGCTGATCGGCCACAACGTTGATGATCTGGATGACATCCTGAGGGTTGGCCCGAACCCTGCCATGACCCCCGGGCTTGCCGTCGTCACCGACCGGAATAAGCCACTTCACGCCATCCCACGGGGACTGTGGCGCTTTGGCCCGGCACACGACTATGCCGCCAGCAGGGCGATTCTTGACCAGGCTCGCTGCCAAGTCGGGCAATCCCACCTGTTCCTCATCCGTCAGGATCAACAGGGACGTCTGCACGAGTTCGACAACTTTTTCCGGTGGACAAGGCGTTCCAGAGCCATCTTGGGCGAGCTTGACCAATGCCTGCATACCGCCTGGGGTGACGATCAGCTCAAGCCTCCAGCCGCGGGCCTCCAGATGCTGGAGAACCTCCGCCGCTTTCTCGCCGGAGACCGCAGCTACCGGATCGACGTTCACCCCTACTACTATACCACCTGCCGCACATTTCCTTTCCGGCTTCACCACCGCGTGATGAGGCCCCCTGCTGCCAACTCGACCACCGGCCTCGGCACCAAGCCAAGTGCCAGCACCACCACCACGGTCACGACCAGCACAACCGCGATGCCCACCGACGGAAACGGCTGCCACGGCCGCACCGGATCGCTGAAGTACATCGCGACCACGATGCGCAGATAGTAATAGACGCTCACCAGGCTATTGAGCACAGCCGCCACCACCAGCCAGGCCAGATCCGGGCTCTGCATGGCCGCGCGAAATACGTAGAACTTGCCGAAGAAACCGCCGGTGGGCGGCACCCCGGCGAGCGACAGCAAGAGCACAGTCATGGCCAGGGCCACGGCCGGCCGCGAGCGCGCCAGTCCGGCCCACTCGCGCACGCGCACGCGCTCATCGTCGCGCCGGCCCACCCAAGCCACCACGGCGAACACGCCCAAAGTAGTAAAGGCGTAGGCCGCCAGATACACCAACAGCGCGGGTTGCGCGCCGTCCACCTTCTGGCCCAGGGCAACCAGACCTATCATTAGATAGCCGGCATGGGCGATTGACGAGTACGCCAGCATGCGCTTGACGTTCTCCTGGCGGAGCGCGGCCAGATTTCCCCAGGTCATGGTGACAAACGCTACCCCGCCGAGCAAGCGCACCCAGCCCGCATGGCCCAGCGCCAGTCCAGGGTTGGCAAACACCGCGCCCAGCAGGCGCACCAGACCACCCACGGCCGCCACCTTGATACCCGCCGCCATAAAGCCAGTCACTGGAGTGGGCGCGCCTTCATACGCATCAGGCACCCACATGTGAAAAGGCACGGCTGCGATCTTGAACAACATGCCGGTGAGCAGGAAGTACACACCGACAATGAACAGTGGGTTGCCCGCGGCGCGGCCGGCGCGTGCCGCAATCCCGGCGTACGACATCTCGCCGCCGGTGGTGCCATAGATCAGGGCCGTGCCATAGACCAGGAACCCAGCAGCGAACGCGCCCAGCAACAAGTACTTGAGTGCGCCCTCGGCCCCTGCGGGCTGCCGCCGCCAGCTTGCCACCAACAAATAGGCAGCCAGCGACATGGTTTCGATGCCGATGAGCAGCGACAGAAGGTGGGTGGCGTGGACCACAGTCATCATGCCGGCGGTGGCAAAGAGCACCAGCGCATGGTGCTCGCCGTGCTCGAAGTCGTGTTCGCGCATGAAAGGCGCCGCGACCAGCAGGGTCAGAAGAGCGGTTGCGATCAGGACGGCGTCGAGAAATAGCGCCATCCGATCAACCACCCACATGCCGGCCCAGATGGGTTGGCTGGAGGTAGCTCCCATCCATTGGTTCGCGACCGCGGCCAAGGCCGCCAGACAGCCTAGCTGCGCCAACCACAGCGCGGGCGCGCGGCCCTTGTTGAACGTGTCCAGCAAGAGCGCCAGGCATCCCACGCCCGCGATTACCAACAGCGGGATCAGGGCAGCGATCTGCGCAGGATCGACGGTCATCAGAAGCGCCTCCCGGCCTGCGCCTGCGCCGGCCGCTGCCCCGGAATCACACGCCGGGCCGGCCCAATGGGATTAGCGCGCGCTTCGGCCAGACGGTCGCGATAGTTTGCCGTCAGCTCCTGCACCGAGGCAGCGGTGCGTTCGAGAATGGGCTGGGGTGCCATGCCCATGACCAGCGCCGCCAGCACCAGGACGCCGAATACCAGGCGCTCGCGCAGGCCCAGATCGCGCACCTGCGGGTCGCGGTTCTCGGGCTTGTCGAGCGGCCCAAACATCACCCGCTGGTACATGGTCAGAAGATAGACAGCGGCCAGGATGACCGCGAGGGCGGCCAGGCCAGCCAGCAGCGCCGGATGACCGAACATGGGAGCCGCCAGGCCCGACGCCTGCCAGTCCTTGCCCGCGGTGAAGGTGCCCGAAAGCACCAAGAACTCGCCTATGAACCCGCACAGGCCCGGCAGCCCAGCCGAGGCCAATACCAAGACCAGGAAGCAGCCGCCAAACACCGGCATCTGTTTCCACAACCCGCCGAAGTCACTCAGTCGGCGGGTGTGGCGGCGGTCGTAGAGAATCCCCACCGCCAAGAACAAGCCACCGGTTGAAATTCCGTGGGCCAGCATCTGGAAGATGCCGCCTTGGATTCCCTTTTGCGAAAGCACCAAAATCCCCAGCACCACGAAGCCGAGGTGCGAGATTGAAGAATAGGCGACCAGCTTCTTCACGTCGTCCTGCACCCAGGCCATGAGCGCACCAAAAATGATGCCGGCCACTGCCAGCCAGGCGATGATCGGCGCTGTCTGCTGAGCAGCCAGCGGGAAAAATGGCAGGGCAAAACGCAGAAAGCCGTACGCGCCGAACTTGAGCAGAACCGAGGCCAGGATCACCGACCCGCCAGTGGGCGCCTCAACGTGAGCATCAGGCAGCCAGGTATGGAGCGGCACGAGCGGCACCTTGATCATGAAGGCCAGGGTGAAGGCCAGGAAACACAGCAGTTCTGGCCCGCGCGGCAGGGTGATGGTTGCCCAAGTCGCATAGTCGAAGGTCCACTGACCAGTGACCGCGTGCACTTGCGCGTACAGGTACAGGATGGCTGCCAGCATGAGCAGCGATCCCACCAGGGTAAAGATGACGAACTTGATGGCCGCGTAGAGGCGCCGCTCGCCGCCCCAGATGCCGATGATGAAGTACATCGGGATCAGCATCAGCTCCCAGAACACGTAGAAGGCGAACAGGTCGATGGCCAGGAAGGTGCCCAACATGCCGGCCTCCAGCACCAGCATGGCCGCGGTGAATCCCCGGCTGCGCGTCTTGTGCAAGCCCATGGCTTGGGGCGAAAGCAGGGTCAAGAACACCATCAGGGTGGTGAGCAACACCAGCCACAGTGAGATGCCGTCCACGCCGAGGTGGAAGTGGATCCCCAAGGAGGGAACCCAGGGCCGATCGACCTCCATCTGAAAAGCGCCGATTGACTTGTCAAAATCGTGCAGGATGAAGAGTGACTGCCCAAGACTGACCAACGCCGCGATAATCCCAATCGGTCGGCTGGTGCGTTCGCCCCACGGCGCCACCATCACCCAAATGGCGCCGATCAGGGGCACAAGCACAATCAACGTTAGATCAGTCATGGCCTACTGGATGTCGATCGTCCGTTCAATCGTGCGAGAGGTATTCCACCGCGGATCCGTGATGCGAACTCGCAACTGGTAGTGGCCGGGCTGGGGGTAGACCCAGTTCGCGCTGGCAGCCGCGCCGGAACGATCGTCTAGGCCGTCGCCATCGAAGTCGAAGCCATAGTCGAGCTTGTCCGCGGCGCCATCGCCAAGCTCGACCACGGCGCTGTGGCCTTCGATGCGGATTTTCACCTCGGAGGGTGCGGCGGGACGGGCCATCACGTAGACCAGCGCGGCCAGCCCGATGGCGAAAATGGCCAGGTAGCGCTGCACATCACCCACCTGCACCAGGCGCAAGAGCCGCCCGGCCGTGTCGACCAGAACCGTCCAGCCGCCCACCAGCAGCTGGTCGATGAGGATGCGATCGACGACCAAGAAGAACACCCGCGACAGTCCGCGTAGGGGCCGCACCACCAGCCAGTTGTAGATCTCGTCGACAAAGAACTTGCCGCGCACCGCGGCCGTGAGATGCGGCCACGCTGTGACGAAGCGGCGCGCCGGCTCGCGCACACCGCCGCCGAAGAACTGCCAAGCCAAGCCGATACCGGCAAGGGCAATCACAGTCGAAATCGCCATCACCCGCCACTGCAGGCCGGACGAAACTTCCAGAGCAGGACCGACCGAGTCCGTCAGCCAATGGCCGACAAGGTCGCCGTGCGATCTGCTCACGGCGGACGGCAGGCCCACAACCCCGGCCAGCAGCGCGCCCAGGCCCAGCACCAGCATCGGCCCCAACATTGCGACAGGCGATTCGTGCAGGTGCTCGCGCGTGTGGAGGTCAGCCCGGCATTCACCTGTGAAGACCAAATAATAGAGCCGTGACATGTAGAATGCCGTGCCCAAGGCAGCGGCCAGCAAGCCCGCGCCCACCGTGGGGCCGATCCAGTGCAGTCGCGGGCCAAACACCGCGGTGGCGAAGGCGCGCGCGACGATCGCGTCTTTGGAAAAGAATCCGGAGAAAATCGGCACCCCGCAAATGGCCAGCCCGCAAACCCGGAATACCCAGGTCGTCCAAGGCAGCTTGTGAGCCAGGCCTCCCATGCGGGAGATGTCACCAGAGCCGGCCATGGCGTGCATGACCGAGCCGGCGCAGAGAAAAAGGCCGGCCTTGAAGAAGGCGTGGGTGAAGAGGTGGAAAACACCGCCCGCGAAGTTGCCTGTGCCCACGCCCACGAACATGAAACCAAGCTGACTGATGGTGGAGTAGGCCAGCACCTTCTTGAAATCGTTCTGCCCAAGAGCGACAACCGCTGCGAAAACCGCGGTCAGTGCGCCAACGCCCGCCACGATGGCCAGCGCCGCCGGGGCCAGGAGATAGAGCGCGCCCAGCCGGGCCACCATGTATACGCCGGCAGTGACCATAGTGGCCGCGTGAATCAGCGCGGAGACGGGGGTGGGGCCTGCCATGGCGTCAGGCAGCCAGACGTAAAGCGGGATCTGGGCTGACTTGCCCACCGCACCCATGAACAGAAACAGCGCCGCCCAAAAAGCGACCGGCTGTCCCCACCACAGGGTGGCTGTCAGGGTCGGGCTACCTGCGCGGGCCGTGTCCACGAGGACGGGAATGTCGAGCGTGCCGGCAGCGCGAAAGAGCAGAAACATGCCGATGAGGAAACCCAGGTCGCCCACCCGGTTGGTGATGAATGCCTTCTTGCCCGCGCTGGCATTGGCCGCCTCGCCGTACCAGAAACCGATGAGCAGGTAGCTACACAGGCCCACGCCCTCCCAGCCAATGAACATCACAGGCAGACTGTCACCCAGAACCAAGAGCAGCATGGCGCCGCAGAAGAGATTGAGGTACGCGAAGAAGCGCACGTAGTCCTTGTCGTGGGCCATGTAGCCGGTCGAGTAGACGTGAATCAGCGTGCCCACAAAGCTGACCACCAGGCACATCAGGCCTGACAGCCCATCCATGCGCAGGGCCAGGTCCACCTGCAGATCGCCGCTGGCAAACCATGTCCCCACCAAATCCGTCAGCCCATCCGATTGGACGAGCATGGGAAACCAGAAGAAGAACACATCGACCGAAACCAAGAAGGCAGCACCCACCGCCAGGCAAGCGATGCGGTGAACCGCCTTGCGGCTGTGGCGCCTGCCAAACAGGATCAGGTAGGCGGCGCCGAGCAAGGGCAAGAGCGGAATGATGCGTAGTTCGGAAGGCATCGCCGTCCTACCCCTTCAAGCCATTCACTTCGTCCAGGCTCGCGGTTCGGCGCGTGCGGAACACGCTGACCACAATGGCCAAGCCCACCGCGGCCTCCGCCGCAGCCAACGCCATCACGAAAAAGGCGAACACATGTCCCTTCTGATCGCCGAGCGCCCGGGAAAAGCTGAGCAGCGCCAGCGTGCCGGCCGCCAACTGCAGTTCCACGCTCATCAGCACGATGAGGACGTTGCGACGCAAAAGCACACCCGCCGCTCCCACGAAGAACAGGGCCAGCGAGACCAGAATGTACGCGTAGGTCGGCATCAGGAAACCCGGGACGGGCGGTCCTCGCGAACATGACGGGTGAGCATCACCCCGCCTATGACCGCCACCAGGAGCAGCAGAGAAATCGCCTCGAAGGGAAAGAGAAAATCCGAGAAGAGCAGGGCCCCTACCGACGAGACGGTCCCGAAATCCTTTACCGGCGGGGTGGCCGAAGCGGCGAGCAAGGGCATGCCGCGCTCGTGGCCCACCAGCCAGGCTACCCGGTAGAAGACGTAGCCGGCCGCCAGCACGCCGACGGCGCGGGTGCAGAGCCCCTGCCGGGCGATGGGCGTGCTTTCCTCGCGGTTCACCATCATGACGACGAACACGAACAGCACCATGATGGCGCCGGCGTAGACCAGGATCTGCAACACCGCGAGAAAGTGCGCCGACAGGGTGGCGAAAAGGCCGGCCAGAGCCGCGAAGGTGAGCACCAAGGACATCACGGCGCTGACCGGATTGCGCCGGGTGATGGTCAGCAGGCCGCCTGCGAGAACACCGGCGCTCAGGATGGCGAACGCGATGGTCTCCGCCATGCTCGCGCTATGGGCAGTCAGGTTCATGAGGCCGCCTTGGGCAGCCGGGCTTCGAAGTCGGCGCGGAACTTGGTGAGGAACCCCAGCATGGGCCAGGCAGCCGCTTCGCCCAGGGCACAGATGGAATTGCCGGCGATCCCGTTGGCCACATCGGCCAGAAGATCGATGTCGCCAGGCCGACCCTCGCCTTCGGCCAGGCGGGTGCAAACCCGCGCCAGCCAACCCGTGCCTTCGCGACAGGGCGTGCACTGCCCGCAGGACTCGTTGGCATAGAAGCGCATGATGCGGGCACATAGTCCCACTACGTCGGTGCTCTCGTCGAACACCACCACGCCGCCCGAGCCAGCCATGGTTTTCAGCCGGCGACCACTTCCCATCTCAAAGGGCACGCCTGGTCTCACCTCCACGTCTTTGATGCGCGGATCGGTGGTCAGCGCGTCGAACTCGATGGGCACGTCGATCTCAGTAGCATCGAGCGGTGGCATCGAGCTGCCGCCAGGGATCACCCCGCGCAGGGCACGGCCCCGAGGAATCCCGCCGCACAGGTCGTAGATCAACTCGCGAAACGAGATGCCCATGGGCAACTCATACACGCCGGACCGCTTCACATGCCCGGACACGCACAGCAGGCGGGTGCCTCCGGACTTTCCCATGCCCGCCTTGGCGAACCAGTCCCCACCGTGGGTGACGATGTCGGGAACATTCATCAAGGTCTCCACGTTGTTGACCACGGTGGGCTGGCCGAAAAGACCTTTGATGGCAGGGAAGGGAGGCTTGTTGCGCGGCCACCCTCGCTTGCCCTCGATCGACTCCAGCATGGCGGTTTCTTCGCCACAAATGTAAGCGCCCGCGCCCAGGTGCACGGTGATGTCTAGCTTGAAGGAACCGCTCGCGCTTTGCCTCAGCTGTCCCAGCCGCCCTGCCGCGTAGGCTTCGTCAACCGCCGCCTGCACGATGGCCGCCTCGCGCCGGAGTTCGCCCCGGATGTAGATGAAAGCGTGGGTGCAGCCGAGGGCGAAAGCCGAGATGCTTACCCCCTCGATCAACAGGTGAGGGTCGCTCCCCAGCAACACCCGGTCCTTGAAAGTACCCGGTTCGGACTCGTCACCGTTGCACACCAGATACACGCGCTCTACATCTTTGGGCAGAAAACCCCACTTGACTCCGGCGGGAAATCCCGCGCCGCCGCGGCCTCGCAGATTTGACCTCTTGACTTCCTCCACCACCTTTTCCCTCCCCATGTCGAGTGCCTTGCCAAACGCCTGCCACCCGCCTTGCGCCACGTACACGTCGAGCTTCTGAATATCGGGAACGCCGAAATTCTTGGTCACAATCTTGAGCCCTGGAGTCTCGCGGTACCCGCTACCCGCCGATCCGCAGTCCGGCAGGGTGGGCACGCCTTGCGCTGGCACAGGCGGCGACGACAAAGGGGAAGAGCTGGCTTCGCTCGCTTGCCGGAGCAACTCATCCACGATGCGGTCCACTTTCCCTGGCGTGAGGCTGACGTAGTGGTGCAGCCCGCAAGTCATGGTGGGCGCATGCGCGCAACCGCCGAGCCCGTCCTCTTCGCTCAGGCTGAACAGACCGTCAGGCGTGGCCTGGCCGGATGTGATGCCCAGACGCTTTTCCAGATAGCGCAATACATCATGACCACCGCGCAGGGTACAGCCCAGATTGGTGCACACGTGTAGTGGGTAGCGGGCAGGCGGCTGGCGCAGAAACAAGGAGTAGAAAGTGGCCACGCCGAAGACATGCGAAAGCGGGAGGTCCAGGGTTAGTGAGACTAGTTCCAGCGCCTCGTCGGACAAGAAGCCAAACTCGTCTTGTGCCAGGTACAGGACGCCCAGCAAGGTCGCTTGCCGCGTGGGATAGCGCGTGAGCAAGCGGTCGATTTGCTGCCGCGCCTTTTCGGAAAACTCAAGTGGCATCGGATCGCCTGGCTCCCAGGTCTGCTTCGGCGCAAATCTCCGTCGTCAAACGCTCTCCGTCAAGGCGCCGATGATGGTCTCGCGACGGAATAGAGCCCCTTCTGCGCAGCGCAGGGTTGAGACGCGAAACCCTGTTGCTTTCTCAGCAATGGATGTGCTCTCTTGGGCGCCAAGCCTAGGTGGGTAGCCCGTGGCTTTAGCCCCGGATCTCTCCCGCCGATACCTGCGAGAAGGCATGCCAAAGCGGTTCCTTCTGGTTGACGCCGATCCTGTCGGACAAGCAGCCCTCCAGCACGTCGCAACGTCGCTGGAGGGCGAAGGCGTCGTGGCTGCCACCGTCGAGGCAGCGCGCGCTAGGCTGCGCGCAGAGCCTTTCGATCTTTGCATCATCGACATGAACCTCCCCGACGGTGGAGCGCAGGTGATAGGCACCGCGCAGGCATGTCAACCCTGGATACCGGTGGTGGCTCTGGCTGGCCAGGGAACGGCCGCTGAAGTGGTCACGGCCTTTCGCGCAGGCGCGAACGAGTTTCTGCCCCGGCCGTTCCACCATGACCTAGCGGTTGGGATCGTCGCGCGCGTCCTGCAGGACCAAGCCAGCGACACCCTGGGCGAACGAACCAGCGGGGCGTGTCTCATCGGCGACCACCCCGCCATGCGTGTGGTCCTCGAGCGCATCACTCAGGCTGCCGACTCCGGCGCCAGCGTTCTGGTCCGTGGCGATGACGGCACGGGCAAGGAAGTCGTCGCCCGTCTCATCCACGCCTGCAGCGCGCGCCGGGCGGGCCCCTTTGTCACGGTCCAGCCCGGAACCAGCCCGGACACGGCGGCAGAGCCGGCGTCGGCCGGATCCGAGGACAGCGCGGCGCAACCTGCGGGCAATGTCCTGGCATCACTCGGCGGCACGCTCTTCATCGACGACATCGCCCGGCTCTCCCGCGAGGCACAGATGAGCCTGCTGCGGGTGATGAAGGAATGGGGAAGCCTGTCGCAGTCCTCGGGACGGAGTCTGCGAATCGTGGCCGCCACCACCCAGAACATGGAGCGGGTGGCGCGCGATGGCCAATTCCTAGAAGAGCTCTACTACCGGCTCAACGTCATCCCGATGGAGATCCCTCCGCTACGTGAACGGCCCGAGGACATCCCCATCCTGGTCGAGCATTTCCGCCGCGCCGCCAACGCGCGCCGAGGCCGCACCGTGCCCCCGTTCTCGCCCGAGGTCTTGGTCCGGATGGGAGCTTGCTCTTGGCCGGGAAACGTGCGCCAGCTCGGCCTCACGGTGGACCGTCTGGTATCGGCGGCCAAGGACCGACCGGTTACCGTCAATGATTTGCCCGCCAGCCTACGTACGGACGTGAGCGACCTTTCGCCCTCCTTGGTCGACTTGCCCCCGAACGGGGTTGACCTGCGCCTGCTGCTTGCCCAACTCGAGGATCGTCTGATCGAGCAGGCGCTGCAAAGGACCGGCGGCAACAAGAATCGTGCAGCCGAGTTGCTGGGAATGAATCGCACGACTTTGGTGGAAAAACTCCGCCGACGAACAGTCGCGTAGCTAAGTTCCCTCAAACCACCGAGGCGACGACGGCCGACGATACACTGCAGAACCCTGGAAGGGTTTCGCACCTCCCGCGACGGGCTTTGGCGAGCAAAGCTCGCCTGCGCCCACGCGGCCGGCCCGATGGCTGCGTCGGGCCTGCGCTTCCGGTCCTCAAGTACATCAGTACATTCCGGTCCGGCGACGCGCGCGGCGCAGCCGCGGGCAGGGGTGGCAGGTGTGGAGGCGCTAGTCGGCCCTCCTTGCTCTCGGGCCGGCTTGTCGGCCGGATTCTAAGTGTCATCCCGATCTTTGCATGGGCGTTGGGCATCTGAAACTTCTCTCAACCTCCTTCATGTGTCGCTCTGATGAGCGCTGCCTCAAGCGAACCCACAGGTAGGGAAATTCCGGCAAGAAAAGCTCGCTTGCTTGTTGGCGTTGATAGGCCGCGGGAACTCGCAAGGTTCCCAGACGAATCGGTGGACTGTCACCTGATTGACGGTGCATCGACGCTTCGGCCGTCATTGCGATGACGATCAGATGACTCGCCGTCTCCCGGATACTCGTGATCCTGGGTGGTTAGGCTTTGCTCGTCTCTGGCACGCCCGCTGCATTGGTCGCCGACCATACCAATGCTTCGGCGCAAACGAACCAAAGGGCGAAAGGCACGCAAGCCATCGGCAAAGATGTTGGCAGCGCGACGCGAGGAATATGCCGCGAAATTCTATCCTTGCATCGAGAAAGTGGCACGGCGATTGGCGCGTCGTCTGCCCGCGCACGTTGAGATGGATGATCTGATTTCATCCGGCGTCATTGGGCTCATGGAAGCTGCGGGACGGTTCGATCCCAAGCGGGTCGACCGCTTCGAAGCCTTTGCCGAGTTTCGCATTCGCGGCGCCATGCTGGACGATCTGCGCTCGCGCGACACGCTCTCGCGCGACATGCGCCGGCTTTCCAATGAGCTGCGTGAAGCGACCCGGAGGTTGGAGTCGCAGCTTGGCCGCACACCGGACAACCTGGAGCTGGCTGAGACGTTGGGGCTGAATGTTCAAGAGCTGTATGCGCGCCAGCAGAAGCTATCCGGATCCTCGGTGGTGGGAATCGACGATGCAGGGCCCGACTTTCTGGATCGCACCCGCGACGAAAACCAGCCCGACCCGTTCGAAATGACCGCCCACCGCGAGACCCTGGCGCACCTGGTGGCAGGCATCGATGATCTTCCCGAGAAGATGCAGCAGGTTCTCTCCCTATACTATTGCGAGAACCTAAACCTGAAAGAGATCGGGCAGGTGCTCGGCGTCACCGAGTCGCGCGTCTGTCAGATTCACGGCGAGGCCACCCGCCGCCTGCGCGAGTCGTTGGGCGATCTGGAGGATTCAGCAGCCGCCTAACCTATTGAATTTACAGTAAATTGAAGATTTCTCCAGAATCGGCTTAAGATTCGGCAAGGGTGGCCGATGTGTGTGGGTATGGCACTCACAAGCGGAAGTCGGTTGGGGCCACGCTCAAACTCGGACTTCGCCAGGGCGACAGGAGCGCAAGGCGCTGACATCAGCCGACAGGCGAGGATCGAGGAACTGCGGCAGATGGTGGCGATGGGGCGATACCAGATCCAGCCGGAGAAGCTGGCACTGAAGATCCTGGTCCGCGCCTTGAAGCGAGGATAGCTAGTCTTCCGCGTCCGCTACTTCCACGCGGTTGCGGCCGTTGGCCTTGGCCCGATACATGGCCGCATCAGCGAGGCGGAGGAGCAGATTCTCTCGCCGACGCTGGTTGCCCCCGGGCGCCAGGTGCTCGCGGTATGATGCCACTCCAATTGAGGCGTGTACGCCGGGCAAGGGCTGAGCCGTCTGCTCGCCTTCTGCCTCAGTATCGAACATGGTCGCCTCGGCGATGACCCGCCGCAAGTCCTCCGCGGTCTGCACCGCGCGGTCGATGTCGCTTCCAGGCAGAATGGCCACAAACTCATCTCCGCCGTAGCGAGCCAGAACCGCTGCGGGCGGCGCGTTTTCAGACAGAAGGCGCGCTACCTCACGCAAGGTCCAACTCCCCGCCAAGTGTCCGTAACGATCGTTGACTTCCTTGAAGTGGTCGAGGTCGATGAACAGCAACGACAGATCCGTGGCGTTGTGGTCAGCGTGCGCGATCTCATCCTCCAAGCGCACGTGGAAATAGCGGCTGTTGAACAGGCCGGTCAGGTGATCCAAGCGGGCCAAAGCGCGGGCGTGAATGGCGTCAAGGGCGTTCTGGACCGATGAAGACATATAGGCCGCGAAGATACGCAGAAGCTCATTATCTCGCGCGCTGTACGGACCGCCCGAGCGCCGGTTGATGAGCTGCAAGACACCGCAGATCGATTCGCCCACGATCACGGGCATCCCGATCACCGATGCCACGGGCCGGCCAGCGCCGCGCACCGGCATCGCGATCGACAACGGGTCATCAGGCGAAAGGTCGTCGCTGCGAACCGGTGTTCCTGTGCGGTAGATCTGTCCGACGAAGCCGCGATCACTGGGAATTCGTTTGCCCAAGAGATGCGCAGTACCTGGGCCGAAGGTGGCGATGAACGTCAGGCGGGGGGTTCGGACGCCAGCGAGTTTGGCGCGTGGATCGTCGAGCAGGATGCCGCCCGATTCAGAGGGGACGAAGTCGTTGGCGCGTTCGAGGATCTCGCGCAAAGCGGCGTCAAGGCGCACGTCCCAGCGCTCGGTGTCTTGGTCCCGTCGGGCGCGAAGGAAGAATCGGGTGATCTCTTCCGGAGACAGGGTCAGGATCGGACCCGGAGCGGTCGGTGGGTTTGGAATAGACAGGTCCTCGTCAACTTCCTCCGCGGGCGCAGCCGCCCGGGTGGAATCATCAGTCTCGGCAAGGTGCTCGACGTTGCCGGTGGTTTGCATGTTGCCAACCGTCACGCGGAACCTCGTTCTGGGTTCCAGCTTACAGGATCCCGTCTCGATGTACCACTGGGGTGCTAGTCTGAGCCGCGATGTCCTCACGTCACATGGGAACCCTGAAAGGGTTCCCAAACCCTCCCGCGATGGTGCGCGGCGAGCAAAGCTCGCCGGCTCCCCACGCGACTGACATGGCCAGGCGGGCTGTGCTGATGATCGCCGTGGTCGTCTTGGGGGCCCTCGCTTTCCGGTGGGCGCGGGCCAAGGCAGCGTACTGGAACGTAGATGACGCGGGTATCACCTTCGCGTATGCACGCTCGTTCGCCTGGCATGGGACGGCTTCGCTTTTTCCCGAGGGCCCGCGGGTGGAGGGATACAGCAATCCCTTGCTTTGCCTGATTGTGGCGCTCCTCTGGCTGGTGCGGGTTTTCGACCCGATCACCTCACACCTTTCGCTCGAGGCCGTGCTGTTCGGTGGCGCCCTCGCTTTTGCCTTCCTGATTCTAAAGAGGAGAGCGGGGCTTGCGTCGGCGGTGGTGGGCACGGTGGTTTTTGCGGCGGCAGAGCTGATGACTCCGTCTACATGGGCTTGGTACGGCTCTGGCCTGGAGAACGCGCTGCAGACCACGGTGCTGCTGGCCTTGCTCTGGCGGGCCGCCGTGGCCTCGGAGCAAGGGCCCCGTCCGCTCATTGATGGCACGCTGGCCTTCGCAGCGGCGCTGGTCCGGCCCGAGGGGATCGTCTACGCGGCGGGGTTCTTCGGTGCGCTCGCGTTCGTGCTGGCGTGGCGTGCGCGCCGGGAGGGCTGGGGTGTCATGCGGCCGTGGTTTCGCGCCGTGGGTGTGGCCGTCGCGCTGGGCGGCCTGTTCTTGCTGTGGCGCTATTGGGTCTATCGGGATCTGTTGCCGAACACCTATTACGCCAAGGCGCCGGGCGCGGGTTTTATGCTCCACTTTCGCGCCTACGTCCTCAATATGATCCTCCCCTATCGCTATACTGCGATTTTTGCGGCATGCGTGGTGGGGCTGTTTCTGCATCCCCGCTGGCGTGCCGTGGCCCTGGTCCTGGTGGCGCTCTTGCTTGCAAGCGTGCTCATGCCCGCATTCAAGGGCAACGACTGGATGGGCGAGCACCGCTTTGCCACGCCGCTGCTGGCCCTGGCGCACGCGGCCTTCGCGTTTCTCGTCGGTGCCGGGCTGTCCAGCGGATTTTCCCGTCGGTGGCTTCGTATTGTGGCAGGCGCCACCGCGGGTGCTTTCGCGCTGACCATGCTGCTGCTCTTGCACCGGGCGGGCAACCCCATAGTGGCGCCACCTCGCCTGCTCGACGTCAACATCGGCCATGTGGTGTACGTTCAGGGGCTGCAGCGACTCGACCATCAGCGCCGACTGGGGCTCATCAATCCGACGGTGATATTGCCCGACGCGGGCGGCAGTTTGCTTTTTGGGGCCATGCGCCTGGTTGATTCGGGATACCTAACCGACTACCAGATGGCACGCGTGCGGGGCCACTGGCCAGAGGTGAATCAGTACCAGCACCAGGAGCAGCGGGCCGATCTGGCGGATGCGAAAGCAAACCCTTTCTTTCAATTCGATCGCAGCCTGGTCGGGCGCGTGTTTTGGCCTCAGCCGGATTCGCAGCTCAGCGTGCGACGCGAAGTGGTCGAGGTGGGCCAGGTCCCGCCCGAAGCCGCGCTGCTGGCCGAGTTGCCCGGGTGCCGCATCTATAGCTCGGATCGCACGGTTCCTATCGCTGGTCCACAGGGCTTGCTGCGCATCGAAATACTGGTGGAGCGCCATTCGGCCGAGGGCGTGCGAGCAATCTTTGCCAAAGCCCGCCTGGACGACTACGATTCGGATGAGATCCGCTTGGCGTCGTACGGCAGCGAGCCGGGGCCAGGAATCGAACGTCGTGCGTTCCTGCTCAGGGCGCCGGCCGTCGCGGGTCAGTACCAGGCCACTCTTTCTCTCAAAGATGGAAACCAGGACCGGGGGACCTTCAAGCTGGCCACCATTGACGTCATTGCCAGTCCGGAGCAACGGGCCGAGGCGGCGCGTGGCCTGCTAGCCAAGGCTGGCGATGCAAGAGAGCGCGCACGCCGGTTGGCGCAAATGCGTGAGCAGGTCATCGAGCGGTTATCGCATCAGGAATGGCTGGCCGAGAAGGCCGCGCTCCAGCGGGGCAAGGACGCGAATGACGGGACCCAGTCTGAGCATTTGCGGCGGCTGACCTGGGATGCTCGGCTGGCGGTGGGTAGCGGGATGCCGCACGAACTGGCGGCCCTGTCTGCGCAGGCCATACGCGATGTCTTCGCGCAGGCGAGCTGTGAACGCCGACGTCCCGCCGAGCATCTGCTGTGCCTCGGACAAAACGTGGCCTGGCTGCGCGGACTGGGATTCTTTGGGATCGGCCAGCAATCTAGGATTCGGGAAGCCGCAACCGCGGCGCGGGCGAGCCTGGGAAGTAATCCCTCTTTGTCCGATCGCTATGTCGCCCTGGTTGGGCAGACCCTGCTGTGGCCAGAGGACATGGCCCTGCAGAAAGAGCTGTACCTGGTCCGCTCGCGCCTGTCGCCGCTGCCGGTGCTCGCCCTCTCGACGGAGTGAGGGGCAGGCAGCCTTTTCGTCATTCCTCGGCGTCGAGGAGCACCCACTCGCCGTGGCGATCGAGGATCCTCTCCTTGATCCGGAGAAGCTGGAACCACTTGGTGAAGGCTTCCACGAAGACCATGCCCGTGAGGGCGATAAGGACGATAGAAAAGGCCACCAGCAGCCAGAGGTGCTTGGGCAGGTAGTATTCGCGGAACTACCTCACAGGAGAATTGAAGGATGCGTCGGTCAATCAGGGCCTTTCCGTTTCGCGCGGTGTTGGCGGACGAGGACGAGCACCAGAATCGCAATCAGTAGGAGGACGAGTCCTCCAGCGAGGGGAGTCCCGCGAAGAAGTGGCGTGACTTCGAGCGCGGCACGGACCAGCCGGACGAGCAGGCGCACAAGGAACGATCCGAAGCGAAACGCGAGCGGCAGGATCAAGAGGACTGCGACAATCTGTAGCCAGCGGATATGCTTGCGTGAGAGGGAACCTGGGGCAGTGGAATAGGGCTGGCCGGTGGCGCGTGGCTGAAGGCCGCTGTCGTAGTCGGCCCGGCGTGCAGGATCAGAGAGGATTTCGTAGGCCCGGTTGATTGCGGCCACTTTCTCGGAAGCCAAATCTTCCAGTGGATTACCCTGGTGCCGGTCGGGATGGTACTTCGCCACCAGCGCATGGTAGGCAGCGCGAATTTCGGAATCGCTGGCGGTGCGCGCGACGCCTAGAACGGAATAGGGATCGGGTTCCGTCTTGGGCGTCATCGGTTGGGAACTGTGGGCTTGCCAGGATTTCCAGCGGCGTTTTGCGACTGCAGGTAGCGGAATACATCCGTGCTGGTGGACAAGACCAGCCAACTCTCCTTGTCGATCGTGCTGTGGTAGGTTTCCATCGTCTTGAGGAATCGGTAGAGCTCGCGATTGCGGTTGTAGGCCTCCGCGTAGATGGAGGTTGCTTCGGCATCGCCCCGCCCCATGATTTCCTGGGTCTTGCGATAGGCCTCGGATTCGATCACTTTCAGCTCGCGTTCCTTCTTGCCGCGGACCTCGGCGCTCTTGCCTTGTCCCTCGGAACGGTGGCGGTCAGCGATGCGCTTGCGCTCGGAGATCATGCGGTCGAAGACCTTGGCCTGCACACTCTCGATGTAGTTAATCCGTTGGATCTGGACGTCGACCAGCTCGATGCCGTAGTCCGGCACCACGTGCGAAACCCGCTCGAGAATCAGCCGGGTGATCTTGTCCCGCCCCAGCTCGATCTGGCGCATGGACTCGGCTTCCATGATGTCTTCCGCCTCTTCGCCCTTTTCGAAGGCGCGGTTGGTGGTGCGCACGGCTTCAATGAGGTCGTGGCTCGCGATCACGTTACGGGTTTCTCCGTCGATGATGTCGTCCAGGCGCGACTGGGCGCGGCCTTCGTCGCGCAATCGTTGGAAGAACAGCAACGGGTTGGCGATGCGCCAGCGCGCATAGGTTTCCACGCCGATGTATTTCTTGTCGCGGGTGGGAACCTGGTTGGCGTTACCGTTCCATTCCAACCAGCGCTTGTCGAACACGTTGGCTTCTTGTGCGAACGGGATCTTCAAGTGCAGACCAGCCTGGGTGACCGCCTCTCCCATCGGCTCGCCAAACTGGGTGATGATGACCTGTTCGGTTTCGGAAACCGTGTAGAGAGCCGAAGCTAGCGTCGCCAGCCCCAGCACGGCGAAGGCAGCCAGAATGACCTTCGAGCGGCCGCTCATGGCTTCAACTCCTGGACCGGGCCGAGGGGAAACATGGGTAAGATCCCTTTGGCCTTTTCGTCAAAGATCAGTTTCTTGCCGGCCGTGGGCAAGACCGCGGCCAGGGTTTCGAGATAGATACGGGTGCGCGTGACTTCCGGGGCCTTGCGATATTGCTCTTCCAGTGCATTGAAACGTTGGGCGTCGCCTTTGGCCCGGTTCACGCGGTCGATGGCATATCCCTCGGCGGCCTGGATCTTCTGTTCGGCCAGGCCGCGGGCGCGTGGGATCTCCTGATTGTATTCGGCCCACGCCTCGTTGATGGCGCGCTCCCGCTCTTGAATGGCCTGGTTGACCGCATTGAAGGAGGGCCGGACTGCTTCCGGGGGATCCACGTTTTGCAGGATGAGTTGCTGAACTGAAATGCCATTGTCGTAGAGCTTGCACAGGTGCGAAAGCAATTCCTTGGCCTTGGAGGCGATTGCCTCACGCCCCACGGTCAGAAGCTCGGTCACGCTGTGATCGCCAACCACGGTGCGCATGGACGCTTCGGTCATCAGTCGGAAAGTCTCCTCGACGTCGCGCATTCGGAAAAGGTACTTGTACGGGTCCGAAATCTTGTACTGGACGATCCACTCGACCGTCGCCACGTTGAGATCCCCGGTCAACATCACCGACTCGGCCTCGGTCTTTTCGTCTTTGTGAAACGAACTTTGAATGTCTGCACGGGCAGTGCGAAAGCCAAACTCTTGCTTGAGCTGGCGCTGCACCGGAACCTTCTGCACCCGTTCGATGCCAAAGGGGAACTTGGCGTGCGGGCCGGGATTGCAGGTCCGCACAAAACGCCCGAAGCGCGTCACCAGGCCGACCTCATCCGGTTCTACCTGGTAGTACGAGCTGTAAAGGGCCACCAATCCGACGATCGCCAGCCCGATGAACATCAGGGGCCTGCGCGATCCGCGCAGCCGAACTCCTGCTTCGCGTGCGAGACGAGAGAATTCCTCTGGATCAAAAACAACGCCCTGGCTTGCCATGCCACCTTCTCTCAGGATCTTGGAGAAAACTCAACACGCTCTGCGCGATAGCACGTCGGTCAGGGGGCGGTCAGGGCAAAAGACGCGGCGGGTGTCGCGTGATATCGAAGTTGGTCGAAGTCTTGGGTGGCCACTAGGTCTTGAACAGATGCTCGCTACTGGAAAACCGGGCACTGATTGCCGGCTAGGCAGACGTCGGGTACGCAACCGGTAACCAGACCCATGAGGGAGCAGCAGGTTGCGTTGCTCCCGCAGTTGGAATTAGCCGGACAGCTCGCGGCCGCCGTCACATTGGTGCAATAGCAGGGCATGTTGACGGGCAAGACGATGCCAAAATCGCCACAGGTGCAGCGCAAGTTGCTGCTTGCGCACTCGTTGCCGGTCTTGCTGCATGGCTTGCCGATGCTGAGCTCGTTGCCTGCATCGGGCGGACACCCAGCCGGCAGATTGAGCACGATTCCGTCTGCACTCCCATTTTGGACCTGCGCGTCGGCAGGGTTTGTTCCGTCCGCGCCCCCATCTCGGACCTGCACGTCGGTAGGACCAACTCCACCTTGGTTTTGCTGGCAGGCTGCGTTGAGAAGGACCAGAAACACGCCATTGATGAATCGGCGCATGCGGTTTCGCAGTGTATAGCACACCCGAGCTGGCTAGAACAGGTATGACAAACGCGCCAGAACGGCTTGCGATCCAGAGAACGTGAGCACGCCGAATCTCTCGGTGTCCTTGCCCAGCCCGATTCTTCCCGCCAGAGAAATCCGATAGGACCCGATGTCGAAGGCCACACTGGGATCGAGGTAGAAGGCTTTCAGGCGGTTGAGGTTCTGGAAATTCTGATCGTCGATGTGACTTAGCTGGACGCAGCTAATGAGCTCGAGAGAAAGTCCCAGCCAGTGGACGGGCCGGAGGGCAACCGCGTAATGCGACTCCCAGAAGAAAATGTTTGGGATGTTCAGCGGCAGATTGAGGAGCGTGGTGTTCTGCGCCAGCATGGCTAGGAGACCCTGGTTGACCGTCAACGAGAGCGGACCATAGGACGCGAAGAACAGCCCAGCCGGTGCCAGATGGAAGTAGTACGGGAAACCAAATGAATAGAAACTTCCATCGGTGAGTGCGAATCTGTACTTCATGGTGTGCGTCGGCAGGCGAACCCGCATGCCCAATCCGATGAATGCTGCGATGGGGCCCTTGGCAAGTTCCCAGGCGTAGCTGCCGCCAGTGACCACGTCCGCAAGGGAGTACGAGGACTTCTCCCTATCGGACGCAGTGGGAGGCCGGTTGCCCAAGCTGTCGATGAAGAGCTGCGTGAGCTGTACCGGCAGCTCGACGTTCAGCTGAAGTCCGCCAAGCCGAAGATTTCCACCAAGTGCAACCCGATAGCCGGCGGCTTGGCCTCTCACCCAGTAGAAGGTCGACAGATCGTTGCTGCGCTCGTAGGTGAAGTCGAGGTAAAGGGTTGATCCCGATCCCAGGGATTGCACCGGCGGATAGTCAACACCGGGTGGGATAGCCGATTTCGCTGCCGGTCCCGGGGCGGGTTTCGCCGCGGAAGGCAGCTTCACACCGGGCTCGTCCTCTTCGGCGAATGCGTGTGCCGTGCCCGCGAGGGGCATGAGCCAGGCCAGCACACAGAAGAGTCTCATTTCGTCAAATGCAGTTGTTGGAGAAGACCCAGGGACAGAGCAGTTGTTCGGTCCAATGTGCGCATCGATGGCCTCTTTGGTAAGGACCTTTGTATCACGACTTGCACTGCGCCACCCCATTTATGGTTGCATTCCCCAGACGTTTCGACCCAGTCTTGTCGACTGAGTCCATGATCGCCGTAGTTGTCTTGCAGCTCTTCGCGCCTCTGGCATCCGCGGCTTCCGCGGATGGAGCCGCGCTGGTGATGCTCACTGGCGACAGCGAGATCGTATCTGCGGTGGGGCATTCTCTCGCCGATCGCAACGTCCGGGTGGTGTCAGCCGGGGTGGAGGCGGTGCAAGTCCGCGTGCAGACCGATCCTTCGGGGATCCGGCTGTCCATACACGAACGGAACGGCCAAATTGTCGAACGCATCGTCGCGAATGCCGAGATCGCTGCCGCGGTGGTGGAATCGTGGCTGCGTGACGATCTCGCCAGACCCTTGCTTGAGCCGCACGAGATTCCGACGACCGAAGCTGCACCGATTGGAGGTGCGCCGGTTGTGACCCGGTCACCGGTTCCAGCCCATCGAAGTGCATCTTCCGGCGCCAGCGTTACCGTCGCAGGTGGGACCTGGTTGGCTACCGATGGCTCTCTGTGGATTGGCGCAGGGCTGGGAGCCTGCGTGCGGGTTCGGTCGCTCTGCCTTGGACTCGAGATCCAAGTTGCTGGCGACACGGCCACCACGGGGAATATCGGTGCTCTGTACACGGCGGTTCCTGACAGTTCGAGCGCAAGCTGCAATGAACAGCAACAGCGCGCGTTGACCCGCCTCGACGCCGACGCGCTCCTGACCGCAGATCTGCCCCTGCGCATCGGAGCCGGAACCTTTGGCCCAGGGATTGGTCTTGGAGCAGGTTGGTTGTCGACAACCGCGGTACTGGGCGATCACGGCGGTAACGCGACGACGGTTGGACCACGCGCGGAGACCCGGATTATGCTTTCCTGGCCCCTGGCCTGGGGTCTAGCGGCAGATGTGGGGCTTCGGGCCGACATCATGCCGTTCGCCCACCGGAAGCACCTGACTTCGGGTGGATTCGATCTGCCGGGCGAACCGCTGGGCTTCTTGCGCGCAGGACTCGGCCTTCGCTATGGCCCCCTTGGACATGCGCCTTGACGCTTGTTGGCAGGACTTGCGCAGGTCTCGTCACAATGCGATCCGGCATCAGTTCTGGGTCTTTGACGCGGTGGTTTTGGCCGAAGAAGTCCGGGGCGACGGGCACTAACAATCTGTAAGATATGGGCCATGCCCGCGGAAATGGTCAACGCGGCGTTGGGCTCGAAATAGTAATCGCTGATTGAGAAGATGATCCGTAGGACCGAAGGCAAACTGCTCCCATTCCAGCGCAAGTCTGTGTGGTTGGCGGATACCACCGACGAAGTGCTGGTGGCAGCGTGTGCCTTGCGCGATCCCGGAGCGATGGCCGAACTGTTTGATCGTCATTGCGATGCCGTCCACCGATTCCTCGCGCGCCTCATGGGCGCCAACTCGTGGGATCTGGACGACATGGTCCACACCACGTTTCTTGAGGCTCTCCGCTCCGCCGCGCGCTTTCGTGGCAAGTCCTCAGTGAAAACTTGGCTGTTCGGTATCGCCGCGAATGTGGGGCGCCACCACATCCGTGATCAGGTGCGCAGGCGGTCCTTCCTCAAGGCGTGGGGCGAGATCAAGCCGACGCCAGGCCAGATGCCCGACCTGGCTGCGGAGCACCACCAGATGGTCGAACGCGTGGCAGGGGCTCTCGCGCAACTACCGTTCGATCTGCGGGCGGCGTTTGTTCTGTGCGACCTCGAGGAGACGTCGGGCGCGGATGCGGCCGCGGCACTCGACGTCCGACCAGGAACTTTGGGTCGGCGACTGTTCGAGGCGCGGCGGGCGCTGCGCGCGGCGGTTGAGGAGGTGCAACCATGAGCGAACGCGCCTCTTGTCCTCGTTTCGCCGAAATCGGCCGCGCGGTGTCTCCCGACGATGTTCCGGAACTGCGGCGGCACTTGGACGAGTGCCTGTACTGTCAAACGCAATGGGCTGCTACCAAGAGGCTCATCGAAGCGGCCCGTCAGCTTCCGACCAAGGCGCCCGAGCTTGGACGGCGCCAGCAGACGCGCAGTGCGCTGGTGCTTGCGGCAACCGAGGTTCGGCGTCAGCGTGTCTCGCCACGGTGGGCGCAGGCTGCCGTGTATGCGGCCGTGGTCCTTGGTGCGACTGGTGTGCTTGCGGCTGTGGGCAAGGTAGCGATCCCATGGCTGCAGAGGCAGAGAGAGGGAACCCCGGCCGCCGGCGATCGAGAGCATGGCAGGCCACGCGAAAAGGCCTTATTCGAGCCACAGGCAAAGCCCGAAACCGTCTCCGCACCTGCACAGGGGACGTCCTTGGCTCCTGCTGCCGCATCGACCGAGCCTTCGGCCGAAGCGTGGGGCCACCGGATTCCCCTCATCGGAAAGGCTCCTGGGCGGCAAGCGACTACCGCCAGAGCACGAGGGGCGCTGGCCTCAGTGTCGGCCGCAGCGCCCTCAGCGAATTCCACGCACCTACCCAGCCCGGCGGAACTGGCTTTCTCGGAGGGTTGGCAGGCATTTCGTTCCGGCGACTATGCTCGTGCCATCGCCGCCATGAGGCGTGCGTTGCAGGCCGCGCCGACCTCAGCTCTTGCGGAGGATGCGCGATACTGGGAAGCGGTTGCGCTGGCGCGCCAGGGCTCGGTCGCCAAAGCCCGCCAGTCCATGTACGAGTTCTTGCGTCTCTTCCCAGGGTCTCCCCGAGCGGGTGAAGTGTCCGCCATGCTCGGCTGGCTGTTGATCGAATCGCACGAATGGTCGGCGGCTGAGCAGCGCTTTCGCACTGCCGAAAACGACCGAACGCCGGCTGTGCGTGAGAGCGCCAAGAAGGGCCTGGAGGTCACGGCGCGGGCACGGACGAAGACTACTGCGCCGTAGCCAACTGCTACCAAAGCCAAGCAGGATCTCGCGGACCGCGATCCAATACGTTGCGGGCTAGCTCTTTCCCTACGGGGACTTCGGGACGGACAGGCCACGCCAACGTTGATCCACGGTCCACGAGATGCTGGTTGGCTACTCGATCTTGATGGGTGGTGGTGGTGGTGGTGGTGGTGGTGGTGGTGGTGGTGGCGGAGGCGCCCCGCCAGCTTCGGGCGGCGTGGTAGGTGCAGAACTTCCCCCGACTGGGGGCGGCGCGGGAATGCCATTGTCGGGTATCAGGCACGAGGTTAGGTCGAAGATCATGAACTCCAGGGCCTTTTCCGGCCCGGACAGGTCGCGGGTGATGACACAGTTGCTGGGGAAGGTGCCTTTGGCGTCGGGGTTCGAGATCACCGCGGTCGCCACATGCAGGCCGGTGAACACGAACCGACCGCACTGAGCCGTGGTTGGCTGGCCCACCGGGGCGTTGAAGGTGAAGTAGTGGACATAGGATGAAGGCGTGGTCTGGTAGATCCACTGTTGCGAGATCCCCGGCAGGGTGGTAAGGGCGGTGGATTTCACGTCACTGCCGAGCAGGATCGATCCTTGGGTTGTCGATGCGGCGACAGAGACGAGCCACTGGCCAAAGGCCTGGCCCTTGGCGAAGGACGTGTCGACCAAGGCGGTGATGCTGTCGCCCAGGGAGCTGCTCCCGCCCGTGTCCCAGGTCGCCACCTCACCGAAAGGGGCGTGTCCGTCGGGCGCGATCGAGCAGGGGTTGGCCGTACCCCCGGCCACGCATGGGTACTTGGTGGTGTCCTTGCGGGGCGGGTACGACCTCAGCCAACCCCAGTGGTAGTGTTCGGCAAAGGCGCGGCCGCCACTGTTCACGTATTGGACCATGTTCAACTTCATGGCGTCGGTGAGAATGTTGCCACTCCCATTCGGCGGGAAGTAGCCGTTGGCATCGGGAAGCAGCGGGTCCTTGTCTCCTTCGTAGCGCTCGTTGCTTCCACCGCAGGCCATGAGAATGACGTCGTACTTCATCATGGTCTTGATGTCGCTCCATAGTACGTTAGCAGACGGCCAGAGTGCCCCGCCGTTGAACCCGCTGTCGTAGCCGGCCGTCGCACTCACTGAGTAGTTGTCTTCATAGATATTCATAGAACCCGCACCGTCGGGGTTGGTGAACTCCGCGGTATCGATGCCCATTCGGGTAAACAGGCATTGCAGCCGGTCGGCATCACCGGCGGTGATGGCCATCTTCGGGATGCTGCCTTCGCTCTTGTTGCGCGGCAGGCGCAAGCGTCGGTCCTGGCCGCTTGACGCGTCCACGATTGCAGTGGTGGTGCATTGGCTGACTTCCGACGCCTTGATAGTGACCTGGCGGCGCCACTTGCCCACCTGCATAACCAGGGGAAAGTCCACGCCCACCGGGACATTGTCCAACTTGAAGTTGCCACTCGAATCCGTGATTGCCGTGGTGATAGGCTTGCCCGACACCGACGCCGAGCATTTGTCGCAGGAGGCGCCGGTCGAGATAGTGGCCAGCGGCGCATCGGGAACGTAGACGATGACGTTGTAGAGCGGAACCTTGCCCGCTGGATCGTATACGGTTCCGGTGATGCTGGTGGTGCCGGCGGTGCATTTCACCTGCGCAATGCACATCGAACCGCAACTTAGGACAGGACAGACGTTGTTGGCGCAGGTCCCGCTGCCTGGGCAGTCGCCGCAGTGAAGCGTCCCACCACATCCGTCGCCAATGTCACCGCAGTACTGCCCCCCCCCCGTTGTGGTACACGCGGTCCGAACACAACTGGGCCCGCCGGTGCATAGGCCCTGGTTCGTGTCGCACACCCAGCCGGCCTGGAAGGCCGAGCAGGTATCTCCGCAGTTGACGGTTTCGCCGCAGCCATCCCCAACCGTACCACAGTACCTCGCATTCGGGCTGCCGTCACAGACGAGCTTCTTGCAGTCAGTCCCTCCCACGCAGGAACTGGTGGCGGTGTTGCACACCCAGCCCGTCTTGAGGCTGGCGCAATTGTCGCCACAGTCAATCCCGCGCCCGCAACTATCTCCCACGGTTCCGCAATATCGCGCCCCGGCCACAGGATCGCAGGTGGTGGGTGTGCAGACCTGAGCGCTGCCCACGCAGAGGTTGTTTTCGCATACCCAGCCCGGCTTGAGGCTACCGCAGTCGTCACCGCAGGGGAGCTTGTGACCACAGCCATCGGAGATATTGCCACAGTAGGAGCCGCTGGCGGAGCCAGTCGTGTAAGTGCATTGGAACGGGGGATTACAGTTTGGCCCGCCGACGCATGTGTGACTGGTAGCATTGCACGTCCAGTCGGCCGGGCAGTTGTCGCCGCAGTCGATCTGGCCGTTGCAGCCATCACCGATCAGGCCGCAATACGCGCCACCCGCGGGTTTGCACGCGACAGCCGGGGCGGCCGGAACGCAAGCATCGACCAGCCCTGCGTCAGGGACGACCAGGATCCGTCCGCCTGTGCCGGCACTGGTCCCTCCATCATTACCGCCGACGTCGCCACCGTCAACCGTCCCACCGCACCCGCCGCCGCCGCTTGCCGAAACTTTTGCCGAAGTGCAGGCTCCACCCGCAGCCAGCAAAGGCGCGAGGGAAACCAGACCGACAAGCAGGATGGACGTCGACAGGATGGGTTTCATGTTCCCCTCCGCCTATTTGCACTTCAGCGTAGCCAAGCCTTTGCCCGCGCCAGCTACCGCTCGCAGCCCATCGTGCACGCACTGGAACGGGTCCGCCGTGTAGCTGTAGCCAAGCGCTTCCGGAAAAGTCGCGGTCGTGGTCCAGTCGGTTGCATTGACAGTGCCAGCACTACCTGCGTCCCAAGTGATGCCGAAAGCATTGCCGGCAGACACGTCCGCTTTGGTAGCGAGGTTATTGTTACGCAGGTCCCAGTAGCCGATAGCCGAGCTGTCACGCGCAGTCACTGGGTTCAGCACGGTCTCGAAGTAGTTGGCTTCGACCAGCGAGTAACCGCCCATGCGGACATTAATGCCAGAAACCAAGACCTGGTAGAAGTAGTTATTGAGCACATGCGAGTAGCCGTAGCGCTGCAGGGGTGTCCGCGAGCCGACGTTCTCGAAAAGGTTGTGGTGAAAGGTGACGTGCCGAACCGCAGAGTCGTCATCACTGTAGCCGTTCATCGACACCTTGTGATGGTCGTGTAGGTAGTTATACGAGATAGTGACGTTGTCGGCCCCCTTCTTGATGTCGATCGCGCCATCGAAGGACGTGTCACCGGCGCCTGGGCAATCTGCCATTGAACTGTAGAGCTCGTTGTGGTCGATCCAGATGTTGGTCGGAACGCCGCCACTCATGCCTTCCAACGAAATCATGTCAGAATCGCCACCGCCTGGTGTCAGAGCGATGGTCATGTTGCGAATGATGATGTTGCTTGAAGAAGAGGCAATGTGGATGCCGAAATTGGCGGCCGAGCCATCCGCACCCACAATAGTGATGTCGTTCTTCTTCTTGATTTCGATGGTTTGTGCCGCCAAGGTGTGCTGCACGCACGGATCGGTGATACTCGAGAAGTTGAACTTGCCGGTGTATTTGAGCACCAGGCCGCCGTCGCCCGAGTAGCCATCGATAGCGGCCTGCATTGCCGCCATGTCGGCCACATCAACCGCAGTGGCGCTGCCACCTCCGGTCGTAGCCTTGCCATAGCCAAGCGGGCTGGTTTCCGGAGCGCCGGTGCCGGCCGAGGCGCCGGCGGCTCCCCCCATTGCACCGCCACCCGAGCCAGCACCACCCTTGGCAGGAGTGCCGCCATTCGCGGTCGTACCACCCAGCGTCTTGGTCCCACCTGCTGCCATCGTCCCTGCCGTGTTCCCGCCCATGGTGCTTCCGACTACTGTCGTGCCACCCATGCTGGTGCTCCCACCGAGAACCTGGGTCCCTCCATTCGGCGTGGTGCCGCCGGTCGCGGTCGTGCCGCCCTTGTTGGTAGTGCCGCCGGTCGTCTGGCTGCCCCCGTTCGACGTGGCGCCCGCACCTGAGACTCCACCGCCGGTGGCAGTCAACCCTCCTGCACCGGTGGTGCCCCCAGTGGGGAGAGTCCCGCCGAGCGGATTGCTTCCGCCCGTCGAGGTACTGCCGCCTGCATTCACGACGCCGCCGCTTCCCGTGATTCCTCCGGTTCCCTGCCCACCGCCGGTTGCGAGCGCAGAGGTGCCCGCCGCCCCACCTGTCGCGGTTGCAGCGTCGGCTGTGCTGTTGGAGGCGTCGGGTTGGCTCAACGACGAGCCTGATCCGCTGCTGCAGTGACACACGAAAAGCCAGCAGAGGCATGGGAGGTATTTGAGGATCTTCGACACGGGAACACCTGAGCTTTCTGTTGTTCAGATAGCAAGTCTACTTGCTGTACTGGTTGGTGCCCGTCGACGAAGGTTTTTTCGTTCGCCAAGGGTGTCGCGTTTTCGCGTTCCGGAGTATTCGGCATGGCTGCCGGGGCGCGTGAAACGCCCGGGCCAAAAGCCTAACGCGTCGGCGCCGTTAGGTTTCGGCCGAAGAGGTCCAGGGGACCGGGCACTAAGCATCGGTAAGGCACAGCACACAGGTGACCGCCGACAACGTGCGGGCGTGTGGACGCTGACAGCAGGAGAATGAATGAAGATGAAACGCAGTCTTGTTTTTGACCTTGGATTGGGCGCCTTGCTCTCGCTTGGCCTGATGACCTCGGGCTGCAGCAGCGACACCGGAACCGGCGGCACTGGAAACAATGGTGGGGCCACAGCCAGCGGCGGGACGACCAACACAGGTGGGACGACCAGCCCCTCGGGCGGAGTGACTTCAGCGGGCGGCACGACCACGTCGCCGGGCGGGATTACGGCTTCGGCGGGTGGTGTGGCCGCTGTTTCGGGCGGAACCTCGACCGCGCTCGGTGGCACGACACCCTCATCGGGAGGCACAAGCTCGGTGGGTGGGACTACCAAGGCTTTCGGCGGGACACAGGCTTCGACCGGAGGCACGACTGCCGCGACCGGTGGCTCGACCAGCGCGACGGGTGGCAGCACGGCAAAAACCGGAGGCACGACCAGCGCGACCGGCGGAGCAACGTCGACCGCGGGCGGCGCCATGGGCGGCTCGACAGGCACGGGTGGGACGGCCAAAACCGGCGGGACAACTGCGACAGGTGGTGCCACGTCGACGGCGGGATCCCCGGCCGGGGGAGCGACCAGCTCCGGTGCCTGCGATATCTGGGTGGCGTCGGATGGGAACGATTCAGATCCCGGTACCCAGGCCTCCCCGGTCGCGACCCTTGCACATGGCTATGATCTCTTGTGTCCGCCCGGTACGGGTGTCGCAAACGGCGCGGTCTGTACGGGCAGTCTATCGACGATGTGTGTGAAGGCGGGAACCTACCAACTCGCAGCCCGATTCCAAACCAAGAAGACCAGGATGGGGACAGCATCCAGAATCATCACAATTCAGGCAGATCCCGACGCAACGAGCAAGCCCGTCCTCGATTTCTCGACCCAGCCGCAGATCAAGGCTTGTGATCCAGGCGGTACGATGAGCAAGAGCACGCTGGTCAATTCCGACGGCAGTGCCGCAGCCGATCAAACCAATCACGGTGCCGTCGATCTGTCTGCCGACTACTACTTGTTCAAGGGTTTCGAGGTCAAGAATGCCAATGGATGGGGTATCAGCGTCCAAGGCCAGTATATCGTCGTTCAGGACTGCGATGTCCACAATAATGGGGACTGTGGGATTAGCATCCGCGCTGGCTCGGGGTATGCGAACAGCGGGATGAACAACACAATTCTCAATTGTGACTCGCACCAAAACGCCGACACGCCGTGCAACGGCGCCAACGCAGATGGATTCTGCGCCAAGGAGAATTCGGCCACGGCTGGCTCGGGAAACGTCTTCGACGGCTGCCGATCCTGGGACAATGCCGACGACGGCTTTGACTTCTATGCTTGGACTTCGCCCGTGACGGTGAAAAATTCCTGGGCGTTCAACATGGGGGCCACGACGGCAGGGTCTGGCAGCAATGGAAATGGTTTCAAGATGGGTGGAAACAAGGTGTCCGCGGCGCACGTCATGTCCAACGACTTTGGCTTTGACAACAATCAGAGCAAGGGCGGGTCTCACATCTCTGACTGGGCCTTCACCAACAACTCCAACCCGGCTGCCATGACCTGCGACAAGTGTGGAGCGTGGAACAATACAAACTCAAACGGCGGGGACTTTCAGGGCATCACCGTTCAGAATCGCGTGACCGCCTCCGCCATTTCGGCGAAGGCGTCTGCTGCCAAGCGCAACGCCGACGGAAGCCTGCCCGACATCGCGACACTCTAAAATTGGTAGACCGTCTGGACCATGCCGCGGATGTTGTGCGGCTTGGCTCCGTCGAGGTACTCGACCTGGGTGTACTGCCCAGATAGCCCAATCCGCGCCGCAGGTGTCGCGTCCCAGAAGAGGTTGAGGTCGGCGTAGCGTGAGGTGTCCGCGACGTTGACCAGCAGCTCTATCTCTGCGCCGCCCCTTGGGAAGAGCTTGGCCAGGTTTCCCGAGTGAGCCTGGGTGTAGTTTGCAGAAAGAAACATTCGCCCTCCCCACGGCGGCAAGTAATACTGAAACCCGACCCGGAGGGCCTGCCAATCAATGGTGTGGAGAACGCCACTTGCGTCAAAGGACACGAGGCCGTTGTCAATGTTCGCGGTGTACACCGGAGGAGGGGTAGCCTGGGCAGGGTTGGGCAAGGTCGGGAACTGCGCCCCGCCGTTCGCGGTGATGAGGTCGGAAATCCCGCTGCCCTTGACGAAAGAACCGACCAGGGTAAGCCGGTTGCCCCGGTCCTCCGCGCGGGCGGCGGGAATAATCGGGATGAGGGCGTCTACCGACAATCCCCAGCCCGTCGCGCTGTTGGAGTTCTGCACGGGGGGTGGGGTGAATGCGTTCGCCTTGAATTGTCGCACAGTACCTGACACGCCAAGGGAGAGAGGCAACGCGACAGTCCCCACGTTTCCCGGCGTGGTGATCCCCTTCCAACCGTTGAGACTGAAGCGCACCCCGGCGTTGGCGTCGGGAATTTCCGCGTCACGCTGGACAGGGCGCACTGCCGAAGCAGCGACATCGACGCTGACCGGGCCGTCTGCATTGAAGGCATGAGAGACACGCAATTGCATATTGCGCGAAAAGAGCTGATTGGGCAGTCCTAGGAATTCGACTGAACATGGGGAAAAGTAGTTCTGCCAGCCGAAGACGTCGTAGGTCTGGCCCATCAAGACGTCCACGTACGGATTCGCGAGCTTCACGAATGCATGCCTTATCCGAAACGTCGGACTGTCGAAGTACGTGTCTTCGGACGTGGTTGGTGGGCCCTCCTGGTGGCCGAAGAAGTCAGCTTCTACTGCCGCCGACGGCTTCACTTGCCCGATGAGCGGGGACTCGAAGGCGAAGCCCAGCCGGGTGTTCCGTATCGAGAACTGGGTGCGCCCCGTGCGTCCATCGTAGGTATCGCTGCGGGCCACCAGTGCGCTGCCGATCGAATCACTGTAGCTCCGCGTGGTGTCGAAGATGGCATCGGCCTCTACGAATCCGTAGAGAGTGACCGCCCACTTTCGGGCGCCCTCGCCCAGGGCCAGGGTCAACGGCGGTCGGGCGAACCAGGAAGTGGGCGTCGCTTCCGCTGGTGCCGCTTCGACGGCAGGGCGCGTTGGGGGTGGCGGGGGCACCGCGGGGGCTGGCGGGACGGCGGCCGGCATCGGTGCGCCGGCTGCTTCCTGCGCAGGGGACGGCGCAGCTTCGACAGGTGCCGACGAGGATCTATCAGCCGGCGCCGCAGGTGGTTCGGCCGTCGGGCTGATCTCCGAAGCCTGTTCTGCCCGTGCAAAACCGGCGCCCGCTCCGAGAGTGACCGCAATTGCGATGAGACTTCGGAGCTTGCTTGAGTCTGGCGTCGATCGATCCTTCATGTGTGGAACTCTCCGAGGTGAAAGAGGGGGCACGCAGAAAGCCAGAGAAAGCGCTTCTGCCCATGGCAAACGGCCTTGAGTACTTGCATGCGCATGGTGCCCTACCGATGCTTAGTGCCCGCCGCCCCAAACTCCTTCGGCCAAAAATGCGCGAAAGAAAACCTGGCAGCGGGCACCAATGGAACCGACAAGCAGCCTTGGTACCTGGATGTTTGACTCAGAGAGCCTCCGGGGCCGTCTGGATATGCGAGCAAGGAACAACCCCAAAGAAGAAAGCGAGGGATTCGATGACCATACGGACTGCAGCGTACATTGGAACTGTGGCGCTCTTGTCGCAGGTGTTCCTTCTTCAGGGCTGCGGGAGCAACAATCCCAGCACGACCGGCGCCGGGGGTACGATCGGAACGCTGACGGGCGGGGTGACCGGCACGGGTGGTGTCACGGGTGCGCCTGCGATGGGCGGGACCATCGACACGGGTGGTGCCACCAGCGCGCCTGCGACGGGCGGGGCGATCGGCACAGGTGGTGCCACCAGTGCGCCTGCGACGGGCGGCACAATCGGCACGGGTGGTGCTACCAGCGCGCCTGCGACAGGCGGCACAATCGACGCGGGTCAAAGCACGGGCACAGGCGACGGCGGGACCAGCGCCTTCCAGCCATCGTGCGCAACGCTCATGACGGCCGCGGGCAGTTCCCCTACCAAGGCTGGGGACTGCACGGCGATGGATCCGCAGCTTTGCTACAAGACCTGCGGGCCCAAGAGCATCGGCTTCAAGTCGGAAACCTGCACGGCTGGAAGCTACGTCGAGCAGTCGGGCTGCAGTTTCCCGCCGGGGGACTATTCCTGCTACAAGATTGCAACCCCATTTGTCGCCGACCCGACTTGTCCCACGGACGTGGCACCGCAGGCGAGCACATCCTGTAACGTGCTCGACTGTGTGCCCTGTAACCTCAATGGCAACTACGCCGACTCGACCGGCGCCACCAAGCAGGGCTACTGTGTGTGCCCAGCCACAGCGGCTGGGACGCCGGGCAAGTGGACCTGTGCCAGCACATCGGCTTGGCCATGCCCCGGTGGCCAGGGATGCTGAGTGAGTACGCAATTGGTTCGCCGCAACAGCGTGAACTCGACTTGACCTGATGAGGATGCAACGGAATGGTCTGATGGTTGCGCAGGCGCTCGTGCGATTGTCACGAGCGGGACTGCTCGACCTTGGGTGGGCAGTCTTACTGCTTGGCATCACCGCCTGCGGCACCAATGACGACATTCCGGCCATCGACTACGTTTGTGGCACCGTGCCCGCCCCGGCCGAGTCGACCGGCGGCGTAGCTTGTGGCGCCGACGATCCCAACCTACCTCCGGAACCAACTCTCCCGACCGACGTCTGTCAGACCTTGCCAGCGACCAAATTGGCGCCAGTCGAAGACGACCCCAACAACCCCCTGGACACGGACCGGATTCAAGCAGCCCTCTCCGCGTGCCAGGGCCGGGCGGTCAAGCTGGTGAGCGACGGCCCGAACCATGCCTTCGTCGCGGGACATTTGCAGGTCACCAGCGTCACGCTGTGGATCGATGCCGGGACCACCCTGTACGCCTCGCGCAACCCCGATCTCTATCAGAAGACCGGGAATTGTGGCCTTCTGGGTATCAGTGATTCGGGTGCGTGCAACGACTTCATCACTGTGGGTGGCACCAGTCCCGGCATCGTGGGCGACGGGGTCATTGATGGCCAAGGGGGCGAGCCGTTGCTTGGGAAGGACTACTCCTGGTGGCAGTCCTCCTATGCCCTCCGCGCAATCGACGGCAGTATAGGGAATCCCACCCTGATCAACACGGCCACGAAAACCACAGGCTTGCTGTTGTACCGGATCACCCTGCACAATTCGCCCAAGTTCCACGTCAAGCTGACCTCGTACCCGGCTGACGGGGATTGTTCGAGCCCTGGCAAGGGATTCATCGTCTGGGGCATCACCATCCTCACGCCCTCGCGCTGGACCAACAGCCGGGGAGACGTGCTGACGCCGAGTTTCGCGCGCAATACCGACGGTGTCGACCCCGGAGAGGGCAGCGTCGCGCAGTGTGGTGTCATTGCCTGCAGCACCATCAGCACCGGGGACGATCAAATTGCGATCAAAGGTGGCCACCTGGTATCCGAGTTGGTCGTCGCGCACAACCACTTCGGAACCGGTCACGGGATGTCGATCGGCAGTGAGACCTACGGAACCGACGCCTCACACGACGGCGTGCCCCACGTCGGGGTCGAGAACGTGAGTATCTACGACCTCACTATTGATGCGGATTCTCGCCCGGTGGGGTACGACGCAACCACGTCGGATTTCAATGGGATTCGCGTGAAGTCCGACGAGAGCCGGGGAGGGTTGGTCAACAATATCTCGTACAGCAACATCTGCATGCGCGACATGACCAACGCGATCTTGGTCAGCACTGCATACAATCCCCAATTCGCTGGAACCTTGTATCCCGACTTCAGGACGCTGACCTTCCAGAACATCCACCACGTGACCTGCATGGGTGTGCAGCGGCCGGTGGTGACCATCGAGGGCTTCAATGCGGCCCGACCGGTTGGTCCGGTCACGCTGGACAACGTGATCATCGACAACCTGGGCCCCCTGGACGTGGAAGCGGAGTTTGCCAACATCACGCTCGGCCCCGGAAACGTCAACTTCACGCCCGCCGGCCAAGGGGCCACGGTGACCGACATCAGAACCGATGGGAGTACGCCCCAGCCCTGCGTCTTCCCGACCCTGCCCACGCCGGAAGTGCCTCCGGGATGGCTTCGGTAGGACATGGTGATTACGAAGAATCACCCGCCATACTTCGCAATGGTGCCGCTTCTGTGCGGACTTGGTGCCAGTGCGTGTACGGACAACCAACCGCCTGCCAACGGCGGCTGCGTCCCCGATCCGGCGACTATCGACTGTGCTGCCGGAGATGCTTCGGCCGAATCGCTCGGTCTTGTCGCCTATTCGTGCACAGGCACAGCCCGGCCAGACGAGAATCCCATCTACCTTGACGGGGTTCCGCAGGGCCTCGTGTGTGCGAACCAAGGTGGGTTGGGCAACGACGGGACGCAACCCTACTGCTGTTCCGCCCTGGTGACATCTTGCGCCTACGATCCGGTCGCCATCTGCGACCCCGGCACCTACGGCTACCAATGTCGGGGCGCCGACCGACCCGAAGCACTCAATGCCACGGTCTACTGCAATCAGGGCGTCAGGGATGGTGACTTGATCAAATACTGCTGCTCGGGGTCAAGGCAGCCAGCGGACTGTATCCAGTCCGACAGCGTCGGGTGCTCGGCGGCCCTGATGGGATGGCTCTGTCCGGCTGGCAACGTACCGACCGCGCAGGACCTTGGTGCTAACAAGAGCCGCGCCGACCTCTACTATCAGCTTTGTCCCATTCCGACGCCGGCGAGCAACCCCAACTACGATACTTTTTGTTGCTACACCCCCGGGCTGGTTCCCATTGGCGGCACCTGTCTCCAGGACATGGCGGTTCCCGATTGTCAGCCGGGCAGGTTCGGTTTTGCCTGTTACGGTCCCGACACGCCTGAGCAGAACTACCCGCCCATGCACTGTCCCGACCCGGGGTCTTCGGGTGTCAGCGCAGAAGGCTACCCGGCGACTCTCTACTGCTGCGACTTCCAGTAGGGTTCCAGTGCGAGAACCCGATCGAGCCGAAATCCTTGAGTCAAGTCATTTGAAACTGGGCAGTTTGTCCCGTGTGATCACGTAGGCGTTCGAATAGACCGCCTGAAGATGGGCCGTGGTGTTGTAGGGTGAATTGAAGAATGGGTTTGCCCAAACGTTGAAGAATAGCCACTTGGTACCTGTCGACTTGAGCTGATCGGGATCCGGAATCGTGCCGCACTCATGCAGCGCAACCATCATGTTGGGGAATGCGGTTTCCGCCTGCTGGAAGATGCTGGTCAGCGGTTCCGTGTCTCCTGCGGCCACGTAGTCGTCCGCTCCACCAAGGTCGATGTATTGCGCGCCGGGGTTGTACGCGGAAGTTGGACGCTGGCAGAGAGGCGCTAGCCACAGAACATTGTTGAGCCCCTTTGTGGCCGTCAAGTAGTTGAACGCGTATTTGAAAAGACTCTGCCACTGTGCTGAAGTCCCCATGGACCACCAGAACCAGCTGCAATCGCTGCCGGCTTCGTGGAACATCCGGAGGATCGCGACGCCGCCAGCGGTCTTCAGCGGCTGAACAAACTGGGCGATCCGATCCAAATCCGTATTGAAGCTCGTGTTCTCAGCCGTGCCCGCGGCAAGCACGTTGTCGATGTTAGTCTTGGTATTGTAGCTGCCTCCGTTGATGCCCATGTGGTAGCCGAACATGCAAATGCCACCGTTGTTCCAATGCGTGACGCATTGAGTGGGTGCCTGACTATTGTTCACGTCGAAGGCGCGAATCGCCGGATACTTCCCCGTGGCCGCGAAGACCGTGTTCATCCCGTTATCGTTGTTGTCCTCCTCCTGACCCGAGAGGATGCCGTTGCCGTATATGCTGTGCAGATAGCACAGCACGTTGCGCGTCTGTTGGGTAGCGTTGGGTGTCACCGGCACGGCGGTGCAATTGGCGGGGGTAGTGCCGGCGTCACCTGCCGTAGCACCGCCCGTGCTCGTGTTTCCGCCCGTGCTCGTGTTTCCGCCGGTGCCCGTGTTTCCGCCGGTGCCCGTTGCGCCGCCCATGCCCGTGTTTCCGCCGGTTCTCGGAGACCCGCCTGCGCCTACATCCGCATTCGGCCGTCCATCAGGATTTCCCGCATCCCGGTTGCTCGTAGCCGCATCGGCAGGGGAGGTGCCGCCTGTCGCGGTTGTGCCCCCGGTTCGTCCGACGCCCCCGCTTGCGAAAGCTCCGCCAGTCGCTGCGCCGCCGGTTGTGGCCGGGCTGGCATCGGCCGGAGCGCTGCCGCCATTGCCGGTGGTGCCGCCTCTCGCGCTGATTCCACCAGTCGCGGTCGTGCCGCCGGTCGCGACCATGCCCCCGGTCGAAGGCGTGCCTCCCGTCCCGGATGGGCCCCCTGTGGCGGTGGCGCCGCCTGTCGCGGACGTAGCGTCCGAGCGGGCCGTGCTCGAATCAGGCGGGTTGGCGGGTGCAGCGGTGTTCGAGCAGTTGCCCATGGTCGTTGCGACCAGGAGGAAACCGGCGACTCGCAGAACCGGAAGCCGGCTGGGACCGGTGGGGGAAGCTGCGTGCGAGGCGGAATTCGGCATAGATCGTGCCCTCCTTCGGAAACAGTGGACCCAAGTTGACCGAACCAATGGCAGGAGGGCCTGGGCCCAGCCTTACCTTCACGCAATCGAACCTCAGGGCGCCGAGATTGGGAGTGTCAGCAAGGGATGTTCGGCGGCAGGCTCCCGGATGGTGGCGGGCACGCTTCGGCCATGGCTTCTGAGCGGGCGAAGGGACTTGAAATTCCAGCAGCCTTTGCTCGATCACCACGTCTGTCTTGCGTGGTATCCGCTTCGGCGCCCGCGACTGGTCCTCGGCATTATTGAGAGCAGTAGGTGTAGATGTAGCCTTTGCTCACAGCGACGAGTTTGGTGCCATCGGCCGACGACGCCACTGACATCCAGTCCTGCGACAAGGCTGCTGATTCCTCCCAGGTTGCCCCGGAGTCCCCAGAAGTGTAGATGTCGCCAACGGCGCGGGCGGCGGCGACGAGCCCGGTGCCGTCGGCCGACGACGCCACTGACGTCCAGCTCTGCTGTGTACCCCGCTGCGTCCA
>PMKP01000130.1:0-1661 GCA_003157775.1 Myxococcales bacterium | reverse complement strand
TCAGCAGACGTGTAGATGTAGTCGATGGAGGCCACGGCGACGAGCTTCGTGCCGTCCGCGGACGACACCACCGACCACCAGTCCTGTTGTGTGCCTCGCTGCGTCCAGGTCGGACCGGTTGCGAGGACGCCGCCGGTGCCGCCGATCCCACCTGCACCGCTGGTGGCGGTCGTAGCAGCATCCGTGCCGCCTGCTCCGCCCGCCCCGGCCATGGGGACGCCGCCCATGCCGCCCGCACCACCCATGCCCCCCGCCGGTCCGATCGTGCTCTGGCACTCAGAGACCCGGTCGCAAACCGCTACGATCGTGCACTGTTGGGAGCTTTCGGCGCTACAAGTCAATGCATCATCCACCGTTGCCTGACAATCCGATCTGAGATCCATCAGACCTGTAACACAGGTCGCCTGGTCGGAAACTGTCTCAAAAGTCTGTCCGGGGGAGCACGTTCTTGTACGGCCATAGCCTCCGACCGGCGCAACCCCGCAATCACAGAGAATTCGGAGTTGATCCTCCGTAAGTTTCGCCACCAGCAATGTGCGATCAAGTGAACAAGTTGAGCCGCCCATGCCCGCGGTAGCCTCGCCACTGCTGGCGGTGCCACCCGTGCCGCTGCTGCCTCCGTTGCCGGTCGCGCCTGCAATACCCGTCGTGCCAGCACTGCCGCCCGTGCCAGCTTCGATGCCGGGACTGGGAACGACATTCTCGCAGACGCCGTTTTCATTGATGCTGACTGTCTGCCCCTTGCACGTCGCGGTCTGGCTGATGACGATCTGCACAAATCCGTCGTACCCGTACTCGAAGTGGAAGTCGCATGAATTGGGGTCGCTGCATTGGCTGCAGTCAGTGAAAGGCTGCCCGTTGAGATAGAAATCTCCGTCCCTGCAAGTGAGCTGGTCGCCGCTCGACGAGCAACCGAACAGAAATCCACAGAAGACGATTCCAGCGGGCTCAAGCACAAGATTCCGCATGTGCAGCATCATCGCCAATGTTCGACGGAAAGCAAGCACCTGTCCTTCAAGGCGCCAGTCAGTTCAGCTTGGGTAGAGGGATAGTTTCGGTGTGGGGCTCGCAGGCCAGAGCTGCGCGTCGGGGTGACGTCCACGCCGGGCGCCCAGTACGTTAGTTCCGATTTTTCGACCCAATTTCGCGGGTTCTCACCCCTGCGAAAGATGCACCCAACGACCTCCACGCCAGCAGCAGAAGACGGAACGCAAGATGCTCACACACAAGTCCAACAGATTCTCTCCACGAGGAGTTCCCCCGATGAAGCGATTTGCAAAAAGAACGCTCGTGACGGCCGCTTTCGTGCTTGTCACGTCCCCTGCGGCCGCAGCTCCGAAGCCGATGATCGGTTACTTTCAGCCTATGCCCATCGTGGGGAAGTTGTCCACGACAGTGTGGGGGGCATCGACCGTCGGCCCGCGCGATCCGGCCAATGGACTCGAAGATAACGGGGCCGCTGGGGGGGTAGGTCCTCAGCAGGAAACCAATTTCTATTGGGACGGCAAGATCCTATACGGGAACGATGGGAAGTACCATCTCTATGCTACCCACTGGGACCACAGCAATGGATTCGGCCCGCCAGGAGGAGGGTCGACCGGCTGGAAGAACTCGATCCCCATGGAATCCATCAGCGACAACGTCATGGGGCCGTACGTGTC
>PMKP01000309.1 GCA_003157775.1 Myxococcales bacterium | reverse complement strand
GGCGGCGGCACCTTCGACGTCTCGTTGCTTGAGATCAGCAACGGCGTATTCGAGGTGGTGGCCACCGCAGGTGACACCTTTCTGGGCGGCGAGGACTACGACAAGCGGCTGGTCGACTGGCTGGTCCAGGGTTTTGCCAAAGAGCACCGGGTCGATTTGCGCAGCGACACCATGGCCTTGCAGCGGCTCAAGGACGCGGCCGAGAAGGCCAAGTGCGATCTTTCGTCGGTGCGCGAGACCGAGATCAACCTGCCCTTCATCATCTCGACCGGAAAGAATCAGGCTTACCACCTGCATCGGGTGGTCACGCGCGGCAAGTTGGAAGAGCTCACCCTGGATCTGACCGAGCGGACCATCCAGATCTGCCGGCAGACCATGGAAGACGCGGGCATCAAACCGCGGGATCTGGCCGAGGTGGTCCTGGTGGGCGGGATGACCCGCATGCCCAAGGTGCAGGAGCTGGTGGCCGAGTTCTTCGGTCGCGAGCCGTGCAAGGGCGTGCACCCCGACGAGGTGGTGGCCATGGGCGCGGCCATCCAAGGCGCTGCGCTGATCGACGCCGCGGCGGCGCCCGATATGCTCCTGCTCGACGTCACCCCGCACTCGCTGGGAATCATGGTGGCGGGCGGCTACTTCCACCGCCTGATCGATCGCAACACCACGGTGCCCACCTCGAAGAGCCACGTCTTCACCACGGTCCGCGACGACCAGACCTCGGTGAAGATCGTGGTCTTCCAGGGCGAATCCGATCGGGCGGAGGAGAACGAGTTGTTGGGCGAGTTCGTGCTTTCCGGCCTGCGCAAGGCGCCCAAGGGCGAGGTGGAAGTCGATGTCACCTTCGAGATCTCCGCCGACGGCATCGTGGGCGTATCGGCGCAGGACAAGGAAACCGGCACCGAGCAGCACATCACGGTCACCGCCACCAGCGGACTGACCGAGGCCGAGATCGAGCGCATGGCCAACCAGAACCAGGAGTTCCTGGTGTCGAGCCGGGCCGAGGAGGAAGTGGAGAAGGAGCGCCAGCGCATCGAGAAGCTGGTGCACGAAGCCGAGGGGCTTCTGCCCAAGGTGGAGGAGGTGCTTTCCGGAACTCCCTTTGGGCAGGATAGCCTGGACAATGTGCGGCTTATCCTCGACGATGCGCGCGCTGCGGTTGAACGTCGCGATGCGGCCGCGCTGGAGCAGGTGGCAGAGCCGCTGGTTCGCACCTTGAACATGTTCCGCGGTGTCGTGGACAGCGCGCGCCTTCGGCCCCCGTGAGGCGCTCATGCTGCATGATGGTTCACGCAAGGCTCGCGAGCTGATTCAGCGAGGGCTGGAGCACTACGCGCGCGGCCGACTGCGCGAAGCTGTGCTGGTCTGGCAAGAGGCCGCTGCGCTTGCACCCGAAGATCCGCGGGCCCGCAGCCTGCTCGCGTTTGTGCGCGCGCGGGTCAGGGAGCGCGACACGCGCCCGGCCGCGCATGCGGCGCGCGATACTCTGGAGTCACCCATTCCCGGGTTCTTGGCCAGCTTGACCCTCGTCGAGGCGGATGAGCGCGCCAGTGACCCAGCCGACGGGGAGTGGGGCCGGGTTGACACCAGGCGCGTGCTCGCCGGCACGAGCGAACTCGCGGCGCATGAAGGCGGCCAGGACGCGCGAGATGCGGCCGACACGTGGAAGGAGTTGCCGATTCAGAACGATGATATGGGAACCCTGAAAGGGTTCGCTCCGCCCTTCGGNNCTCGCCATACCCTCCCGCGATGGTCCGCGGCGAGCAAAGCTCGCCGCCTCCCCACGCGACCAAGCTGCGGGCTGGCGCGCGCGGCTTGGTGGACGAGTGTCGGGCCGCACTCGAGGAGGGCCGGGCTGAGAGTGCTGCCCTGGCTGCCGAGCTGGCCCTGCAGTTGGGCGAGCATGGCGGCTCGCCGGGAGTTGACGGCATCGTCGATTCCACGCGCTCGCTCTTCGAGCGCGCCTTTTGCGCCTGCATCGGTGACATGAAGTGTGCGCCCATCGGCGCCATGCCCTCGGAGGAGTTGGCCACGCGTGGCTTCGATCACCGCGCGGCCTTCCTCATGTCACGCATGGACGGCATGCTCAGCGTGGGTGACTTGCTCGACATCGCCGGCATGCCGCGTTTCGATGCCTTGCGCCTGATGGCAGCCCTGCGACGGGCTCAGGCGGTGGACATGGTTCCGCCTTGATGGGATTCGGAGTGGCGGGTGCGGTGGTGGGTAGCGGTGAGGGTGGCAGGGGCGGTGGCGGTTGCCGGGACGGTGGGCTCGAGGCCATTGACCGTCTCGTGTAGGGGCGACCTGGGGTCGCCCATGTGGCTTGGTCCGCGGCGGTGTCAGGGATGGGTCAGGCGCCAAAGAATGGCGAGGATGGAATCAAGCAGGGCAAGCGCCAGGGTGACTGTGGCTTGATCCACATCACCCCAGGCCAGGGCGACCGCCAGGTGTGAGCGAATTTCCCCGGCAGAGCCGGCTGCAATTCGGTAGTGGTGCAGTCGGTCCTGTCCCACGCGCCGGGCACCTTCGGCGATGTTGCCCGGCACTGACGAGCCCGCGCGTTTGAGCTGTGCCGCCAGATCGCAGTCGTGTTGCCGGATGCGCCCCTTCGCCGGGCGAAGCGCGTGGATCATCTGCAGAGCCATTTCATAGACCTCGAAGCGTTTCATCGGAACCTCTGTGCGGCCACAAACGGGCCGTCGAGCAGCGATCAAGGTCCCCGAGCCCGGCGCAAGCACGAAACGACAGGGTCAGCGCGAAACCATCCCGGCCGGTGGCGGTTTCTTGCCTACGCGCCCAAGTTGGAGGCAGTGTAGCTCCTGCTGGGACGTCATGGCTTTGTTGCCTTCGGCTTGATCGTCTCCATAGCTTCGCGGGTCAGTGGATCTTCAAGATCATTGGATCGCTCCATCTCCAAAACCTCGGGGTCTTGGCTCTTGAGCGCCTCAATCAACTTGCGCTTGTTCTTTGCAAACTGGCGGTTCTTTACTTCTTCAGGCTCGTACCAGTCTGCCACAAGATGAAAGATGAGCGCGACCACTAGGAAGGCAATGCTTGATAACAACGCTGCGTTCATCTTTCGATCTCCAAAAAGTGCAATTGCGGCCAGAAATGTCGCCCCCGATAATTGGGACGATGTCTTTGCAAGAAGTTTGGCTTGGTCAACGCGCGACATCGTCCGACCTTACCGCGTCCATGCGCAGCGTGTGAACTGTGTTTAGCGGCGGCGGATTCGGGCGGAAAGCAGTCCGCGACATCTCGACGAGACACCTCATTCAGAGTTTGTGTTGAAGCGTTCGCGTAGACAGGCTTGGGACGGCCGCTGCGCAGCATCTACGGGCAGACGAAGGGCTCGACCATGGAACTCCGCGTACGGGCTGTCCAGAAGTCGAGCGTCAAGCAGGACGGTATGCGATTCGGGGTCGACCCGCAGGAGGTTCAGGTCGAAAAGCGCGTGCAGGTCTGTTCGAAGGAGCAGTCCATTGGTCACGTGATTTGTGTGGTCGCCCCTGTAGGGAAGAATGTGAGCTGCATCGAGCACATCTTCAACAGCCCACCCTGAAATTGCACAGCAACCCGAGTAGGCGTGCAGAAGTTCACGCCTGAAGGCTGACTGCCCTCGTCGGCGTATCAGAGTCGCCAACACCCGGCGACGACCATCACGCATATCAGTGGGGTCGAATGCCTCAACCAATGCCTCGACTTGCTGCAATTCGGGAAGGTCGGTGCTCGTCAACCTTGGTGTTGCGGGCCATTCCCGAGCAGGGTTCCCTCTGAGGTAGCCCAGGACCAGCTTGGAGTAGCGCTGGTCATCCTGCGGCGCCTTCTGCAGGCTGCTCACGTGTCGAAGATACGCGGATTCGTACTTGTTGAAGAGTTCACCGAGGGGCAAGTCCTCGTCTGTATCATCATCTCCACTCTCCGCGCCGACCTGGAAGAGGAACTCGTTGCGCCTGCTACCGAGATCGACGACTACGCGATCCCCAACTACGAGGCGGATTCGTCCCGGGGTCAGCCAGATTCGCCAATTTTCTGGGGCGGCCGACTCGATGATGGAGATCGCGTGCTTCAGAACGTCATTCGCCTCGCGCCGGCGGTCTTCGTCGTCAAAGCTAGCGCCGAAAACGTGAGCCACAGCCTCTGGTTGGCAGAGCCATTGGGACAGGAGGGGTCCACTGTCGTCCGCGATTCCCTGAAGAAATGCCGGCGTCTTGAACTGGACGTATGAACGAATGTGACTTTCTGACAGCGGCCTATTATTCGATACGAGGCGAAAGGCTGAACGGGGCTCCTCAAGAGGTGGTCTCAAGCCTTGAAAGCGGTACCTGGTTTCCCCGTACGAGTCGCCTGTGTGAGAAAGAGCCAAGTCCGTCAGCACGCCCCACCCAAGCCAACGATGGACGCATTTCGCGTCCGCGAACACGATTGGAACCTTCTCGCCAAGCTCTGCCGCGATTTCAAGCCAGCTCTTGGCACCGGTCCACTGCCTGCGCTCAAGCACGGGATTCGAGGGGAGGTCTCCCTGATCTGCTTCGAGCAACCTGTCCTCGTCTAAAATCGCGTACACACACTTTTCGTACAGCTTCACGAGTATCTCGTCTTCGATTGCGTGGGACTTGGCCGAGGATGCATATTCTCACGCGGCAAGCGGTCGATCTAGATGCTACACGCCCGAGTCCGCCCAGCTTTGCGTTGGGATCCGGCTTCGCGCCCTACGGTGTTTTTCGCAAGCACCACTGGGTGGCCTACGTCGGGACGCCAGCTCGTCTCCCCGAGAGTCTTCGCCTCCGCCACCGGCCGAGATGGTTTCGCGCCGACGCTGTCGTTTCGTGCTTGCGCCGGGCTCGGGGACCTTGATCGCTGCTCGACGGCCCGTTTGCGGCCGCACGGAGGTCCCGATGAAACGCTTCGAGGTCTATGAAATGGCTCTGCAGATGATCCGCGCGCTCCGCCCGGCGAAGGGGCGCATCCGGCAACACGACCGCGATCTGGCGGCGCAGCTCAAGCGCGCTGGCTCGTCAGTGCCGGGCAACATCGCCGAAGGCGCCCGGCGCGTGGGACAGGACCGACTGCACCACTATCGAATCGCGGCTGGCTCTGCCAGGGAAATCCGTGCGCACCTGGCGGTCGCGCTGGCCTGGGGTGATGTGGACCAAGCCACGGTCACGCCAGCGCTGGCCCTGCTTGATTCCATCCTCGCCATTCTTTGGCGCCTGACCCATCCCTGACACCGCCGCGGCCCAAGCCACGTGGGCGACCGCAGGTCGCCCCTACACGAGACGGTCAATGGCCTCGAGCCCGCCCTACCGGCAACCGCCACCGCCCCTGCCACCCTCACCGCTACCCACCACCGCGCTCGCCACTCCGAATCCCAGCACCTTGGCTCATGCTAGATTTTTTTCCGCGACTCTGGTAGTCGTCCGCGCATGAAGATCGTTCTTGCCTATTCTGGAGGACTCGACACCTCTGTGGCCATCGGCTGGCTGCGGGAGAAGTACCAGGCCGAGGTGGTTGCGTTTTGCTCGGACGTTGGGCAGCAAGAGGACCTAGAGGCCGCGCGGCAGAAAGCCTTGCGTTGTGGCGTGGTGGCCTGCCACGTTCTCGACCAGCGCGAGGAGTTCGTGCGCGATTTCGTGTTTCCCGCGGTGCGCGCGGCTGCGCTGTATCAGGGTGAGTACTACCTGGGCACCTCGCTGGCCCGCCCCTGCATCACCCGCGGTCTGATGGAAGTGGCGGCCAAGGAAAAGACCAACACCATCGCCCACGGCGCCACCGGCAAGGGCAACGATCAAGTGCGGTTCGAGCTGGGCGCCTACTGGTTCAACCCGTCGGTCAAGATCATTGCACCCTGGCGCGAGTGGGACTTCAAGTCGCGCTCCGAATTGATCGCATTTGCCCAGTCGCACAACATCCCGGTCGAGGCCAGCACAGCCAAGCCCTATTCCATCGACCGCAACCTGCTGCACACCAGCTACGAGGGCGGCATCCTGGAAGATCCCGACGCTGAGCCGCCGGCCGAGATGTTCCAGCGTACCGTGGATCCGCGGCGTGCGCCGGATCAGGCGCGCGAGGTGTCGATTTCTTTTGAACGGGGGACGCCGGTGGCCGTGGATGGCAAACCGCTGTTGCCCGCGGCGCTGCTGACCGAACTGAACAAGATTGCGGGCGAGCATGGGGTCGGTCGCGCCGATGTGGTGGAAGACCGTTTCGTGGGGATGAAGAGCCGCGGCGTGTACGAGACGCCGGGCGGAACTCTGCTCTACAAGGCTCACCGCGGAGTTGCGTCGTTGACCATGGATCGCGAGGCCATGCGGCTGCGCGACACACTGGCGGTCGAGTACGCAACCTTGGTGTATCGTGGCTTCTGGTTCTCGCCTGAGCGCGAGGCCGTGCAGAAGCTGGTCGACGACGTGAACCAGCCAGTCACCGGCACGGCCCGGCTGCGGCTTTTCAAGGGCAGCCTCACCCTCATCGGTCGCAGTGCACCCCGATCGCTCTACCGCACCGACATCGTGACCTTCGAAGATGATCGCGGCGCCTACGACCAGCGCGACGCGGGTGGGTTTATCCGCCTGAATGCGCTTCGCCTACGCACAACCGCCAGCGCACGACAGAAATAAGGTCATCGTTCCGCGCTACCACGGCCGTTTGGCGTGCCGTGGCCATCGGGCTCACGTCTGGGCGGCGCAAGGGACGCTGCGGGTGACTTGCGCTGCCGTCTGTGACAACGTGAGAAACACGCCAAGCCTCTCGCCCACGAGTGTTGTGGCCGATGATGCGCGGCGACATCCCGCATGAACGCGATCGTCGAAAGTCCTCTGCTACAGACCAGCCCAATCCGCCGCCATCTCCGGCTGGCCGCGGCCGTCTTCGCCGCGAGTGCCTCGCTGCTGGTCATCCTGGTCTATGTCGCCTATGCCTGGGAGTTGGTCGGCTACCCTTGGGACTGGAGCCCGGACGAAGGCCTCTATCTCGATTTTGCCCGTCGCCTGCTCGATGCGCCCGGCAGTCTGTATAATGACCGCGGCGTCCCGCTTCCGGCGATGTACGGCCCGCTTTTCCCGGTGCTGCTTGCGCCTGTGGTTCGGCTGGCCAACCCCCTCGCCGGGGCTCGGTTCTTGACCCTGGCTTTCACGCTCCTGGGCGCTCTTGCCGTGGGGGCGCTCATTCGCCGGCGGGCTGGGGTGCTTTGGGCGACCGCAGGAGCCGCCCTGTACCTCGCCAGCTTCGACATTGCATCCTGGTTCATGCTGGTGCGGGTTGACACCCCCCTGCTCGCGCTGTGGCTGTGGTCGGCCGTGCTGCTCCTGCCTCGCGAGCTGCAGTCTGGTGCAGACCGGCTGTCACGTCGGCGGATCGCTGGGGGCACCGCGCTTCTTTTGGCGGCATCGCTGGTCAAACCCACTGCAGTGGTACACGGCCTGCCGCTGGTGCTCGGATGGTTCCTGGTGGATCGCCGCAGTGCCTGGCGCCTGACGGCGACGATGGCTGTTTCGGGACTGGCCACGTTCGCGCTGTTGCAGGCTGCCACCGGGGGTGATTTCTTAAGCGCCAATCTGCTCTGGCGGCGGCACGGCAGCGAGCCTGGCCTGGTGATAAAGATCTTGACCGACTTCACGCTACGGAGTTGGCCGGTCCTGTTGCTGGCGCTCGTGTCAGCGCTTGCCGCTGGCTTCGCCAAGGCTGGGTTGCTTCGGGAGCCGGTCTGGCTCCTGCTTGCCGGCGGGCTCCTGATCCTGCCCATGGCCAGCAAGGCTGGGGCTTGCTGGAACTATCTGCTGCCACTCTACGCCGCGCTGGTGGTCGCCGTCGCGTGCTGGACAGCGCGGGCCCTGTCAGGCGGCAGGGACTGGCAGCCCGTGGGGCTGGCCGGGATGGCGGCGCTGTCGCTCGCACTGGTCGCCACGCAAACATTTCCAATGCCCACGACCTTTGACGAGACCGCCGCACGGACCCTGTACGGCTTCGCGCAGGCTTTCCATCGCAGGATCGGCGGTCCCTTCTTGGTGAGCTCGCCTGACCTAGTATACTTCCTGGTCGGGCAACCTACCGAAATCGAGGGAACCAGCTTCAGAGAACTAGCGAACAGCGACGCGCCCGCGGCTCGCGAGGTGCTCGCGCGCCTCGAGCAGGCCCGCTACACACTGGTAGTTGAAACCTGGTCTCTGCCCCCGAAGCCGGAGTGGCAGAGTGCCCTGCGCCGGAACTACCGCCCCCTGGGCGTGTGTCGGCTCGGCACGTACTTCACCGGCTACGACGCACGCTTATACGCACGCCGCGGGCTGCCCGTGGAATTCACGCCGCCAGCCGGTGTCCGTTGCCTGGCCGTGCCGCATAGCGCCTTGTCCCAAGAAAAGTGACGCGAATCTAGGCGGTTGAGAGCAACGCTAGTGGTGTTACGAAGGGCAGACCGCTGCCCGCAGACACCGGCCCTTCTGTTTGTGTCGCCGTGGCGTGGGGCCGCGACGAAGCAACCTGCGTCAGTTCTTTGCGACCGGGGCGTATGGCCCAGACGGAATCCCGTTGCCGGGGTAGGGATGCAAGGCTTGATAACTCACCTGCCGAGCGAGCGGCATGTAGTCTGGCGCCGCCTTGGTCACTGCCGCACTTACCGCTTTGACCACTAGGCCGGCAAGAAGGCCAGCAACACCACCACCACCACCACCACCGCCGCCGTTGGACTGATGGACGGCCTGTGCCTTGTTCTCCCAAATGACACTGTTTGTCTTGGCGTCCCGGATCTCATAGGAAGCCCCCACGGTCAATGTCGTCGACGTCACCGCGTATTTTGCGTCCCACCGCTCTATGGTAATGTAGAGAACAGCGTCGGCGCCGAACAATGCCGCGAGCTTGGTCGTGGATGACGAGTGGACCAGGGAGCTGTCGGACAGGCCATCGTCTTCCAACATCCGCTTCACCAGATTGACCGGGAAGACGTAGAAGCCGTGTTCTGCGAGGGGTACGGAGGCGGCTGACAGCATGTAGTCTGCTGCCGTCACATCAATGCTCTTGTTCACAACCGGAACCACCAGAATTGAACGAGGAGCTGCGGCCAGGAACTTCTCCTGTCTGCTCGGCTCCTGGTGGGCGCAAGCGGACAGGCCAAGAGCAACGACCAAAGACAGAAACAGAGAGAACCGTCTCATCGTGATACCTCCTGTGGGGCTGCTGCAGCCGGTTTGGCGGGTGGCACCGAAACTGCCGGTTGGCCTGGAGCTACCGGTTTCTTGAAGCGCTTCTCGGCGACGGCGATCATCTTCTCCATGAGCATTTCGGACTCAGGCCAGCGGGCAGCTTCCTTCTTGTAGTACTGAATAGCCGCGGCACTGTTGCCCTGCTCAAACAAGAGAAAGCCGTATTCGGCGTAAATGCCGGGCGGCACCCGTCCCTCTGCTTCCGCGCCTAGCACGACTTCCTTCATGGCCTCGGTGAACTCCTGCTGCTGGGCCGGATTCTTGTAGTGGTCGTAGAGCTTGTTTTCGTATCCGCGCCACTCGTACAGAGTGTGTCCTCCACAACCGGCAAGCATGGACAGACAGATGGCAGAAGCGAAACATGTCAGGGTTGTTCTCATAGTTGTCTCCCGCTGTGGCTAGCGAACTATTATGGTCTTCAGCGAACTCTCGACGAAGACCCGCTGTTCGTAGATGACCTGATTTCCAACCGTGATGCGAACCGTGTGCGACCCCGGTTCCACCGCCAACGTATTCGGGGCACCGTCGTACTGACTGGCCGCGCCCATGGGAAGATTATCGACATAGAGAACTGCATCGAGAGGAGCCCCCTTGATGGCCAGGGTCGGACGGTCGTCAATCGTGCGAACCGCGGTATTCGGCATGGCGCATGAACCCAGGGCCACCATCAAGGCAAACAGAGGGATGATGATGTGGTTTTTCATGGTTTCACCTCTTCAACGTAGAAATTACCGGCCGCAGTCGCATCGAGCGTGCCATTCAAGATTTCACAGGCTGAGCCCTCGTCACTCTCAGTGCTGCCAAAAAAGGTCTTGACCCGAATTGTGGCGACTGGCGTGCCTGGCAATTGGATATCCGCCCCGGTCTGTTTGCTGGCTATCTTCTTCCCAGGGCTCATGACCCGCAGGTTGTCGCCGGGCTTAAGCCCCTGACGCCAGCCGCCGCTAACAAACACCTGGCTGCCCTGGACATCAAGGATGTCCGTACGCCATGGCTTCTCCTCCAAGGTGGAGACAACCTTGTCAATCACGTCGGTGATGGCGGCCGCAATGGCCCGGTCGTTCAAGGTAGCGTCATATTCCGCATGGCTACCGTACCCAGCGATTTCCCCGGATTCGGTGCTGGCTTCCCCGGCGCCGGTGGCCGAGAAGAACGCGTGCCCAGTGCTAATGTCCACCAGCCTGATGTCGACCTTGGCCCGGGCGACCTGGGTCTTGGTAGCGCTCAGGAACCCAACCTTGCCTCCGATGGAACGACCAAACTCCGTCAGCGAGCCGACGATGACGGTATCGACGCCAACCATCTTTCCACCAGATATGGCTTGCTCGTTCCGAAGTTTGTTTGTGTCAGAGCGCTCGAAAACCATGAAATTGCCTGACTTGACCAGGCGGCTGGCGAGCATGTCAGAGACCTGCTTGCCAAGGCGGTCGTAGTCCGCGTCAGTCATCAAGGACCTACCGTAGTTGGTCTCATTGGTAAAACGTGTGATGGCAATCTTGCGCTTGTAGCGTTTGCCCATGGGAGCAGCCGCAGCCGCCTGCGCGCTTGTTTGTTGCGCTTTGGTCGCCGGACCTTCCACCTGTTCCGTCTTGGGCTCCGTCGTCGCGCAGCCGGCAGCAAGTATCAGCAGCAGCCCGGGCGAAAGTAGCCGATTCCTGTTCATAACTTCCTCCTATGGGGTGCCCCAGTCGAGTAACCATCCCGTGGGTCAATTCGTCGCAAAATCTCCGAAAATCACGTTCCTGTCAAGCACCACTTGCCAGCAGCAGCCGGAACCAGTTGAAGAAGTCTGGGTGCAGATCTAGTTCTCCCGGCAGCCCGGCGTGCGTGACCAGTAACCCATTAAAAACTCTCAGAAATTCCCGGGCACGGCAAGCCCATGGCACCATCTGGCGCGTACCGGCCATGAAGGAGCGTGTACCTGGAGCTACATGCCGATGCCCAATGCCTCAAGCAGTACCGTGGCGTAGCTTCCCGCGGGCAGGGAGAAAAACAGGCGGACCGTGCCTGGACCATCGCGGCCTTCTTGCAGCGGTAGCTCCCCCAGGGTTACCGGCGTCACCACCGGTCGGCGGGCGCCGGGCAAGTCGCGGCCGGCTTGGACAAACTCGGCGGGAGCAAGCCCGAGGTCGGCCAGGGCTTGGTCTTCCAGGGCGCGAGCGGGCGTGCCCGCCGGAGGTTCCATGGTGCGGCTGCCCGGCAGGGGTGCAGTGGGGACAAGCTCGCCGGCGTCCACGCGCGCCTGGTCGCGCTCAGGCTCTTCGCACACGAACGAGCCCCCAGTTTCGGTCTTCTGCAGGACGTCCCCCAGCCGCACCAAAGTGAGTCCGCCGCTCGACGCGCGCAGGTCGAGCGCCCGGTTGAACACCGCCGACTGCACAGCCGAAAGCAACAGCTTGCGCCGGCGGGTGTCCCGCTCGCGCCGGCTGCCGCGCAGGATTTCGATGCCGACTTGCGCGTTGTCACCCGCGCCGCCAAAGCGTTGTCGGCCGTAGCGGTTGGGCAGACCATGGTTTGCGATGTGGAGGAGCTGCGCACGCAGGCCGTCGCTTTCGCCCGTGACGATTTCGCTGAGGACAACTTCGAAGCGGTTGCCGCGCAGGTGTCCCACGCGCAACTTGTTGCGATGACGGCGCGCTTCGAGCACGCGCAGGCCATCCATCTCGACGGCAGCGGCGAGCGACGGCTCGATCGCCGGCAGGCTCAGCCACTGTCGGGTCGTCGCATTGCGGTCCTTCATGCCCGCGTAGCCCACGTCCCGGGCTTGCACGCCCAGCGTACGGGCCAATCGCCCCAGCGCCTCCAGGGTCGTCAGCCCCCGCTTCTCGATCCACACGAAGGTGTGTGGCCCTTCCCCCGCGGGCAAGTACGCGGGCATTTCCTCGACGAAGAAGGTATCGGGGGTTGGGGTGAAGCGGGCCACTAGCTAATGTGAGGCTTGCGGGCAGCCTGCAAGAAAGTTTCCACGAGACGCTCATCCATGGGACGGGCCATCCTTGGGCTCATCGCCGTGACGGCGCTTGATGAAGTCGAGGAACAGTCCGGCGCGCTTGACCTCGACGATCGAAGCGTTGTCCAGCGTCACGCGCAGGAAGGTCTGCTTGGCAGTGGCTGGCTGGCCCATTTCGAGCTGCGTCTCGCCCAGGGTGAGCAGCAGCTCAGCATCGCGACCTGAATCCGGGTAGCGGCGCAACGCTTCCTTGATGCGGAGGATGGCGCCTTTGGGATGTCCGCGGTCAAGATAGAAGCGCGCCACAAAGACCTCGTGGTCGATGAGGCGGCTCATGACCCCGCGTCGATACTCACGCGCCGGCTTGAAGTACTTCGAGTTGGGGAAGCGGTAGATGAGGCTGTCGATTTCGCGCAGGGCGTCCTGCACCGCGGACTGGTCCTTTTCGGAGGAGGGCGGGGTGAGAAACCAGTCGTCGGGCATCTCCTTCACGTGGGCCTCAACGATGCGGAACGAGACGTAGCCCTCTTCGACCTTCTCGTGCTTCGGGTGCAGGCGCAGGAAACTCTTGTAGGCGTCGATGGCTTCTTGATAGCTGCCGCGCGCGAACTCAGTGTCGGCCGCGGCCAGCTCGGCCAGGGCCGCGTACTTCGAGAAGGGGAACTTCTGCTTGACGTAGGCGAAGTAGCGCGACGCTTCGGAATAGTTCTCGGCCTTCAGCTCATCCAGGCCCTTCTCGTAGTTCTGCTTGGCCGTGAGAGAGAAGTTTATCGGCTTGCCTTCGTCGCTGGTTGCACAAGCGGAAAGCAGCAGGCAGGAAAACAACAAGATCTTGCAGGCAATGGGGGACACGAACGTAGTATCCTACGTTCGCAATGCGTTTGCGTCCATGGGTACTAACGATGGCTCCCCTGCTCGGGGTGGGGTGCGCGCACGACAGCGATGTCGAGACAGCGCAGCATGTTGATTTCGCGGCTCCGGCTCAAGCCACTGCGCTGGCCGGGGCGCGCTGCCAGGGGGGGCAGTGCCGCTGCCGCAGGCCTGGGGAGGACGCCGAGACCGCACCGCCGGCCCCGGATCACAAGCGTTTCGAGATCCGCATGTCAGTGGACACGGGGGAGATCGTGCTCACCTCCCCGACGCTGGGGCGTCTGACCCATAGAGGGAAGGAAGAGGAATGCTTCTACGTCGACCTGCCCGCAGGCAGTAAACACGAGTTTCTCATCGAAAGCCGCGAGGCCAAGAAGGGCGAGGGCATGACGCCTTCTGTGCGCATCGCCGAGTACGGTCCCAAGGGCCACTGGTGGTACGACGTGCTTGCCGTCGGGTGCGGCACCAGCGACCATCCCTGCGATCGCGCGAGTGCGAAAGACTGGGAGGAGTCCTGGCTCACCCAGCGCAAGCGGGGCCGCCTCGATGCCTGCGGTTCGACCGTGGTGTCGGCGCTCAAGTGGGATACCTCGGGTGGCCAGCCCATGATGGACGGGGGTGCTCTGCGTGATTTCCGTGTCCAGTTCGTGCTTGTGGTCAAGGACTTCGCGACCCAGCTGGCCCCGCGGGATCCCCGGTGTGTGCCTCAGTGAACGGGGATTGGTTGACATCGAGCGCCTACCGTTGATTAATCACCGCAAGAGGAAGGGGGGCGAAACATGGCGATTTTCAACCGGGTCAAGGGTATCTGTCTGAAACCGAAGACCGAGTGGGACGCGATCAGCGGAGAAAGCCCGTCAACCGCGGAGCTCTTCAAGGGGTACGCGGTGCCGTTGGCGGCGATCGGGCCGATCGCCGCCTTCATCGGCGGCTCCATCGTCGGTCGATCCCTGCCTTTCGTCGGCAACTATCGCGTGCCCATGGTCACGGGGCTGGTCATGGCGGCATACGCGTTCGTCATGGCGCTGGTCGGCGTCTTCATCTTGTCACTCATCATCAACGCTTTGGCGCCGAGCTTCGCTGCCGAGAAGAACAATGCGCAGGCGATCAAGGTCGCGGTGTATTCCTACACCCCGGGGTGGGTCGCAGGCGTGCTGCAGATCTTGCCGACGCTGGGGCTGCTGGCTGCACTCGCGGGACTCTATGGGCTCTATCTCCTCTACCTCGGCCTGCCTCGCTTGATGAAGTGCCCGCAGGAGAAGGCCATTGCCTACGCCGCCGTTGTGGTGGTGTGCGCGATCGTTCTGTCAGTTATCGTGGGGGCTCTGGGAAACGCCATCGTCGGTGCGGGAATGTTCGGCTCGCGCGGCTCCGGCCTGCCGGGCGGTCGCACGGCCTCGGTCCAGTTCGATAAGGATAGCCCGATGGGGAAGCTGCAGGAACTGGGCAAGGCCCTCGAAGAGAACAACAAAAAGATGGAAGCCGCCAAGAAGAGCGGTGATCCTGGCGCGCAAGCCGCCGCGGCCATGGCTGGCCTCGGCACGCTGCTTGGGGGTGGCAAGCACGTCGACCCGATCGCTATCGACCAGCTCAAGCCCTTCATTCCCGACACGTTCGCCGGGTTCACAAAGATCAGCAGCAACGCCGAGAAGTCAGGGATGGCCGGGTTGATGGTTTCGAAGGCCACGGCGACCTACGGCGATCACGCTCAAAAGAGTGTTTCCCTGAACATCTCGGACGCGGGCGGGGCAAGCGGGCTTCTCGGGCTCGCCGGGTGGGCGAGCGTCCAGGGCGAAAGGGAGGACGACAACGGCTTCGAACGGACGCAGAAGGTGAACGGCCGGCTGGTCCACGAAAAGGGGTCGAAGCGCAGCGGCGGCGCCAACGAGTTCACGGTCGTACTGGGCGGCCGCTTCGTGGTTGAAGCCAAGGGGCAGGGCGTTGATCTTGGCACGCTCAAGACCGCGGTTTCTGGCCTCGATCTCGGCAAGCTCGAAGCGATGAAGGACATCGGCGTTCAGAAGTAGTCACAGGCCCGGCGGCGGAACTACTCCGAATCCCAGAAACAAAGTCGCCAGTTGACAGACGACCGTCGGCGGTGGAGATAGAGGCCCGATCTTGTCCTCCATGCCTCGTTCTCCCAGATTTTTCGCTGTCGCAGGTTGACGTTCGATGAAACTGCATCTGATTGGCATCGCCGGAACCGGCATGGGCTCCTTGGCCGGGCTCCTGCGCGCGGCTGGCCACGAGGTGCGCGGCTCAGACGAGCATGTGTATCCGCCCATGTCGACCCAGCTCGCCGAGCAGAACATCCCGGTGATGGAAGGGTTCCGGCCCGCGAATCTCGACTGGGCCCCGGATCGCGTGGTGGTAGGCAACGTCTGCCGGCGCGACCAGGTGGAGGTGCTGGCTGCCAGCGAGCGCCGCATCCCGCTCATCTCGTTTCCCGCCCTGCTATCCGAGCTGTTCCTCACTTCCCGCCGCTCGGTCGTGGTGGCGGGAACCCATGGCAAGACGACTTCGTCCTCGTTGATGTCCTTTGTGCTGGCCCAGGCCGGCCGGGACCCCTCGTTTCTCATTGGCGGCGTGCCGCTTAACTTCCGACGGTCCTGGCGCCTGGGCTCGGGGCCGGAGTTCGTGGTCGAGGGGGACGAATACGACACCGCGTTCTTCGACAAGAAGTCCAAGTTCCTGCACTACCGACCGCAAGTTGTGATTCTGACTTCGGTGGAGTTCGACCACGCGGATATCTTTGCCAACGAGGCGGCGGTCAAGGATGCCTTCCGCGAATTCATCGCGCTCATCCCGCCCGACGGACATCTGGTGGTGTGCGCCGCTTCGCCCGGCGCCCTGGAGGTAGCACGCGCTGCACGCTGCGGGGTCACGACCTACGGTCGCCCCGGCGCCGACGCTGACTGGACCTTTGAAGTCACCGGCAGGAAGCTGGGGGGACGGACCATTCTGCGGCTGGCGCGTGCCGGCAAGGGGATGGGCACCCTCGATGTGGGCATGGCCGGCATCTTCAATCTCGAGAATCTGACCGGCGTAATCGCGGCCGCCCACGTCCTGGGCGTCGAACAAGCGGCCATCACGCAGGCCATACGGCATTTCCTCGGCGTGAAAAGGCGCCAGGAGATCGCGGGCGTGGCTGCTGGCGTAACGGTGGTCGACGACTTCGCCCATCACCCGACCGCGATTCGCGAGACCCTGGGCGCGCTCAAAGGCCGCTACGGCCCGGGTAAGCTGATCGTCGCCTTCGAACCGCGCTCAGCCACCAGCCGGCGTTCGGTCTTCCAAAGCGATTTCGTCGACGCCTTGGCGGTGGCCGACGAGGTGGTGCTGGCCCCGCTGCACGCCCCAGAAAAGGTGCCGGCCGACGAGAGGCTGGACGTGGAGCGCCTCGCGGCCGATCTACGCAGCCATGAGGTACCGGCCCGACTCGTCTCCGGTGTGCCCGCAACCGTGGAACACTTGGCTCTGCGCGCGGCCCCCGGAGACACGGTCGTCATCATGAGCTCGGGCGATTACGGGGGACTGCATGGCAAGCTCTTGCAACGGCTGGGCGATCCCGTGCGCAGCGCGCGCGCCGAGGACCAGGGAGCGATCGACCACCTGCTCAACCGTGTCGGAATCACCCACGCTGACCTGCACCGCACCTGGCCAAGCTTCTTGGTCATCCCCGCAGTGGGCGAGGGCATCGACGGTATCGCCGCATGCGTGGCCATCGAGCCCACCGGAGACGATGCTTTGCTGCGCCTGCTTGCCGTCGCACCGGAACGCCGGGGGGAAGGCCTCGGCTACCTGCTGCTGGAAAATGCCATGCGCAAGGCGCGCGCCGAAGGGGCGTTGCACCTGTACCTTGTCACCGACGATGCGCAAGGCCTGGTTGGCGAGAAGCTCGGTTTCGATGTCATCGATCGCAAGGACGTGACCTCGGCGGTAGCTGCTAGCGACGAATACCAGATGGCACGATCTAAGACCGCGATTTGGATGCGAAAGGAGCTTTGATATTGGCTAGTCGCCGACCACGATCCGGCGCAAGTGCTTCTTGCCCGCGTGAAGAAGGGTGCCTTCGCTGGCGATCTCTTCAGGTTTGATCAGGTCGTCAACCGACGTCACCTTGCGCTCGCCCAGTTTGACCCCGCCCTGTTCAACTAATCGGCGGGCTATGCTTTTCGACAAAGCCAAGCCTGAAGCGTGCAACAGATCCACGATTCTTAGGCCATCCGCCACGCTTGCCGCAGTGATCGAATACGTCGGCACGAGGTCACCGGTGCCGCCGCCGGCGAAGGCCGCCTGCGCGGCCAGTCGCGCCTTGTCAGCCGCGTTCTTGCCGTGAACCGTCTCGGTCACCGCGTGGGCCAGCGCCTGTTTGGCAGCACGCAGTTCCGCGCCCTGCAAGGCCGCGTAGCGGGCGATCTCGTCGAGCGGCAGGAAGGTGAGCAGCTTGAGGAAGCGGATCACGTCGCGATCGTCGACGTTCACGAAGTACTGATAGAAATCGAAAGGGCTGGTTATCTCTGCCGAAAGCCAAACGGCGCCGGCGGCGGTCTTGCCCATCTTGGCGCCCGATGCCGTGGTGATGAGGGGGAAGGTGAGGGCATAGGTTTCCGCCTGGTGAAGGCGACGGACGAGATCGGTGCCCGCTAGGATGTTTCCCCACTGATCGTCGCCACCGACCTGCAGCACGCATCCATAGCGACGGTAGAGCACCAAGTAGTCGTAGGCCTGCAGAAGCTGGTAGTTGAACTCGATGAAGGAGAGCCCTTTTTCCAGGCGGAGGCGATAGGCCTCGGCGGCCAGCATGCGATTGACGCTGAAGTGCCGCCCGATATCGCGCAGGAACTCCAGATAATTGAGCGGCACCAGCCACTCGGCGTTGTCCAACACCAAGGCGCGCTCGCCGGCGGCGCCCAGAAAACGGCGGACCTGCGGCTCAATCTGGTCGCGGTTGTCTTTGATCGTCTCGACCGTGAGCATTCGTCGAAGCTCGGTCCTGCCGCTGGGATCGCCGACCATGGCGGTTCCCCCGCCCAGCACGGCGATCGGGTGGTGCCCGGCGTGCGCCAGGTGTGCCAGCGCCATGAGCGGGATCATGCTGCCCACATGCAGGCTAGAAGCGGTGGGATCGAATCCACAGTAGTAGGAGATCGGGCCCTTGCCGAGTAGGGTGGCCAATCCCGGTTCATCGCTCACTTGTTGTACGAATCCGCGTTCTCGTAGGGTGTGAAGCACGTCAGACATCGCAGCCTAGTATAGTGGCAACCGGGAGATCTGATATATGGGAACCCTGAAAGGGTTCCCATCCCCTCCCGCGCTCTGGCNNGGCGGGCAAAGCCCGCCTTCGCCTACGCGATCATGGGAACCCTGAAAGGGTTCGCATATCTAGCGCTTCCGCGGTTATCCGGTACTCTGGAGCGCATGACGGTCCCGCGGCAAGCGAAGCCCGATTGCCCCTGCGCAGAGCGCCCAGACTGGTTTCGCCTCGAAGATGACAGTGTCATGCGCTGGCCGGTGCTTGAAGTGGCCGAGTGGGAGGAGCTGCGCCAGTGCCCTGGGTGTGGCGCGCTGTGGGTCACCGTCTGGCCCGAGGAGATCGAGGCGCCGCCGATCTTGTGCCGGCCCTATCCTGTGGACGCCCGTCGGCTCAGGGACCTCGACCGTGCATCCACCATGCGCGCCTACTGTCTCGCCCGTCTGGCCGAGCACCTGGGTGAACTGAAGGAAGGCAAGCAGCCATGCCGCAAGGTTCACTGCGAGCGGCACCGCTTGCACGGGTCGACCTACTGCCTAGAGCACCTCATCGCCCAGCACTTCGGCCGCGAGCTGGCTCGGTTGGGACGCGGGGACGACAAGGGCTAGCTACAAGCGTGCTGGGCGTGCGGCGCCTTGGCGGGGCACAGATTCAACCGAAAAGCCCTGTGACCTCGCTGGGTTTCCTGGCATCAAAGAAACGCTTTCATCGCCTATTGTGACACCGGGACAAAGCAGGATCCCTTCCACCCGAATCTGAAATAGACTCCGACCCGAGGAACGCGTGCATCCACGAGACCGCTTCTGGCGCATAGTTCTGCCCATTGGGACGATTGCGGTCTTGTCTACCCTGCTGGCGGTTGGATACGCCACTGAGCCTGACCGATTCGCAAGAGGCTATTCCCCCAGGCAGCCCATTGCCTTCTCCCACCGACTGCATGCCGGCGACAACCACGTGCCGTGCCTGTACTGCCACACCGGTGCCGAGCGCTCGCGCCACGCCGGGGTTCCCGCAGTGCAAACCTGCATGAACTGCCACGCGGTCACTCGGACTGACAAGCCCGAAATCCAGCGCGTGACCGCGGCGTTGACGGCCGACCAGCCCATTCCATGGCAGCGCGTCTACACCCTGCCTGACCACGTCTACTTCGATCACCGACCGCACCTCGGGGCTGAGATCGCCTGCCAGAGTTGCCACGGGGAAGTGCAGACCATGGAGCAGGTCTCGCGCGAGATGCTCATGCGCATGGGGAATTGCCTATCCTGCCACCGCGACGCGCACGAGGCCGTGCCCGCAGGCTCGAAGATCACGTCCGGACCCACCAACTGCTTCGCTTGCCACCGATGAAACATGGATGAACGCGTCGTGAAACTGCCCGTGCTCGGCGCCAGCGGCGAAGCCGACGGCCTGTCCCGGCGGCGCTTCTTGGCCCTGCTCGGTGCCTCCGCCGCCCTGGCGACCGGCGCGGGCTGCACGCGGAATCATGCGGCCATCGTTGCGTACGCTAGGAAACAGGAAGAGATCGTTCCTGGCGTGGCTGACTACTACGCCAGCACCTTCCAAGAGGGCGAAGTGGCGTACCCTGTGCTGGTCAAGGCGCGCGAGGGCCGGCCGATTCACGTCGAAGGCAACGCCGAACACCCGCTCTATCGGGGCAAGACCAGTTTTCACGCTACCGCCGATTTGCTCGCCCTGTACGATCCCGACCGCCTGCGCGCCCTGCTCATCGACGGCCGGCCGGGCACCTGGAAGGCCGCGACCGCGCAGCTTGCGCGCGCTCTTCAAGCTGCGGCAGGCAAGGGCATCGCGCTGGTCACGCCGGCGGTGATTTCTCCGACGCGCAAGGCACTGCTCGCGCGCTTGGCCGAGGCCTTGCCTTCGCTACGCCACATTTCGTGGGAGCCCGCTGTCGACCATCAGGAACGCCAGGCCCAGCGCGAGTTGTTCGGCGAAATAGGACTTCCCCAGTATCGCTTCGATAAGGCGCAAACCGTCGTCGCGCTGGAAGCCGATTTTCTCGGAACCCTGGGCGATACGGTTTCTGCCATTGCAGGGTTCTCATCCATGCGCCGGCCGGCTTCCTCGGCTGGCGCCATGGACCGTCTGTATGCGATCGAGGGCGGTTTGAGCCTGACCGGCAGCAGAGCCGACGTGCGCATCCCGATGCGGCCGTCGGCATTGGCACGCATCGCTTTCGGTTTGGTGCGTGCGGTTCACCGCGAAGGCGGGCGTGCCTTGCCCGAGGGACTGGCGCCTTCCGTACTGGAGCCTTTCGCTCTCGAACGGTTAGCAGAGGTCAAGCTGTTCGCGACTGAATTCGATAATATGGTGAAGGATCTGTGCGCGGCCGGCGACAGGTCCCTGGTCCTGGCCGGTCCCACAGCCTCGGCCGAAACCCACGCTGCCTGCCTGATCTTGAACCTCATGCTGGGGGCCGAGGGCGCAACGGTCATCGACCGCACGTCGACCGCGCCGGCACTGAGCACGCCCGACGAATTCAAGAAGCTGGTCGAGGACATGGGCGCGGGCCAGTTCGCCGTGGCGGTGTTCTGGGACGTGAACCCTGCCTACGACGTTCCCGACGGCGATTCGGACGGAAGTGCCTGGCGAGCCGCGATGGCGAAAGTTCCCTTGCGGGTTCGCATGGGCCAATTGCACGACGAAACCGCGACCACGTGCAACCTGGTCCTGCCCACCAACCATTGGCTCGAAAGTTGGAACGATTTCGAAACCCACGGCGACGCGCTCACTTTGCAGCAGCCGGTGGTGGCGCCGCTCTACGATACCCTGCAAGGCGAGGATGTCTTTCTGCGCTGCCTGGCAGAAATGGGTCGCCCCCTGGCGAAAACATACGTCGATCTTGTCAAGCGACGCTGGCAAGACGAAGTTGCGCCCAAGGACAGCCCGATCTCCTTCGCGCGTTTCTGGAACACCTGCCTGCACGACGGCCTGTACCGGCGGCGGCCAGCGCCGCAGGCCCCTCGTCGGCTCGACGGAGAAGCTTGCACGCGCGCCGCGACCCGCGCCGCCCAGACATCCCCCGCCGGCTATGAACTGGTTCTCGACACTGACCCGCGACTTTTCGACGGTCGCTATGCCAACAACGGATGGCTTCAGGAACTGCCTGATCCGATCGCTAGAACCTCGTGGGGAAATCCATTGTCGCTGTCGCCCGCCGATGCCGATCGCCTGCATCTGAAAAACGGCGACATGGTGAGCCTCGGACATGGTCCCGCGCTGTCCATCTTGGGCCAGCCCGGTCAGGCCGAAGGCGTGCTGCGCCTGACCCTGGGCCATGGCCGCTGGCAGGGCAGCGTGGCCGCGGGCGTGGGCACGCGCGCGTGGGCCTTCGTTCCGGCAGCCGGCCTGCGAGTTGCGCCCGTCGAGGCTGTCAGACCGACAGGCGGCCGCCAGGATCTTTCACTGGCGCAAGATCACGACACCCAGGGCGGTCGCGACATCGCGCGCCTCTGGTCGCTGACCGAGTACGCGCAAAAGCCACCACTCGAACGCGAGGAACTCCCGTCGCTCTACGACAAACTCGAGCAAAAGGGTCCGCGCTGGGGCATGGCCATCGACCTTTCGTCCTGCGTGGGCTGCGGCGCCTGCGTGGTGGCCTGTCAGTCGGAAAACAACATTCCAGTGGTCGGCCCCGAGCAGGTCCGCAAGGGCCGCGCCATGCACTGGATTCGCGTCGATCGCTACTACGAAGGCAACGCGGCTTCGCTGCGCGTGATCCACCAGCCCCTGCCCTGCCAGCACTGCGAAAACGCCCCCTGCGAATCCGTGTGCCCGGTGCAGGCCACCAACCACGGCCCGGATGGCATCAATCAGATGGCCTACAACCGTTGCGTGGGTACTCGCTACTGCGCCAACAACTGTCCCTACAAAGTGAGGCGCTTCAATTTCCTCGATTTCACTCGCATGACGCCCGCTTCGATGCAGTTGGCGTTCAATCCCGAGGTCACGGTTCGTCCTCGGGGCGTGATGGAAAAATGCACCTTCTGCGTGCAGCGCATACGCAACGCCGAACAGGTTGCCAAGCGCGAGAGGCGGGATCTCGCCGACAAGGACGTGGTGCCTGCGTGCGCCTCGGCCTGCCCGGCCAGCGCCATCGTGTTCGGCGACATCAGCAACCCTGCCAGCGCGGTGTCCAGACTCTCGCGCAGCAACCGCGCTTTTCACGTGCTGGAAGAACTGAACACCAAGCCAGCCATCGCCTACCTGGCTGCGCTCAAGAATCCATCCGGCGAGGGCGAACGATGAAGTCCGCGACCGCTCCCCTGCCCGAGGGCCTGCAGCCTCTCGAACTCTTGCAAGGGAGGGTCACGCCGGGCTCGCTCGACGATCAGGTCCTGCAATTCCCCGCCCGGCGACCGCCGCGCGCCTGGTACGTGGCCCTGGCCGCGACCCTGACCGCGTTCGCCATAGGCACCTTCTGCATCGGCTGGACGCTTTATTACGGCATCGGCACCTGGGGAAACAACCGGCCGGTGGCGTGGGGCTTCGGCATCATCAACTTCGTCTTCTGGATCGGGATCGGACACGCGGGCACGCTGATCTCCGCCATCCTGTTTCTTCTGCGTGCACGCTGGCGTAACGCTATTGCCCGCTTCGCCGAGGCCATGACCATCTTCGCGGTTTTGTGCGCGGCGGTCTTCCCGGTGCTGCACACCGGCCGCCCGTGGTTAGCCTACTGGCTGTTCCCGTATCCCAATGAACGCAGCATCTGGGTGAATTTCCGGTCGCCGCTCATCTGGGACGTCTTCGCGGTCAGCACCTACTTTTTGGTTTCGCTGATCTACTGGTACTTGGGGCTGGTGCCCGATTTGGCGTCGATGCGCGATCGCGCGCCCGAGGGATGGCGCAAGCGCATCTACGCGGTGCTCTGCCTGGGCTGGCGGGGAGCGGCCTCGCATTGGGTTCACTACGACAAGGCCTATCTGTTGCTGGCCGGCCTGGCCACCGGCCTGGTCATCAGCGTGCACAGCGTGGTGTCGTTCGACTTCGCCGTGTCCTTGGTGCCGGGCTGGCACATGACCATCTTCCCGCCCTACTTCGTCGCGGGCGCCATTTTTGCCGGCTTCGCCATGGTGATTCTCGGGCTCACGGTGGTGCGCAAGACCATGAACCTGTCGAACCTCATCACCGACAATCACCTGGACGTGATGAACAAACTCATCCTGGCCATGTCGTGCATCATGGGCTACGCGTACGTCATGGAGGGCGGCACAGCCTGGTACAGCGCCAACCCGTACATCCAGCACACCTTCAAGAATTACATCAGCGGGTTCTACGGCTGGGCCGGCATCACCACCATCACCTGCAACATCATCATTCCGCAGATCTTCTGGTTCCGTCGCATGCGTCGATCCATCCCCGCCATGATCTTCGTCGCGCTGGCGGTGACGCTCGGCATGTGGATGGAGCGCTTC